>DWWO01000005.1 GCA_019119675.1 Candidatus Mediterraneibacter faecipullorum | reverse complement strand
ATCCCACGATATGCGAATATTGGGGCGGATTGTGAGAGTGCGAAGCACGGAACAATCCGCAGGTATCATAGTTGGGGGCTTTTGCCCTCAACATCATAAATATTATAAAACAATTCAGAGGATTCTTCAACAATACTACGGCGTTTCTCTGACGAGCAGACTGATATTTTCCGGAATCCCGGAAACATCTGTCAGAATACACGCTGTTGCATCGAGAACTTCTATCTGTGCGCTGTCAAATGATCCGGCTGCAAACCGCACAACGTGGGACGGCACTTTATAATTGCCTGTCCGTCCGGCAGGAAATGCCAGAAGACACGTTCCATGTTCAGCGAAAAGCACGCCTTCTTCTGTGTAATAAGCTCCGGATGATTCCATTTCAAACCATTCCATATTCGCAAGCCCTGAAAAAGCGCCTTCTTCGATATATGTAATATTGGCCGGAATAAAGATCTCGCGGACAGTCGGAAGCCCGCTGCTGAATGTACCCGCGGCAATACCCGTACATTTCTCCGTCGGGAATTCCATATATCCGTCGTTCACAACCAGATCAGGATCTGAAATTCCGTAAATGATGCCGGATTCATTGACAAGAAATCCGTCGATCACTCCCGGAACACTTCCGTTCCCGGTATTCTCAGGCGGGACCTGTTCTGCCGGATCGTCCGGCACAGATATCGCAGGTTCTTCCGGCACAGATGTCGCAGGTTCTTCCGGTACTGACGCTTCAGGTACTTCCGGAATCACTGGTGCGGTTCCCTCCGGTACAGAAACTTCTGGTTCTTCCGGCACTGTTGCGGCAGGGGCTTCCGGCATATACACAGTGCTGTCCTCCGGCTCTGCCGGAAACACTGACGGTACCACCGGAATCATGAATTCATTTGTTACAGAAATGATCGGTTTCAATATCATTTCATTTACAGTTGACAAAGCTGTCCCACTCCATCCGGCATCAATTTCTGCCTCTGCGCCGGCCGGCAGTATGGTTTCAGTATCGGCTGATATACTTTGCCCGGCAGCCGGATTGTTAAAATGTACATTTGCTGCCATCACACAGAATATCAGGAATACCAGTATCGTTTTTGTAATCCTCGACAGCACAACTGCTGAAAACCGCTCTTCATAAAGTACCTCATATAATTCCATTATTCTCCCTTTCCTTTCATCACCACAACAGCATTATGGAAAAAATTTCCATAATATCCTACAGAAGATAAGATACCAGAGAAAAAGGAATGTCGCAATCATTCGCAACATTCCTTTGCGGTTTTCTTTATACCGGTCTGACAGTAAACTCCGGGATCACACATCACACATTGATCTGCGCTGTCATCCCGAGCACTTCTTTGTTCTCTTCAAGCAGCGGACCGATCACGTTTTTAAGATATGCTTCTACCTGTTCCTTTGCTCTTCCCACATATTTTGACGGATCCATTGTCTTCTGCAGATCCTCAAGGCTCAGATTGAAAGCCGGATCCGCCGCGATCAGTTCGAGCAGATTATTATCCTGTCCTTTTTCCTTTACGTTTTTTCCAGCCTCCATAGAAAGCTCCCGGATCTTCTCGTGCAGTTCCTGCCTGTCGCCGCCCGCTTTCACTGCATCCATCATGATATTCTCTGTTGCCATAAATGGCAGCTCAGACATCAGGCGCTTCTCAATTACTTTCGGATATACCACAAGACCATCCACTACATTCAGGCACAGATCCAGAATGCCATCGATAGCAAGGAATCCCTCTGGAACGCTCAATCGTTTGTTGGCAGAATCATCCAGTGTGCGTTCAAACCACTGTGTCGCCGATGTGATCGCCGGATTCAGAGCGTCGATCATCACATAACGTGACAGTGAAGCTATCCGTTCGCTCCGCATCGGATTTCTCTTATACGCCATGGCAGAAGAACCTATCTGTGTTTTCTCAAAAGGCTCCTCAATTTCTTTTAAATGCTGAAGGAGACGTATGTCATTTGAGAACTTGTGGGCACTTGCCGCGATTCCGGCAAGTACATTCAGCACTCTTGTATCCACCTTTCTGGAATATGTCTGTCCGGATACCGGATAACATGCTTTAAATCCCATCTTCTCAGCGATCATCGGATCGATCTTGTCAATCGTTTCCTGGTCTCCGTCAAAGAGCTCAAGAAAACTTGCCTGCGTTCCTGTCGTTCCTTTTGATCCGAGCAGTTTCAGGCTTCCCAGCACATAATCCAGATCCTCCAGATCCATCTCAAATTCCTGCATCCACAGAGTTGCTCGTTTTCCTACTGTTGTAGGCTGTGCCGGCTGGAAATGAGTGAAAGCAAGTGTAGGCTGGCTCTTCTGTGCATCCGCGAATTTCGCCAGCTCTGCTATTACATTGATCAGTTTCTTTCTTACCAGCTTCAGCGCTTCGGACATGATAATGATATCTGTATTATCTCCTACATAGCAGGAAGTCGCGCCGAGATGAATGATCCCTTTAGCCTTCGGACACTGTACGCCATATGCATAGACATGGGACATAACATCATGACGGACGACTTTCTCCCTCTCCTTTGCCACGTCATAGTTGATATCATCCGCGTGACTTTTCAACTCTTCGATCTGCTCGTCTGTGATATTGAGGCCCAGCTCTTTCTCTGTCTCAGCCAGAGCGATCCAGAGTCTTCTCCATGTACGGAACTTCTTGTCCGGTGAAAAAATATACTGCATCTCCTTACTTGCATAACGCTCAGAAAGCGGGCTTACATAACGGTCATTTGACATAATCATAATCTCCTTTTTATCTTTTTTATAATACACGGACAGGCCGTATCATTCAAAAGCATGGCTGATATCTTCCCCCGGAACTTCCATGGGATAATTTCCTGTAAAGCATGCATCGCAGTACTTTAAATCTCCAACCATATCTCTCAGTTTGCTGATCTCCATATATCCCAGTGAGTCTGCCCCGATCATCTGGCGGATCTGCTCCGGTGTGTGCGAATGAGCGATCAGCTGGTCATCAGAAGGGACATCTGTCCCGAAATAACAGGGATGCAGAAACGGCGGCGAACTGATACGCACGTGCACTTCCGTTGCCCCTGCACTTTTGAGCATCTTTATTATATTCGCGCAGGTCGTCCCCCGCACGATTGAATCATCGACCATGACGATCCTTTTCCCTCTGACAACTTCCGGAATTACGTTCAGCTTAATTTTCACGCTGGACTCACGGTCGCTCTGTTTCGGTTTGATAAATGTCCTCCCCACGTAGCTGTTCTTATGAAAAGCCATGCCGTACGGAATCCCTGAATATTCGGAATAGCCTTTTGCCGCCACCAGCCCGGAATCCGGCACACCTACCACAAGATCTGCTTCTACCGGATAGGATTCTGCCAGGGCTTTCCCGGCCAGTATCCTGGAATGATAGACCTCGACTCCGTCAATCCTGCTGTCCGTACGGGCAAAATAAATATACTCGAAAATGCACCGTGCGTGTTTCTCCTCCGGAATTGCCATACTCATATCAGAGGCGATTCCCTTCTGTGTGATCGTTACGATCTCGCCCGGCCGCACATCTCGCACGAACTCTGCATCTACCGCTGTGATCGCGCAGCTCTCGGACGCAAGGAAATACGTACTGCCGCGCCGTCCGATACATAACGGCTTCAGTCCGAACGGGTCTCTCGCTCCGATCATTTTCCTCGGACTGTTAACGACAAGGGCATAAGCCCCCCTGATCTTTTTCATCGCGTTCTTTACTGCTTCTTCTGCCGTTTTCACATTGAGACGTTCTCTTGCTATATGATACGCGATCACTTCTGAATCAATTGTTGTCTGAAAGATTGCTCCGGTATACTCCAGCTCTTTACGCAGTTCGATCGCATTGACAAGATTGCCGTTATGAGCGATCGCCAATGTTCCTTTCACATAGTTGATCACAAGTGGCTGCGCATTCTCCACTCTGGTGCCTCCCGCTGTAGAATAGCGGACATGTCCTACACCAAGGTTTCCTTTCAGCTCCCCGAGTGCAGCCTCGTCAAAAACATCATTCACATGTCCAAGTCCCTTTCTCGAAAGAACTTTCCTCTGACCATTTGTATCAGTCACTGCGATCCCGCAGCTCTCCTGCCCTCTGTGCTGCAATGCAAACAGTCCGTAGTAAATAGACGGTGCCACATCATTTCCGTCCATATCATAAGCGCCAAAGACTCCGCATTCCTCGCCGAGCCCGGTAGATACCCTGCTAAATTCTGTCATCTAAATCCTGCTCCTTACTAGTCTGTTCAGGTAATCTGTTTCGTACAGACCAGCAATTCCAATGCCCGTCTGCAAGTTCGATTATAATATAAGGCAGGGGGAAAATCAACAATCCCCCCTGCCTTGTAACCCTCCGGCTCATTATTTTATAGCAAGCCGTTTTATAAGTTTTTTTAATAAATAGCATCCAATTTATCAATTTTGTCGATAATTTATCTGCCGTTTTTCATCCTTTTGTATAACGTGACAAAAATTGCCGTGTACGCTCTTCCCGTGGATTTTCGAACACTTCCTCCGGCGTTCCCTGTTCCAGGATACAGCCGTCATCCATAAAGATAACCTGGCTTGAGACATCCCGTGCAAACGCCATTTCATGTGTGACAATGATCATTGTTGTCTCCTGGTCCGCCAGCCCCTGGATCACTTTCAGTACTTCCCCTGTCAGCTCGGGATCAAGTGCAGATGTCGGTTCATCAAAACACAGGATGTCCGGTTTCAGGGCAAGAGCCCTTGCGATCGCAACACGCTGGCACTGCCCTCCTGACAACTGATGCGGATAATTATTCATTCTGTCGGAAAGTCCCATCTGATCCAGCAGTTTTTTTGCCTCCTGCTCGATCTCTACATGTATTTCTTTCTTTCTGGCCTTATAGTCCGGGCGCTCTTTCTCAAGCAGCTCCTTAGCGAGCATAACATTTCCAAGAGCCGTATATTGCGGAAATAAATTAAAGGACTGAAATACCAGGCCAAAATGGAGCCGTTTCCTGCGTATCTCTGACTCCTGTGTCGTCACCGGATCATTCGCGTCAAACAATGTCTCGCCGTTTACGCGGATAGCTCCGCCGTCCGGACGTTCCAGAAAATTCAGGCATCTGAGCAATGTTGTTTTTCCACTTCCCGATGAACCGATAATAGACAGTACTTTTCCTTTTTCCAGCGAAAAACTAATGTCTTTCAGCACTTCTGTTCTTTCAAAATTCTTACTTAAATGTTCTACTTCAAGAATCGACATATGCGTTTTCCTCCTATCTGAAATAGTCCAGTTTCTTCTCAAGACGTCCCAGCAGGACAGTCAGAATTCCGCTGAAGATCAGATAGTAGACAGCGGTAAAGAACAGCGGCCAGATCTCACCGGCAATGCCCTGTGATCCTTTTAAGAACGCCTGGCCGGCCCATATGATCTCCTGCAGTGCAATGATCCGCGCAAGGGATGTATCCTTTACGAGCGTGATGATCTCATTCGCCATCGGCGGCACGATCCGCTTGATCATCTGGAGCAGTGTGACCTTAAAGAAGATCTGGCTTCTCGTCATGCCAAGCACAAGCCCGGCCTCTTCCTGCCCCTTTGGCACACCCTGGATCCCGCCTCTGTAGATTTCAGAGAAGTAGCAGGCATAATTAAAGATAAAAGCGACTGACGCCGCCAGAAACCTTCCGCTCTCGCTCCCGCCCCAGATATTATTGCCCAGGACGATCCCCGGAAAATAAAAGATAATCAGCAATTGGATCATCAGAGGAGTACCTCTGATGATCCATACAATGATCTTTGTAATATAGCTTAACGGTCTGAACCGTGACATCGATCCGAAAGATATGACCAGTCCCAGCGGGATTGCTCCCAGAAGTGTCACAAAAAACAGTTTTAACGTCTGTAAAAATCCTACGTTTAGCGCATTGAAAACGATAGGAAACTGTTCCATTATCAAATCCATGTTGTAACCTCTGTCTCTTTTTTGATTACTGCTCGATCAGCGCAGCCTGTACTTTGTATTCTTCAGCACACGCCTGCATTGTTCCATCCTCATAGCTCTGTGCAAAGAAATTGTTCAGCTCTTCTGCCAGATCAGAGCCTTTGCGGAATCCTACGCCATACTCTTCACTGTTTAAGCTGATCGTATATGTAAGGTCTGAATAGCTTGTTCCCTCTCCGATCATAGCTGCTGCCATCAGAGAATCGATCACCGCCGCATCTGAAGTCCCCGCAGCGACCTCCATCAGGGCGTCAGCCTGTGCCGTCACTGCAGTGTAGTTCAGACCTCTCTCACTGACCTGTTCCTCTCCGGCACTTCCCGCCTCAACAGCAAAGTTCAGGTCAGATAAGCTGTCTTCATCCTGATACTGGTCTGCAACATCCGCCGGTACTACAACAACCTGTGCATTATTCAGATATGCGTCCGTGCACTCCATAGAGCTCGTCACTTCATCTGTAAGTGTCATGCCGTTCCATACACAGTCAATTGTCTGGCTGTCCAGCTCAAGGATCTTGTTGTCCCAGTCGATCTCTACAAACTCCACGTCCACGCCCAGACTCTCGCCGAAAGCTTTCGCCATATCGGCATCGAATCCGATCCAGTCGCCGTTGTCATCCTGATAATCCATAGGTTCAAAGTTTGTGATACCTACTACAAGCGTCCCCTTATCCTGGACATATGCCTTATCGCTTTCGCTCTCACTGCTCTGCTCTGTATCTGTTCCTGCATCAGATGCAGAATCTGAATTTCCGGAACCACAGCCCGCCAGCATAGAAACTGCCATCCCTGCACAGAGCAGTACACTTAATACTCTCTTTTTCATAATCGCATTACCTCCATCGCCGGATATCCGGCATCGCTTTTTTTCTCTACCAATGAGTCACTGCACTACGGTAAAGTTACTGTTGTATTCTAACACACGGATATCCTGCTGTCAAACCCAAGTTTTAACAGATACATTTCTGAGTTGCGATGGCATGCTATGCGTGATTCCTCCTGTGCTGCCGTTTCCATTTCTCTATGAGATCCGGATCCGTCTCTTCCGGCATATTTTTCCGTATCTCATCTATCTCCCGGCGCATCTGCGCATTGATTTCCATATAGTCATCCTGTTTTGTAATAAGTATATGGTATTCCTCCAGAGACATATATTTATAGGATGCGTAGAGATATGGTTTGATGAGTGCTTTATCCTGACAGATCTGATAGGCCCTGTCGTACATTCGAGCCGCCTCCTGATAAAGGAACAGGCGCCCATATGCCGCTCCAAGACCTGCATAGATCTTGCCATAAAATTTTTCATCCACAGACTCGTCTTTTTCCTGATTAAGGATCGCCTGATAGACGAGGATCGCCTCCTCCACTTCCCCGCTCTCCAGAAGATTGTCTCCTTTATATTTCTGCCGCTCGATATCTTTCTGATTTTTCAGATGCTCCAGAACATTCTGGATGCGGATCATTTCCGGCTCCCGGTAGATTTTTGACGCTTTCAGGATGGTGAGCACGAATTTTTCCACAGATCCGTGAAGCCGGAGCACATCCCTCAGATCAGATGCCAGCCTGTCCATTCCCAGCTCTTCATCCAGCCAGTCGCAGAGCTGTGTATTCATGATCGTATAATCGATCAGATAGAGGTTATTACAAAGATAGTAGCACAGCTCTTCGATCGTAAAAATACGGCAGTGTATCCTCGTGATCTCATAGGAATGTGCGGCATGTCTGTCATGACAAAGAATTAAACTTCCCATCGTTGCCTCCTAAATGTATCGTCTTCTCGGCATGAAAATCGGTCGCCGGAAAGAAATCTCCAAATCCTGCATCTCTCACCGTGATCCTGCATGTCTTATTATCGAGAAAAACCGTCTCGAGCTGCAGGCGGACAGAATACTCCGAACGTTTCGGCAGCCGTGCAAGCGATATTTTCTCTGTCCTTACATTGCCCTGGATCAGAGATTCAATATGGAATTCAATTTCGTCCATATCCTCACAGAGCACCTCCCACTGGTTATTAGATTCATACCAGTGAGCTCCCCATGATACGATCGGATACCACATCTCCTGCCCGTCCACGCGCATATTTACAGTAATCTGGTCAGTCAGCTTATCCTCAGAGAGATAGACCGGATTCTCGATATGCATGTAAAGTTTCCTGTATGCAGTATAACATGCACCCTTACTGTAAAGATTGTTCCCGATAAATGCACGTCTTCCGTTGCACAGAACGCGGAGCGCTTTCGGATACCAGTTGTTCTCAAACCCTTCCCCCGTCAGAAAGACAGAAGATACGATCCTTTTGTCAAACACACTCTCGATAAATTTACAGAACATAGCATCCGCTTCTTTTGCTTTGTCTTCATTGAGCACCGGATATACCATCGCCAGTTCCTTCATATGTGCGCTGGCCACTTCATCTACTGTCACAAATGTAGTCTTGCCGCCTCCCAGTCCCGGACGGAGCCGGCGAAGCATGTATGCTTTTATCTCGTTTCTGTCACAGCAGAACAGAGCTGCATCGTACTGCCAAAGTTCCTTCGGCTGATAAAACAGGTAATTGCAGAAACTCTCCTTATAATCCTGTATAAAAACATGTCTTTTATCAATATTCATCCGGGCAGCGATCCCGCGCAGCATCTGTGCCAGTTCTTCGGTAAGCGCCGGAACAGTAAATACAATGCCGTCGATCACCGGAAATGACTGCAGCGACATCTGGATAAACCGGGAGAGCAGCCAGACTGCATCGTAAGTTTCTTCACCGAACTCAATCTTGTCGCCCGCAAGGCTTTTGCCGAGCAGGCGGGTGACTGTGAACCCCTCCTTGATGCTTACAAGCCTCTTTGCTTCTTTGCCGTATGCCCATGTGTCTCTGAGTTTTCCTATGATAAGAGGAATCTGGTAATTATCGGAATCCACCTCCAGGGTGTCCGGCTCCATTTCCTGTTCATTATAAAAACTGATCTGACATGTCTTTTCATTTATCTCATATCCAATGATACTGCCTTGTCCCATGTAAAAGACACCCTCCTTATTCCTGCGCAAACATTTGTGCTGCCACTGCATCCTCCAGCGAATATGCCTGCATTTTTCTCTTTCTTGCCTTTTTATCGTTCTCCATCAGGATATCGTTCAGTCGGCCATATCTTCCCTGTTCACCGGGCCGGGCTGTCCTGACACATGTCTCTTTGTCACTGCGGTAAGAATTCCCGTCTATCGTCTCTTTAAAATAGTACTTCAGCTTTTCGTCCGCAAACAGGACAAACTTCTTCACATAAAGATTCTCGTACATCGGAGTCAGTACTTCTGTCGAATAGTCAGTCTGTTCCTCTCCGCCTTTCTGAAGCTGGTAATAAAGCATGACCCTGCTGCCCTTCTGCCCCTTATACTCGATCAGTGTCTTATCCCAGAGCTGCAGCTCGATCAGCCATTCTTTTTCGTAAGAAAGGAAGAACGGGAAATAGATCTGTTTTCCACAGAGCTCCTGGAGAAATTTCTTCAAAGTCCTGCGGGTCTGTGTATTGTATTCCCGCTGGGAATAATATTTCAACACGGCGATCTTGCAGATATCACCCGTGTCTTCTCCTTTTTCATACTCTCTGCAGATAATATCGATCACGCTGCGGCCGATTTTCCGCTCTTCCACCACATACTCTCTCGAGACATAGGTCAGATATGCCTGCTGGAGCCTGAAATAGGCTCCTTCCGCGTAATACTGTTCAAAAATCTGTGCCTCCTGGAACAATTCCTCCGAGAAGAGCATCTGGGTCAGGATACGTTCAGCCAGCTTATGGGTATGGATCTCATAATCTCTTGCCTCACGCCAGAGCAGTTTCATATCCGACGTTGCTCCGCAGTAATAGTTTGCAAGATAAGTCAGGATCACTTTATCATACTGCTGCTTCTTAAACAGCTCAAAACAGACATACGTAAGGAAATCATCGTTCTCATAATTATTTTCGCGGATCGTCCTGCTGCAGAGACCGAAAATCTCTTCTTCCGCATAATTTTCAAGCCCGTTTTCACGGACTACTTCCAGAGTAAGCTCCTGAGCCTGCTCTTCTGACCTGTTCCTGCGCAGTCCGTTGATATATTTTCTGCACATATCCATATACCGCAGTTCATAGAACAGCCTCTTGCTCTCGTACGGAACAGAGTCTGTATAATGCCTTCCGTCCTTCGATTCCCAGACAAGCCTGTCTGTCTTGGAATACAGGAATACCCTTGCCCCCTTGTCTGTATACGGGGCTTTCTGGGTGATCGTGCCGTCTTCTGCGATCACATGGACATATTTCATATTCCGGACCTTTGTGGTGATCCAGTATGCATGGCAGACATCATATAATGCTTTTATACGTTCCGGATTCATAGCTGATTCTGCGACAAATCTCTTGTAGATGATCCTGAGCTGTTCGTTTATATTCCGGCGGTCCAGCTGGTTCCACGCAAATGCCTCCATCTCATCCCGGTAATGAGCATAAATCTCACTGGACTCATCCTCGTACGTGATGAGATTAGAATAAAGGAATGCGCATTTGTTGAAATCCAGATTATTCCCGTGCATAAAGTACAGATATACCGATCTGGGCAGAGGTTTGTGGAACTGTTCCGGACGCACAGTTGCCATGTAATACTCATAAAGCTGGGCAATCTTCAGTTCATTTTCCACAGCCTTTTCATACCATTTAAAATAGCAGCTGTCCATGCAGTTCCCTTTAATAAGCAGTGTACAGATCGCGGTCAGGATCATAGATTCATTATACATATCGTACGCCTGGACAAGCACATCATACAGATGACGGTCGAACACTTTCATCTGGCTGGCAAGATTGGCTGTATACAGTGCCAGTTCTCTTGTCATCAGCTTATATTTCACCGCAAAGAGCAGTACCTGGACTTCAAACAGGCCGAGTTTTTTCAGAGAAGAGCTCTTATCCCTGAAGCACCGGAATGCCTGCAGATAGAACCAGATACTGTGGGATTTATCCTCATAAAACTGCTTTTCAAGGGCTCTCAGCCTCTCACTGTATATCTTGTATTCCGAATCAATCTCTACGAGCATACAGAGGATCCGCCAGCTGTCCGGATGCTTCATGAAAGACTTCGAAAGTTCTTCTGCAACTTTGCGCTGCCCGATCGTGTCATTTGACAAAAATGTAGTCAGATAAAGATAATAAGAACTTAATTCAATATCTTTTCCGATCGCGAATCTGTTATAGTTGTAAGATTCCAGCAGCCATTTTGCCTCATCCATCCGCTTTCCGATCAGGCAGATGTGGGCATGGGCAAGGAGATAATATTCATTACTCTCATCCATTTCACGGAGATGTTTGATCCTCCGTACGGCCTCTTCCACCCAGTCGTCGAGCTGCATCTGCCCGCCCTCATATTTCAGATAGTTTTTCAGGATCCCGGCAAACTCACGGTCATTTGCCCTGTAATCCTCATCACGTGCAATATCTTTCTCGACTACCACTTCATAAGTCAGTGTCTCATAAGGCGATTCCAGTATGATCCTTCCATAATTACTTCCTCTGTGCAGCTTTTCAGTATCGAGGAAATATTCAAGGCGGTAAGAATTCCCTATAAACTCTTCCGTAGTGATACGGGTGTGTTCGACATGCAGAAAGTCCCCTTCTGTCTTCACATCTATCTCAAGATATCCCCATGTATTCTTCTTGATCGCAAATGTCTCTTTACGCGGCTCCGTCAGAGAGATGAAGGCCCTGCTTTCTTCCTCGAGTGTCAGGAAAATCTTTTCTTTCTGCTTGCATCCTACAAGGAATTCCTCCAGCGCCTGCTGATCCAGTTCCCAGCGGCGCATATTGTCATAGAGTGCCTGTATCCTCTTATCTTCATATTTGAGGATCTCATAAAAATCCCTTGACCGGAACAGTTTGACCGCCTCCGCCGCATCACGGAAAGAAAGTTTTTTGAAATCATCCAGGCTCTGTACTTTACCATAGCTTGTCATCACATACGGTTTTTCGATGATCGCTGTAAAGGCGATATCAAATTCCCCGCCATTGCAGACGATCGTAAACTTACCGTGCTCTACATGGCCCGGCACAAGCCCTGTCCCGTCATATGTATAATAAATGTTGACCGGATTGGAATCAAAACCCTGCTCATCGCAGTGCACACGATAAGAAGAGGGATACACGAGCCCGCGGATCGTACCCTCCCCCTGATTCTGAAGGGAAAAACTCCCTCTGTATTTTTCACCCTCGCCGACACGCATTATAATCCTTGTCTCCGGGAAAATAATCTCCGGCTGCGGGATATGAAAATCTCCTTTGGCAAAACGTTTGATCTTATTCTTCAAATCAGTCACCTACTCACAATTCTTCTTCTGCCAAATGGCAAAATACGCTACTATGAATTATAGCATTGTTGTATAGTAACATGCAATGGCGGATTCAAAGAATTTATGTCAAATTGTATACATGTATGCATCCCGGGTGATTCTGTTTTTCCCCTTCTTATCAACAAATCCAAAGATTTTCTAAAATATATAAGACAAAACAGCCGGAATACAGGCACGCACGCAGGCGTCACTTGTATTCCGGCTGAAATTCTCCTCTCCGGATGTTCTATTTTTCAGATCTTCTATTTTCAGTTCTTCTATTTTTCAAGCAGATGATCGATCAGAGTATATCCTTTTTCTATAAAGACACCTGTCTCCTGACCGGTTTTCTCATTATAACTGTCTTTTCCCTGAACCAGCTTTGTACTGTCATAGATCATATACGGCACCGGATCCGATGTATGGGTGCGCACACGCACCGGAGTCGGATGATCCGGCATGATGAGCATGCGGAAATCCGTGCCGGACTTCTCAAGGGCCTCTGTCACCGGGCCGATCACCTGATCATCAATATACTCGATCGCGCAGATTTTGTCTTCCGCACTTCCCTGATGCCCCATCTCGTCAGGCGCCTCGATATGTACATAGACAAAATCATATCCCTCTTCTGTCAGCGCTTTCACCGCTGCCTGCCCTTTCCCGCGGTAATTGGTATGCAGTCCACCGTTGGCACCCTCTACAATGATGTTGTGCATCCCGGCTCCCACTGCAATTCCTTTCAGCAGGTCAACCGCAGAGATCATAGCCCCTTTCACGCCGTTCTTCTCTTCAAATGAGGTCAGCACAGGCCGTGTTCCCGCTCCCCAGAACCATGCAGAGTTAGCAGGATTTTTCCCCTCTGCGCGGCGCTTCACATTAATCGGATGGTCTTTCAGAATATCATAGCTTCTGACCATCATATCCCGCAGTACCAGGTCTGACGGCAGATAGTCTCCGATCCGTTTTGTCAATATATCATGGGGAGCTGTCAGATCCACTACTTTCCCGTTATTCTGGATCAGCAGATGGCGATAGCTTGTTCCCACATAAAATGTATATCCGGGGGCATAGCAGGGGCGCTCAGACGCGCTGCCATGCGCAAATTCATCCTTCAAAGCCTCGATCAGGACAGCAGCATCCTCCGTACTGATCTCCCCGGAACTGTGATCTAATATCGTATGATCTTCGTATCGCTCTTCTCCCTCCGACAACGTGACAAGATTGCATCGGAAAGACACATCAGCTTCCCCCATGTCAGCACCGATACTCAAAGCCTCCAGCGGTGAACGTCCGGAATAATACTTCCGGGGATCATACCCGATCACAGACAGATTTGCCGTATCGCTCCCCGGCGCCATCCCTTCCGGCACTGTACGCGCCATTCCGATCTCCGCGTTCTTTGCAAGGCGGTCCATATTCGGAGTGCGGGCGGCTTCCAGCGGAGTTTTTCCCTCCAGCTTGTCAATCGGCTCATCAGCCATCCCGTCACATAAGATCACAATATATTTCATTTCTTCCTCCTGTTATCAGTCTGCTGCCTCCTAGTCTTCAATACGGATCATGTGAAGGATTCCGTTGATCTGAGAAGATTTCTTCTGATACTCTCCTTCCGTCATCACTTCTGTCACAATACCAAACTCGTCATTCAGTTCATCAACCGTAACTTTCTGAACTGGTCCGAATACGTTTTCAATCTCTCCGATGCGCGCATCCGCACTGCCGCTGATCCGAACGAAGAATCTTTTTTCTGTATCCTCAATAGGAAGAAGTGTCAGTTTCTCATTCTTCCACATTGTCATAATATTTCTGTGCAGATGTTTTGCCTCGTCCACCACGTCAGCCACAACCGCACTGGCTGTCGGGAGCTTGCCCGCGCCGCTGCCGTAGAACATAGCGTCTCCAAGCATATTTCCGTGCACGAACACAGCATTAAATACGTCGTCCACACTATAGAGCGGATGCTCTTTGTTCAAAAGCATCGGAGCTACGATCGCATGCACATGATCATCATGACGTTTGCTGGACGCGATCAGTTTGATCGTCATTTCCAGTTTCTTTGCGTAAAGCATATCTTTCTTTGTGATCTTTGTGATACCTTCTGTATAAATATCCTCAAAATCAACCTGCTGCCCGGAGATGAGCGAAGAAAGGATCGCGATCTTGCGGCAGGCATCATATCCTTCCACATCCGCTTCCGGATTGCGCTCCGCATAGCCGTTGTCCTGAGCCTCTTTCAGGACCTCATCATAATCAGCCCCTTCATAAAACATCTTACTGAGCATATAGTTGGTTGTTCCATTCAGGATGCCTGTGATTTCTTCGATCTTGTCTGCTGTCAGGCAGGAATTCAGTGCGCGGATGATCGGGATGCCGCCGCCCACGCTCGCTTCAAACAGGAAATTAAGCTCTCTGTCACGTGCAATTGAAAGAAGCTCTGCCCCGTGCTTTGCAACCAATGCCTTATTGGATGTGACAACACTCTTTCCCGCCTCAAGGCAGCGTTTCACAAATGTATATGCAGGTTCAATGCCTCCCATCACCTCAACTACGATACGGATTTCCGGATCATTAATGATCACATCCACATCATGAACGATCTTCTCCTGGATCGGATCACCCGGAAAATCTCTGAGATCGAGTACATATTTGATATTGATCTCATTGGCTGCACGCTGATTGATGACATCGCTGTTCGTATTGATTACTTCCACGACTCCGGAACCTACGGTGCCGTATCCCATTACTGCTATATTTACCATCGTTTTCTCCTTATCTGTACTCTCTGATTTGCTGCTTGCATAAACTGCAGACCGGACTATTCTTCCGCCCGCTGTCCTGTTTCAGCACTCAGGTATGCGTTGATAAACGGATCGATATTACCATCCATAACGCTGTTTACATTGCTGACCTCTGCATTGGTCCTGTGATCTTTCACAAGGGTATAGGGCTGCATGACATAGGAACGTATCTGGTTTCCGAAATTGATGTCCCTGACTTCGCCCCTGATATCTGACATTTTCTCTGCCTGCTCCTGCTGTTTCATCAGATAGAGCTTAGATTTGAGCATCTGCATCGCCTTATCCTTGTTCATATGCTGGGAACGTTCATTCTGACACTGGACCACAATACCGGTCGGCAGATGCGTGATCCTCACCGCGGACGAGGTCTTGTTGATATGCTGGCCGCCCGCACCGCTGGACCGGTAAGTATCGATCTTCAAATCATCGTCATTGATCTCGATGTCGATGTCTTCCTCAATATCCGGGATCACATCACAGGAGGCAAAGGACGTCTGCCTTTTGCCTGCCGCATTGAACGGAGAGATACGTACGAGACGATGGACTCCTTTTTCAGAGCGCAGGTAACCGTAAGCATTCTCGCCTTTCACTTCAAAGGTAACCCCTTTGATACCAGCCACATCGCCCTCCAGATAATCCAGCTCCTCTACAACGTACCCTTTCTTCTCTGCCCATCTTGTATACATGCGATACAGCATGCCTGCCCAGTCGCAGGATTCCGTACCGCCGGCTCCCGCATGGAGCGTCACGATGGCATTGTCTTTGTCGTACGGGCCTGTCAGAAGTGTACTGATCCGAAGCTCTTCAAACGTCGTCTCGAATGTTTCCAGTTCCTCTTCGATCTCTTTCGACGTCTCCTCATCCGGCTCTTCCTCGCTCATCTCGATGAGGAGTTTCATATCCTCATAATCTGAGCAGAGCTGTTCAATTTCCTTGACAGAATCCTCAAGGCCCTTTAATTCTTTCATAACCTGCTGGGAAGTATCCGGATCATCCCAGAATCCGGGTTCCTCCAGCCTTTTCTGTAGTTCTTCAATTCTGAGTTTCTTTGACGCTAAGTCAAAGTGAATCCCTCAGATCTTTCAGCGGTTCCTCATATGCAGTCAGTCTTGACTTTAATTCATCTAATAAAACCACCTTATTCACCTCTTTCTCACATTTCATTTTGATATATTCTGCTGCCCCGCACTAGGGCTTGAACTGCGGCTTACGCCTTGTTCGCGCCAAGCTGCTTTCGGCCGCAGCACTGTTTGTATTTCTTTCCGCTTCCACACGGGCACGGATCGTTCGGATAGATCTTCTTCTCCGCACGTTTCTTCGGGGCACGCACAGAAGTGTCGTCTTTATTCGTTCCGGTCACTTTCGCAACCTCTTCACGCTCTACTTTCTGCTCCACACGGATATGGAAAAGTGTACGGATGGTCGTCTCCGCGATCATGTTCGTCATTTCGCCGAACATATTGTAACCAGTCATCTTGTACTCCACAAGCGGGTCTCTCTGTCCGTATGCCTGCAGTCCGATGCCCTGACGGAGCTGATCCATATCGTCAATATGATCCATCCATCTTGCATCGATGACTTTCAGGAGGACTACACGTTCAATCTCACGGATCTGCTCAGCCTCGGGGAACTCTGCCTCTTTTGCCTCGTACGCCTTGACCGCGCGCTCTTTCAGAAGATGCTTGAACTCCTTCTGGCGCATATCACGGCACTCTTTTGCATCCGGCAGCTCCATCTGAGGGATCACATTGTGGAGATTGACATCAAGTCCTTTGATATCCCAATCTTCTGGATCCGCTTCCGGAGATGCAAAACGGTCTGTGATATTCTCCACGTACTCCGTGATCATATTGTAGATCGTATCTCGCATACTCTCGCCATCGAGCACCCGGCGTCTCTCACCGTAGATGATCTCTCTCTGCTCATTCATAACCTGGTCATACTCAAGCAGGTTCTTACGGATACCAAAGTTGTTGATCTCCAGTTTCTTCTGCGCAGACTCGATCGCATTGGAGAGCATCTTGTGCTCGATCTGTTCACCCTCCTGAACACCAAGCGCATTAAATACACTCATCAGACGTTCAGAGCCGAACAGTCTCAGAAGATCGTCTTCCAGGGAAATATAAAAACGGGATTCTCCCGGGTCCCCCTGTCGTCCGCTTCGGCCGCGGAGCTGATTATCGATACGTCTTGACTCATGGCGCTCCGTACCAATGATCTTCAATCCTCCTGCTGCCCTTGCCTCGTCGTCCAATTTAATATCGGTTCCACGGCCCGCCATATTGGTAGCAATAGTCACCGCTCCATGAACACCGGCGTCAGCTACGATCTCAGCTTCCTGCTCATGATACTTGGCATTCAATACATTGTGCCTGATTCCTTCTTTTTTCAGCATTCCGCTTAACAGCTCGGATACTTCGATCGTGATCGTGCCGACAAGCACGGGCTGCCCCTTTGCGTGCGCCTGCTTCACTTCCTCAATGACAGCCTTATACTTCTCCTTCTTGGTCTTATACACAGCATCTTCAAGATCCACACGCTGTACCGGCTTGTTGGTCGGAATCTCGATAACGTCCATGCCGTATATATCACGGAACTCTTTTTCCTCAGTAAGCGCCGTACCCGTCATACCGCTCTTCTTGTCAAATTTATTGAACAGGTTCTGGAATGTGATCGTGGCCAGCGTCTTGCTCTCCCGGCGCACTTTCACATGTTCCTTCGCCTCGATCGCCTGATGAAGCCCGTCGGAATAACGGCGGCCCGGCATGATACGTCCGGTGAACTCATCGACGATCATAACTTCACCTTCTGAAGTCACGACATAATCCTGATCTTTAAACATCAGATTGTGCGCACGCAGTGCCAGGATGATATTATGCTGGATTTCCAGATTCTCCGGATCAGCCAGATTCTCAATGTGGAAGAACTGTTCTACTTTCTTGACGCCGTCTTCTGTCAGATTGACTGTCTTCTCTTTCTCATTGACGATAAAATCTCCGGTCTCCTCGATCTCCTCGCCCATGATCGCGTTTATCTTGGAGAACTCGCCGCTGGCTTCGCCCCGCTCAAGCTGGCGCGCCAGAATATCGCAAGCCTCATACAGCTTTGTTGATTTCCCGCTCTGTCCGGAAATGATGAGCGGTGTCCTTGCCTCATCGATCAGAACGGAGTCGACCTCATCGATGATCGCAAAATGCAGTCCTCTCTGCACCAGCTGTTCTTTATAGATGACCATATTGTCACGCAGATAATCAAATCCGAGCTCATTGTTCGTCACATACGTGATGTCACAGTTATATGCTTCCCGGCGTTCTTTATTATCCATGCCATTGAGCACAACGCCCACCGTAAGTCCAAGGAATTCATGGACCTTTCCCATCCACTCGGCATCACGTTTCGCCAGATAGTCGTTTACTGTAACGATATTGACGCCTTTTCCTTCCAGCGCATTCAGATATGCCGGGAGTGTGGATACAAGCGTCTTACCTTCACCTGTCTTCATCTCGGCGATACGGCCCTGATGAAGTATGATACCTCCGATAAGCTGCACCCTGTAATGACGCATCCCGAGTACCCTGAACGCCGCCTCCCTCACGACTGCATATGCTTCCGGAAGAATATCGTCCAGAGTCTCACCCTCGCCCAGACGCTCCTTGAATTCCCGTGTCTTTCCTTTGAGTTCCTCATCAGAAAGTGCTTTCATCTCAGGCTCCATGGACTCAATCCTGTCAACGAGCGGATAGATCCGCTTCAGTTCGTTCTCGCTGTGGGTGCCGAAAATCTTCTCTATAATACCCATATTACCCAATTAACTCCTTATAAATAGTCTTGCACCGGCGCACAGCCCCGATGCACTTACGTTTTCCATTTTAACACTAACGAGAGGCTAATTCAACAAATAACTATATCTTTTCACTTCCCTGTAAGGCAGCTCTCCCCCGAACAGATCCAGGGCGCTCCCGACGGTGAAGTCAACGTTTCCACCGCTCACTGCCGCAAAGTGCTCCAGATCTTCCATGGAACTG
The DNA here is from genome assembly GCA_019119675.1 of Candidatus Mediterraneibacter faecipullorum. Taxonomy (GTDB): domain Bacteria; phylum Bacillota; class Clostridia; order Lachnospirales; family Lachnospiraceae; genus Mediterraneibacter; species Mediterraneibacter faecipullorum. The sequence goes on along the minus strand of DWWO01000005.1, from coordinate 23,251 downwards.
ATGCCTCCGGCATATGTGACCGGTATCCCGCGCCACGCTCCCAGCATGCGCACAAGCTCTTCTTCCATCCCGGAACGTTTTCCTTCCACATCCACTCCGTGGATCAGGAACTCATCACAGCAGCCTGCCAGCTCTGTCAGCACATCTTCCGTCAGTCTCATATCCGTAAACTTCTGCCACCGGTCCGTTACCACATAATAGCCGTCCTCTCTCTTTCTGCAGCTCAAGTCCAGTACGATATGCTTCTTTCCCACTGCCGAGATCAGCTTATCCAGATTTTCTCTTTGAAAGGCACCATCCTGAAACACATAGGAAGTGACGATCACATGGCTTGCTCCTGCGTTCAGGAAGTCGCGTGCATTGCCTGCATGAATACCTCCTCCGATCTGCATACCTCCCGGATATGCAGCCAGAGCCTCCACGGCCTGACGCTTTGTTTCTTCATAGTACCGGGAGCCGGCCGGATTCAGGAGAATGATATGTCCCCCTCTGAGTCCGTCTTTTTGATAAATCCCCGCATAATACGCCGCACCAAGTTCCGAGGCAAAATTTGTACTGGCCTGATCGCCTTCATCACGCAGGCTGCCTCCCACAATCTGCTTTACTTTTCCGTTATGTATATCGATACATGGTCTGAATCTCATCTTTCTCTCACTTTCTCGCCGTCACTGTTCTCTGCCTGCTCAAATTGCAGGAACTGCCGCAGGAAGAACTGCTCTTCCTGCGGCAGTATCTGTTTCTCTTTGAATACTTACTGTGGCAGATTACCGGTCATTCTGTGTATTATCCTTAGTACCGTTGTCATCTGTCAGATCATCCGCTGCTTTGTCGATCCCGTCTGTCACATCATCGGTGACATCATCCACACCGTCTGTCACATCATGCACGGCGTCATCCAGAATACCGTCTCCTTCTGTCGCATCATTCATCGTTCTGTCTTCAGTCGTATCACTATTGCTGCTGTCCGTGCCATTATTATTTCTCTCAGTATCTGTTGTGGACTGGTCAGCGCCGTTGTCTGCATTATCCCTGCTGCCGCAGGCAGTTGTCCCCAAAAGTACGAATGTACATGTCATAAGCAGCAGAAGCTTCTTCATTTTTTTCATAAAAGCAGTCTCCCTTTCCATAAATATTGTTGTACTTCTACTATTTGCACATTTCAAATATTTATGCACAGGATCTGACTTTTTCAAAAACTATTTTGCATTTTTTCTGAGTTTTTCCAATGCCCTTGCTTCAATCTGCCTTACCCGCTCTCTTGTTACACCGAGAATTTCACCGATTTCCTCCAGTGTGTGGGTTTTTTCGTCGCCAAGCCCGTATCTCAGACAGATAACCTGCCGTTCCCGGTCTCCCAGTGTCTCCAGAAGCTCTTTTACTTCCTCCTGCTGCACCAGGGCATTCATCGCCTCCTCCGGAGTAGGCTCCGTTCTGTCTTCCACCATATCTCCCAGACTGTTCTCCCCGTCGTCCCCGACAGGGGTTTCCAGAGATACCGGACTCTGCAGATAATTAATGATGTTTTTCACGTCCTCTTCCGTCTTATCACCCAGCTTCTCCGCTATCTCTCCCGGAGTCGCATCGCGTCCCAGTGACTGCTGGAGATCTCTGGCTGTTTTCTGTACCCGTTTCATGTTCTCTGCCACATGCACCGGAACGCGGATTTCACGGGACTGCTGGTCTATCGCCCTCTGCATGGCTTCTTTGATCCACCATGAGGCGTAAGTGGAAAAGCGGTTTTCTTTTGTATAATCATATTTTTCAACTGCCCGCATCAGTCCCATATTGCCTTCCTGGATCAGATCCATGAGCGGGACCCCTCTGCCTGTATAATGCTTCGCCAGAGAGACAACGAGTCTTAAATTTCCCTCCGAAAGTCTCTTTCTGGCCTCCTCGTCTCCCCGGGCACTTTTTTCTCCGAGATCCCGTTCTTCCTCCTCGCTCAAAAGCGGGATCTGCCCGATCTCATTCAGATAGATCTGCAGGGCTTCCGACACTTTTTCCGTCTGGTTCTGCTGTTCTTTTTCCATAATCAGTTGCACCTTTTCTATAGTTTTTCAATAATCTCGCCATTTCTGTAAGCTGCAAGCAGCTGCTCCAGATCTTTTACCTGTTCTTTAAGTTCCCTGCCATTGTCCGTATCACCTACCAGGATACGGTCACGGACTCTCTGGACAACTGTCAGTTCTGAGTGGATATCATTTTCTTTTTCAATCGCATCTTCCGTGGACTCAAATGGCTCATGTGCCACCAGCAGAAGTCCGTAAGAATTATAAATGAGCGTATATCCCGCGATCCCGGTCTGTTTCTGATACGCCTTGGAAAAACCTCCGTCAATGACCATAACTTTTCCGCCGCATTTGACCGGGCTCTCTCCGTCTTTTCTCTTGACCGGCACGTGTCCGTTGACAATATGTCCATCCACAGGATCAAGACCAAATTCCCTCATGATATTGTCGATGACTTTTTCATTTTCTATGTATGAATAATACGGGTTCTTCTTCTCTACATGTGTTTCCTTTTCCGCAATAAAATACCGTTCAAAAGTCGCCATCTTGTTTTTCCCGAACAGCGGTGAATCCGGATGGAGCCAGATATACCACATGATGTCCCTGCCGTCTTCCCGCTCCTTTTTATCAAGAGCAAAGAACCCCTTCCTCACATAGGCATCCAGTGTATCATAGAGCTCTCTGCCCCGGTATTTCTTCCCGTAGACTTCTGTCTCTTTCAGACTGCCGTCCTGATCAAGGGGCACGCATCCGTGATAGAGGAGATTATCGTTATATACCTTATAGAGACTTCCTTTTGCCAATAAAAAGCGCATATGCTGCTGAAGTTTCTCGCAGTTGGTGAACGCCTTTTCCAGACGTTCCATGATATCCTCCTCTTCTTCTGTCAGCATGTACGGATCTTCAGGATCTATCGTCGGGAAATATGTATCCAGGAGCTTATACTCTTTCCCCTCCAGCTCTATTGTTCCTTTCTCATAATCGATCCGGTGCAGAAGTGCACGGTTATCGAGGTGGAAAGACTTCTGTCTTTGAATGATCTGTCCCTCAACTTTAAACTGTATAATGGATATTGCTTTGTGGATCCTGAGATTCATCTGCATCTCATCAGTATCCGGCCGGTCCGGCACTTTCAGTCTGAAACAGGTACACGGGTCGTCTTTATATACTTTGAGGGCAAATGTTGCCAGCGGAAGCAGGTTGATCCCGTACCCGTCTTCCAGGATATCCAGATTGCCATACCTTGCACAGATCCGGATCACATTGGCGATACATCCTCTTTGGCCAACTGATGCACCCATCCACAGGACGTCATGATTTCCCCACTGGATATCAAGTGAATGATATGTCATAAGTTTGTCCATTATAATATGCGGTCCCGGACCTCTGTCGTAAATATCTCCCACGATATGGAGATGATCCACAACAAGCCTCTGGATCAGCTCTGAGATCGCCACAATGAAATCTTCTGCCCGCCCTATCCTTATGATAGTAGAAATAATTTCATTATAGTAGGATTCTTTATCGCTCACTTCTGCTTTCTCAGTGATCAGTTCCTCGATCACATAGGCAAAATCTTTCGGAAGCGCCTTTCTGACCTTCGATCTGGTATACTTGCTCGCTGCACGCTTGCTCACCTCTATCAATAGATAAAGGTGCACCCTGTACCAGTCATCCATGTTCGTCTCTGTCGTTTTGATCATATCCATCTTCTGCTTCGGATAATAGATCAGTGTTGCAAGGGATCGTTTATCCCTGATACTCATTGTATTTCCGAACACATCATCGATCTTGCGGCGTACAGAGCCGGATCCGTTCTTCAACACATGGGCAAAAGCCTCGTATTCCCCGTGGACATCTGTCAGAAAATGCTCCGTTCCTTTCGGCAGATTCAGTATTGCCTGCAGGTTGATAATTTCCGTAGATGCTGCCGCGATCGTTGGATAAAGATCTGACAGCCGCTCCAGATATCTGGTTTCAAGATTTTTCATGTACTCCTCCCTGACTTTCTCGAAGTCACATATCAAAAGACCGCTTCTTTCTAACATTCAAACGCCGTTTTACAAGCCGACCACATCTCCCATATCGTACATGCCCGCCGCTTTCCCGGCCAGATATTTGCCTGCCTCCACAGCGCCTTTTGCAAATACACTTCTGGAATATGCCGAATGCCTGAACTCGATCACCTCATCTGTTCCCGCGAAGATCACCTCGTGATCCCCTACAATAGTTCCTCCGCGCACAGCCGAAATCCCGATTTCCTTTTTCTCCCTCTTCTGCCTCACCTGGCTTCTGTCATACACATAATGATATTCACGATCCAGTGCATCATTCAGGGAATCCGCGAGCGCCAGCGCAGTTCCGCTCGGAGCATCCAGCTTCTGATTATGGTGGCGTTCCACGATCTCCATATCATATCCTGCAGGAGCAAGCACTGCTGCCGCACTTTTAAGCAGCTTAAGGAGCAGGTTGATCCCCAGCGACATATTTGCCGATTTGAGGATCGCGATTTCTTTTGACGCCTCCTCAACCTTTTTAAGCTGTTCCTCCGAAAGCCCCGTTGTACAGAGGACCACCGGAAGTTTTTTCTCCACACAATAGTCGAGAAGACCGTCCACTGCTTTCGCCGTGGAAAAATCAATGACAACATCCACGTCTGTGTCACACTTTTCAACGGAGTCAAATACCGGATAATCGTTCGGCACTCCCGCAAAAGCGTCAACTCCCGCAGCAATAACTGCATTTTCCTCTCCTTTTACGATCTCAGTGATCATTCTTCCCATCTTACCATTGCATCCATGCAGCATAAACTTTACCATTATATTCAACCTCCTGTTTTTTCCCATATAAAAAAGGATATCATATCTGAGAGTTAATCTCAATATATGATATCCTTTTAACAAACACTACGGCGTTGTAATACACGCCTGACTTGTTTATTCCTCCACACATTCCAGCTTACTTACCGAAACCTCATATGCCGTCCGTGTCTCTGTCTCCGTCTCTGAAAGTTTTTTCACATATTCCCTGCTCTGGATCCGCCCCAGTATCCTTACATGCTCTCCCACTTCAAAGCCGGAGGCATATCGTGCATTTCTGCCCCAGCAAATACACGGGATGTAGTCTGATTTTCCGTAGGGACGGTTCACAGCCAGCAGGAGGTCGGCGATTTCTCTTCCGAGCGGGGTCTTCCTGTATACCGGCCGTTTGCACATATATCCCTCCAGGAGGATATGGTTCGTCCGCGCACCGTCCGGTTCTTCCTCCACAAATTCAATCTCCCGCGCGAATACTGACAGTACAAGACGGTTTCTCTGTTCTTCATGACGGTTATAGGAACGGAACTGTCCCGTTACCATGATGCACCGGTTCCGGTAATCCTGTGTTACATCGATCAGCCGCTCCGATACCATGACCGGGATCCTGTCATTCGAGCTGCTCAGCCTCCTGACAAGAATGTCCACCATGTAAAACCCCTCCCCGAACACCTCGTGGCTGTATGTAAACTCTGACACCACTGTTCCTATGACTGTTACCTGATTGTTCTCAATGATCTTATCTGACATAATCTGTAGTTCTCCCTTCCTCTTCCTGGTATTTTTGAGTCAATACTAAATTTATGAATCATCCGTCATGTTTAGAACTGATTTTTCAATGATTCGTTCGACATCTTTCTCGATGGCTCTTATAGAAGTGACAGTTCAGCCCGCGCCATTCGCAAAGCCGCACTCCGTGCTTACCGCGGCTATGCCGCATCTTTGCTCATATGCTGGCGCTCAGCTCATCGGGGAGGACAGGGACAGACTCTTATGCAGGCACAAATCTGTCCCTGCCCTCCCCGATGGCTGAACTGTCACTTGTAAATTATAGATTTTGTGATAGAATAAGAAAGTTACAGTTACAATTTATGACATTATATAAGGAAAGAGTGTTGACAAATATGAAAACAAAACGTGAAGATGTAAGAAATATTGCGATTATCGCTCATGTTGACCACGGTAAGACAACGCTGGTTGATGAGCTTTTAAAGCAGAGCGGTGTATTCCGCGAGAACCAGGAGGTTGCTGAACGTGTCATGGATTCCAATGACATCGAACGCGAACGCGGAATTACTATTTTATCAAAAAATACTGCAGTACACTACAAAGGAGTAAAGATCAACATCATCGACACTCCGGGCCATGCCGATTTCGGCGGCGAGGTGGAACGTGTCCTCAAGATGGTAAACGGTGTTATTCTCGTGGTCGATGCTTTTGAGGGAGCCATGCCCCAGACAAAATTCGTCCTCAGAAAAGCTCTGGAGTTAAGTCTTCCTGTCATTGTATGTATTAACAAGATAGACCGTCCGGAGGCACGCCCGGACGAAGTGATCGATGAAGTACTTGAACTCTTCATTGACCTTGGCGCATCTGATGAACAGCTTGAATGCCCGTTCGTCTATGCTTCTGCCAAAGCAGGAGTAGCCGTACTCGACCTCACCGATGAAGAACGAGATATGAAACCGCTCTTCGAAACGATCCTTGACTATATCCCGGCTCCCGAGGGAGATCCCGATGCCCCGACGCAGGTGCTGATCAGTACCATCGATTACAATGAATATGTCGGCCGCATCGGCATCGGAAAAGTAGACAATGGTACCATTGCCGTTAATCAGGAAATGGTACTTGTCAACCATCACGATCCTGACAAGCAGGAGAAAGTAAAGATCAGCCGGCTTTACGAGTTCGATGGTCTTAACAAAGTCGAGGTGAAAGAAGCCACCATCGGTTCCATCGTGGCGATCTCCGGCATCTCCGACATTTCCATCGGAGATACCCTCTGCTCTCCAGAGAAACCGGAACCCATCCCATTCCAGAAAATCTCAGAGCCTACTATTGCCATGCAGTTTATCGTGAATGACAGCCCCTTTGCAGGGCAGGAAGGAAAATATGTGACCTCCCGGCATCTGCGGGACCGTCTCTTCCGCGAACTCAACACGGATGTCAGCCTGCGTGTGGAAGAAATGGAGAATACAGACAGTTTTAAAGTATCCGGACGCGGCGAGCTCCATCTTTCCGTCCTTATCGAAAACATGCGCAGGGAAGGCTATGAATTTGCAGTCAGCAAAGCGGAAGTTCTCTACAAAACAGACGAGAACGGAAAGAAGCTGGAGCCTATGGAACTGGCGTATATTGATGTACCGGATGAATTCACCGGCGTTGTGATTGAAAAACTGGGACAGAGAAAGGGCGAGCTCCGGAACATGGGCACTACCGGGGGCGGCTACACCCGTCTGGAATTTTCCATCCCGTCCAGAGGGCTTATCGGCTACCGCGGGGAATTTCTGACCGACACAAAAGGAAACGGAATCCTGAACACAAGTTTCGATGGATATGCGCCGTACAAAGGAGATATCCAATATCGCAAACAGGGCTCTCTCATCGCTTTCGAAACAGGAGAATCCGTCACTTACGGATTGTATAGTGCGCAGGAGCGTGGTACACTGTTCATAGGTCCCGGCGAAAAAGTATATGCCGGCATGGTCATCGGCCAGAATGGAAAAGCCGAAGATATCGAGCTCAATGTCTGCAAGACAAAGCATCTGACCAACACGCGTTCCTCCAGTGCCGACGAGGCACTCCGGCTCACGCCGCCGCGCATCCTCAGTCTGGAGCAGGCACTCGATTTCATTGATACAGATGAACTGCTCGAAGTAACACCGAAATCTCTGCGTATCCGAAAGAAAATCCTCGATTCCAGGATGCGCAAAAGAGCAAATATGAAATAAATAAGGAGATACCTATGGAGAAATATGCACGCCTCTTTCTGAAACATCTGACAAAAATCATGGAATTTGTTATTGCCGCCCTTCTGGCATGCGGCATTATCATTATGATCGTCCAGCTCATATTCTCCATAGGAGCTCTCCCTGACCTGAATACTTATCCGAATTATGACGATCTTCTCACCGCCTGCTTCAATCTGATCATCGGTGTTGAACTTATCCGCATGCTTTATCTGCATACTCCGATCACAGTATTTGAAATCCTGCTTTTTGCGATCGCCCGGCAGGTCATCATGGACCACTCATCTCCTCTGAACAGCCTGATCGGCGTCGTTGCCATTGCCATACTGTTTGCCACGAGGAAATTTTTGTTCGCAGCATTCGACGAGACCGAGAAAATAATCTTCCGCGCCTCACAGAAAGTATATCAGATCAACCGGCTGTTCCATCTGGGAATCCCCTGCAGCGACAAAGACGACACTCTGCTGGATGTCCTTCTCCAGAAAATGGAGGAAGACGATACAGAACCCGGCACAGGAGCGTGTGTGTATTTTACAGATCTCGGACTGCGGATCGCCAAGATCAAAGATGGAAAAATCACACGGATCGAAGTGATTCGTTCTATACATTGACGCTGTTCCATGTTATAATATTTACATAATACATACACATATTTAACACATGTTTATGTAAAATATGAACAAAAAGGAGTTGAACAGTATGAATTTTATCATCAGTGGAAAAAACATCGAAGTAACTCAGGGACTCAAAGACGCGATCGAACAGAAATTAGGAAAGCTTGAGAGGTACTTCACTCCTGAAACAGAAATCATCGTAACCTTGAGCGTAGAAAAAGGACGCCAGAAGATCGAGGTAACAATCCCGGTCAAAGGAAACATCATCCGCTCAGAGCAGACGAGCAATGACATGTATGTATCCATCGATCTTGTAGAAGAGATCATCGAACGCCAGCTCCGCAAATACAAAAACAAGCTGGTGGCGAAGAATCAGGGACATCCCACTTCAGCCGCACCGACCGGAAGCATCCGGAAAGAGTTCATTGATTCTGAAGAGGATTCCCCCGAAGATGACGAAATCCGCATCGTGCGCACGAAGAAGTTCGGTATCAAACCAATGTATCCGGAAGACGCCTGCATCCAGATGGAGCTTCTGGGACACAGTTTTTTCGTATTCTCCAATGCGGAGACAGAAGAGGTCAATGTAGTATATAAGAGAAAAGACGGTTCTTTCGGACTGATCGAGCCTGAATTTTCATAAGTCGTAATAGTTCAGTCGTCTTACGTAAGGCGCCGGGTTTATGCCTGCATAAAACCCGGCGTTTTTTCAATCATATAAATGTTCTCTTATTCTTCCCATACTTCCACGCCGTTCCCGGTCCGGGCAAACCAGCATGTGCCTGCTTTATCTATAGCCGCCTGTCCATTGGTCCCTTCAAGCACATCTTTCGTGAAAGCGTTCTCTTCCTCTTCCGGAACGAGCAGGAAGATGTCCACCCTGTCTGTATAAACTGTATCCAGGATATACAGATCTCTCTGGGCAATAAGATACTGTATTTTCCCGAGTCCGGTGTAATCTGTATGAATAACCAGTTTAAATCCGAAGATCCGGGTAATGATCACAGTATCCGAAAGCGCTGCGGCAGATGCAGCCGTATATGCACGCACCAGTCCGCCTGTCCCGAGGAGCGTACCTCCGAAATATCTCGTCACGACCACAAACACATCAGTCACATTCCGTCCGCGAATCACTTCAAGGATCGGTTTTCCGGCGGTTCCGGCAGGCTCCCCGTCATCACTCATCCTCTCAGACGCAGGATTTCTTCCGATCACATAAGCCCAGCAGTGATGTCTTGCATCCCAGTATCTTTTTTTAACCTCTTCCAGATGAGCAAATGCTTCTTCTTCTGAAACAACAGGGTAGACTTCTGCGATAAAGCGGGACTTTTTCTCTGTATACTCTCCCGCGCCTCCCCTGTATACGGTATCATATCTGTCCATCAGGCTCTCCTTTCCGTCAGAAAGTCCACTCGTCAAACTGACTCTAATATATTAGCAAAAAATATAGAAAATATGAAGATTTTATTTTTAACTTTATTTATATGCGCATATTTGATATAATCATGGGAGTTGAAAAGGAGGATGTTATTCGTGAATTACGGAAAAAGAAACCTTTCCAGAAGAAAAAAAAGTATTTCTTCTAAAAAGAGAATGAAAAAGAAACGAGTAGGCGTACGGTTCTTTAAAGCTCTTATCATATGTATACTCCTTCTGGGAGTCATATGTCTCGTAGGAGGCGCGGTCTTTGCCAAGAAGATCATAGACAATACTCCCGCAGTCTCGGCAGATGACATACTTCCCCAGGGATATACGACTAATATTACTGATCAGAGCGGAAACGTGATCGAGACTCTGAAAGATTCCGATTCCAACCGTGTCTATAAAACATATGAGGAGATCACGGCAAATTCCGAGTATCTTCCCCATGCATTCGTGGCGATCGAGGACGAACGTTTTTACGAACACAACGGGGTCGATCTCCAGGGTATCATAAGAGCCGGTATCGTAGGCATCACCAACGGTTTCAATTTTACCGAAGGTGCCAGTACCCTGACCCAGCAGCTTATAAAAAATAATGTATTCCCGAACTTTGTCAATGAGGAAACGTTTTTCGACAGAGTCGAACGAAAGCTGCAGGAACAGTATCTCGCCCTTCAGATTGAAAAAGAGATGAGCAAGGAAGAGATCCTTGAAGCCTATATGAACACGATCAACCTTGGCCAGGGATGTCTCGGCGTACAGACAGCTGCAACCCGTTACTTCAACAAAGATGCTGCTGACCTTACACTTTCCGAATGTGCGGTCATTGCAGCCATCACGCAGAACCCGACCAACTATGATCCGGTGACAAATCCTGAAAAGAATGCCACACGCCGTGAAACCGTTCTCAGCAATATGCTGGACCAGGGGTACATTACCCAGGCAGAATATGACGAGGCCATGGCAGACCAGGTATACGACCGGATCCTCGAAACTGCAGCCGTCACGGCGGACACAACACCTTACTCCTATTTTACGGATGCACTGATCGAAGACGTAGTACAGGATCTGATGGATGAGAAAGGGTATACCGAAACACAGGCATACAATCTGATCTACAGTGGCGGGCTTACCATCAAATCCACGCAGGATACATCTATTCAGGCTATCTGTGACGAAGTAGTATCTGACGAGAGCTATTATCCGGCAACAGAATACGGCTTGGAATATGCTATGACGATACACCGGGCAGACGGTTCTTCCGAGAACTACAGCAAAGAGAATCTCCGGACTTTCATCAGTGAAAACTATGATAGTGAGAATCCGCTGGTCTTCTCCTCCGAAGATGAAGCATTACAGATGATCGAAGCTTATAAAGCAACACTCAATATCAATACTGATGCCGGCGATTATGTAGACGAAAGATACACGATCACGCTGCAGCCTCAGGTCTCTTTCGTAGTCATGGATCAGTACACCGGACAGGTGAAAGCTATTGTCGGCGGCCGCGGTGAAAAATCAGGTAATCTGACATTCAACCGCGCCACGGACGATCCGCAGCAGCCGGGTTCTGTATTCAAGATCCTGTCGACCTACGCTCCGGGCCTGAATGAAGGCAAGATCTCACTTGCGACAACAAAAGTAGATGAACCTTACAAGTATGAGAGCGGCCAGAACGTTCCCAACTCCTATAGCGGATACCGCGGATCCATGACTGTCCGGGATGCCATCCGGATATCATGTAATACGATTGCCGTACAGACACTTACCGATGATGTCGGACTCAGGACCGGATACGATTATCTGAAAAACAATTTTGAATTTTCAACAATCGTGGAGGATGATATTGCCCAGGCAACGGCCCTCGGAGGTATCACCAAAGGTGTCTACAATCTCGAGCTGACTGCTGCATTTGCATCTCTTGCAAACAGTGGCACATACACTGATCCGGTCCTCTATACAGAGATTCTTGACCATGACGGAAATGTTCTGATCGATAACACTGCCCCTGCAACACACGAGGCAGTCAAAGATTCCACCGCTTATCTCCTGACAAGCGCGATGGAGGATGTAGTAAATAGCGGTACCGGATATGGTGCCGGTCTGAGCAATATGGCTACAGCCGGAAAAACCGGTTCAACAGATGATTACGTAGACCGCTGGTTTGTCGGCTTCACGCCCTACTATACTGCTGGTATCTGGGGTGGTTATGATGCTAATAAATCCATGTCGGGATATGGTTCCTGGCATCTTTCCATCTGGAATGCCATCATGGAACGGATTCATCAGAATCTTGAATACAAAGATTTTGAAATTCCGACCTCCGTCGTACAGAAATCCATCTGTACGGAAACCGGGCTTCTTGCAGTCAGCGGCTGTCCGTCAAGAACCGATTATTTCGACAAAGACACACTGCCTACGGAAAGCTGTCCTGGTCATGTACAGGAACAGGCGCCTGACACCAACTCCGATACTGATACCTCTGATAATGCCGGAAACACTAATACCGGTGATACAAATACAGGTAATGGAAATACCGGTGGTGGTGACACCGGCGACACTGGTGGCGGAAATACCGGTGGTGGTGACACCGGCGGCGGTGACACCGGCGGCGGCGATACCGGCGGCGGTGATACCGGCGGCGGCGATACCGGCGGCGGCGATACCGGCGGCGGTGATACCGGCGACACCGGTAACGGCGGCGACACCGGCGGGACACCACCCCAAGGTTAAAAAATAAAAAGAGCGGAATCCTTTCTAACAAGGGGAAGGGTTCCGTTCTTTTTCTATATTTTCACATAAATTAATCTGTTCTGTCTTTTCTTCTAATCCATTTTATTATAAATATCTTTATTAAGCACGCCCTCTTTGAAGTTCACAATAACATTCGTAGCTGCATCGCCAATAACATTAAGCGTGATAACAGCCATCCCTGGCAGATAATTCATTGCAAGGACTAATGAGTAGCCAATCATGCACAGCTCTGACGTCATTCCAAGACCGGACATAATAACATATACCATTGTTGTTCCTGCCACAGGGATTGCAGGGCATCCCATCGCTGTACAGATTGATAGAAATGCAGCCACAACCAGAGTTGAAGGTGTGATATCGATGCCTGCCGCTGTGGCAATGAATGTGATTGCTATCATATGCATTGCTGTCGTACCGTTCATATTGATCGTCATCCCCGTCGGAAGAACGAAACTGCTGATCTCTTCCGTGCATCCGAGCTCATTGATACATGTCTTTGTATTCAGTGGAAGCGTTGCAGCAGATGAGTTTGTCGCTGCCGCAAACAGACCGATCTTAAACGATTTTTTAAGGAACGGGATCGGGTTCAGCCGCGTGGTAAGGAAGATACCGATCGGATAGATGGTGGATACAAGTACCAGGCTTACAATGATAGTTGTTATCATCCAGACAAGCGTCGGTCTGATATATTCCACACCATAAACAGCAAGTGTCCTGCAGATCATGCAGAAAATTGCCACGGGTCCCACTTTGTCGATAAGAAAATTCAGAAACATCTGAATAATATCATTGAGATTTTCAAGTACTTTCTTCAATGGGTCTGTCTTCTCTCCCAGAAAAGTCATGCACAGGCCCAGGATGATCGCTACTACCACAACTGCAAGGATTTCATTGTTGGATGTAAACGCAGAAAAGATATTGGATGGAACTGCTGTGATGATAGCTGTCAGCGGATTGTATCCTTCCATCGTTACTGCCTCTGTCGCCATTTCATTTGGCAGATTAACATTAAACCATCCCATAGATTTTACAAAGTAGGCCGCTGCTCCGGCCAGTGCTGCTGCTACAACATAAAAACAGATATATGTAATAAAAGTTTTCCCTGCGATCTTTCCCAGTCTCTCAGGATTAGCCAGGCTGCACATTGCAAGACTCAGCGATGTCAATACCAGCGGTACGATCGCCATCTGGAGCCCTCTCATGAACAGTTGTCCGACAATATAGAGGATCCCCAGACCTTCAAATCCGTCTGTCGTCGTGATATCCTGGAAAAATATCGCGTCTATTATATTCCAGACTCCTTCATTCCCATTTCCATTTAGGAATTCTCTGAGGATAAGACACAGAAAGCCGACTACAAAACCGGCGATCACTGCGATAATCATTCTTTTGACGATTGATCCTCTCTTTTTTTCTTTCTTTTCGTTTGCCATAATTCCACCTTCCCCGTTTCTTTGTTTTTAATCTGTATACAAACGACCGCTCATTGTGTATACTGCACGAATGCTTTACATGTATTTTACGATTGAGGAAGTTTAATGTCAACATTTTTTCTTTATTTCAAAGATTTTTCTATGTTTTAACCAATTTTTTTGTTTTATTTTTGTTATATATTTTTTTGATTTATGTATTTTATCTTTGTTTCAAAAATATTTTCAAAACAAATCAAAAGAATTCTCTTTATTTCTCTGCGAATGTCTCTTCATATACGAAAACAGGGGGCCGGATTTGGATAAGCATATATCCTTACTTCCGGCGCCCCCTGTTTTGGCGTACATTCTGTCAATATTCAGTTTCCATCATTTTTCCAGATAGAGTGGCTTAATAAATCAGCTCTATCCCATATTCGTTGCAATAATCGACCCATTCGTCATCTGGTTTTCTATCCGTAACAAGATAGTTCACACGTTTCAGATCGATCAGATTAACAAACGCCGACTGCCCGAACTTGGAATAATCCGCCAGAAGAGCCACTTCCTCCGCCTGGGCAAGCATAGCCTTTTTGATCTCCGCCTCGCTCTCATTGGAATCCAGGACGCCTTTTTCAATACTCAGGCCCTTGCAGCTGATCAGCGCAAGATCCACATTATACTTTTCAACATTGGTCTTTGCCAGCTGGCCCTGAAGAGACAGAGCCTTTTTGTTAAATTCCCCGCCCGTGGAAATAATATTAAAGGGCGATTGCTGAAATTCCCGAAATACTTCTGTGGAATTTGTCACGATCGTAATCTCCTGAGACTCCGGGATAATCTTCAGTGCCTCTACCACTGTCGTGCTGGAATCTGCAATAATCGTGCTCTTTCCCTCTAGAAGTTTCGCTGTCTTTCTGGCGATCTCCTGTTTCTCTCTCAGATGTCTGCTCAACCTCCTGTAAAAATGGATGCCTTCTTTCTGAGCGCCCTCATTCCAGATAGCGCCACCGTGTATCCTTGTAAGGATTCCTTCAGTCTCGAGCTTATCCAGATCTCTTCGAATCGTTTCTTCCGTCACCCGGCATATCCTGCTCAGATCACTGACAGTTACCTTTTTTTCGGTCTGAACAGTCTGGCGGATGACCATCAATCTCTCTTTGCCGGCCATACTTTCTTCCCTTTCCCCGCTCACGGTATTTATCCTTTCTTTATCTAATAATATACCTTCCGGGTTGGTTTTTGCAAGACTTTTGTCCTGTGAAAGCATGTTATCCTCCTTTAAAACCTACATGTTTGAGGTTGAAGTCAAATGAAACAGTCTTTAAAAAGCAGACAGCCCAATTTTACCGATTATTTGTCAATCTCTTCTGCCAGTTCTCTCATGTAAGCCACATCCTCCGGATCAAGATCCAGTTCTGCAGATTTTACATTTTCCTCAATCTGCTCTGCTGTAGTTGATCCGCTGAGAAGGTTCATGAAATCTCCCTGTGCCAGAATCCATCCAAGTGCAAGATTGGCGATCGTGCAGTTGTATTTCTCACAAAGCGGTTTCCACTTGTCCATCATATCCATAGCAGCCTGCATGTTATCCGGCTGGAACCATTTTTTCGGAATCTGCGCGCCTACCGGTTTGTAGTCTCTTGGCATTGTTCCTGATAAAAGTCCCATCTCAAGCGGCGAGTAGGCCTGGATTGTCACGCCGTTCTCGCGGCAGCAAGGAATGATCTCTTCTTCGATTCCACGGTCAAGGATAGAATATTTCGCCTGCACGATATCAAGATCTCCCCATTTCAGGTATTCTTCGATGTGATGAATATCCACATTTGCAGCTCCGATCGCTCTGATCTTCCCCTGAGCCTTCAGATCATTAAGTACATCCATTGTCTTTTCGATCGGCACGTAATACGGGGAGCCTTCGATTGACTGCCAGTGCGTCATGTATACATCTACATAATCCGTACCCATGCGCTCCAGAGATGCCTTGATCTCTTTCTTTACGGACTCGCTGTTTAAGTTCTTGTAAAGCTGGATACCATTTACGACATTAAACATATCGCCTTTCATTTCCTGATCCCACGTAACTCCGCATTTTGTGATGATCACAAGATCCTCACGGTTCATACCCTCAAGCGCTTTTCCAAGGATCTTTTCACTGTTTCCGAAGTTATATCCCGGTGCTGTATCGATCAGGTTAACGCCTGCTTTCGGTGCTTCTCTGATCGTGTCAACTACAACCTGGAGATCATGGTCTCCGCCCCATGCAGACCCGCCGCCGATGGACCATGTGCCAAGACCGATTCTTGAGATATCAATACCTGTTTTTCCTAATTTCATTGTTTTCATAACTGATTTATTCCTTTCTCCTGTCCGGTACCTGTCCGTACAGATTTTACTGCTGCTGTCCGTAGTCCACAAGGTACTTCGCGAGCATCTTATCTACATCCGACTTCTCTTTGACTCCTCCGGTAGCGCCGACATACTGGACCGACACAGCCGCCGTACAGTTTGCATAGACGGCACAGTCCCGGATGCTCTTGCCCTCAAGAAGTCCGGTTATAAATCCTGATGCAAAATTATCTCCGGCGCCGATCGTGTCGATGGCTGTCACTCCTTTGCATGCCGGAACAATCTGTGCTCCTTCCGCATTGCGGATATAGCAGCCTCTCTTACCAATCTTCATGACCACATTCTTCACTCCGCACGCATACAGCTTATCGGCAACCTTTGCCTCGTCTGTCTCGCCTGTCATTTCGCTGGCTTCTTCAAAGTTCGGGAAGAAATAATCCACATAACCCAGCGCCTCCGTGATATCCTCCAGTTTTTCATTTAATCTAGGGGATACCATATCCGCACAGATGATCATGCCTTCTTCTTTGGCTTTCTTAAACACAGATACCATTGCCTTGTTATCAAACAGCGGATTATTGAAAATACTTGCAAACGAGAGGATCTTCGCATCCTTCAGAGCGGACAGATCCAAATCATCATATTTGAATTTCCACAGGCTGCCCTGACGGTTCGTAATAAACGTACGTTCCCCGTCCGCAGCTACCAGTCCCACGTTGATCGAGGTGTCAATTCCGGGATCCTGTTTGATATATGTAGTATCAATCCCAGTACGTTCACAATGACTCAGCACAAAAGCGCCCGCCACATCGACGCCGATACAGCTCATCAGCGACACCTTATGTCCCAGCCTTGTAATGATCGTAGCTTCATTTACGGCATCCCCGCCTATGGTCATGGAAATCCCATCCACCGGATAGGAGACGGTATCAAACACCTCTTTGCTCACCGGGCGCAGCGGCAGATCCACGATCGCCGCCCCGATGATAATTACATCTGTACCTTTACCCACTTTATTCATCAGCCCTTCCATCATCACCAAACAATTTGATCTTATACATTGCGCGCTCTTTCACCGCCTGTCTTACAGCTCGTTCTACAGCCAGGAACGGCTCGTCCTTATGCTCGTTTATCGCCTCCATCGCAGCCTGACACAGTTCTGTATGGATATTGATCTTTGCGATTCCAAGAGAGATTGCTTTTTTGATATCCTCATCGCCGATGCCGGAAGCGCCGTGCAGTACGATAGGAACATCTACTGTATTTGCAACTTCCTCAAGTATATCAAACGCCAATTTCGGTTCGGAAGAGTATACTCCGTGTACATTTCCGATAGCAACTGCCAGAGAATCACATCCTGTTCTGTCCACAAAATCCTTCGCCTGTTTCGGATCTGTATAGTGATACTCCGCCAGAGCTTCTTCATATATTGTCTCATTTCCTACATGCCCGAGCTCGGCCTCCACAGGAATGTTATATGCATGGAAATAATCAACACATCTCTTTATCTCCGCAACATTTTCCTCATACGGAAGAGCCGAAGCGTCACGCATTACAGAGTTCATGCAGTGGTTTACCGCATTCTGCAGGATCGTCATATTGCGTCCGTGATCCCAGTGCAGGATAACCGGCACAGTTGCCTTTTTCGCCATAGATTCCATCATATAACAGTAGTCTTCAAAGGAAGTGTTCCCCGTAAATCCAGTTCCAAAAGAGATAATGATCGGGGCGCGCAGTTCCTCTGCGGCATCGATAACTCCCATCAGCATTTCTGCATTCCACACGTTAAAATGAGGAATTGCATAATGTCCTTCGCTTGCTTTCTTTTCCCAATATCTGATATCTGATATCATAACTTATTCTCCTTTCTCACCACGTTTGAACGTCTACTCCGCAACCTTCACTACACCTTTGATCATCTCGGTCTTCTTGACCGGATCAATTGCGTCTTCGAACGCCTGCTGCACATCTTTGTAATCATAGATATTTGTTACCATATCTTTGACATTGAACTTGCCTGTAGCGATCGCTTCGATCGTCTGCGGGAAGTTATTACAGTAACGGAACGATGTCTGGATCGTAACCTCACGGTTGATCTTCAGGAAATCGATCGGTACCGGTTTGGACTGTGTGCCAACCATCATGATCTTTCCGCCGCGCGCAACAATCTGAACAGCCTGCTGAGCAAGGAATACGGATCCGCCACATTCAAATACGAGCTCTACTCCGTGATCGCCGTACAGTTCTTCGGAGCGCAGGTATGCGACTGTATCCTGCTCTTTTCCGTTGATCACTCTCTTAGCCCCAAGTTTCTTTGCCAGTTCCAGACGTTTCTCGATCACATCTACGACTGTGATGTCTGTAGCGCCAAGGCTTAAACATGCCTGAAGGACCATCAGACCGATCGTTCCTGCTCCCAGGATGACAATACTCTTTCCAAGTTTTGCCTCTCCGAGGATTGCCGCATGCATGCCAACTGCCGCAGGCTCTACCAGCGCGCCCTCCAGAGTTGTCATTCCTTCCGGAATATGATAGGTCCATTCCTCCGGATGTGCCATGTACTGTGTCAGCGCTCCTTTATAGTTCGGCTGTGTAGCCATAAAGTCTACGCTCGGGCAGATATTGTAACGTCCGGTACGGCAGTAATCACATGTGTTGTCCGGTACGCCCGGCTCGATGAGCACTTTGTCTCCAACTTTGAACTTCGTTACTTTTGATCCTACGGCTGCAACTTCGCCTGCAACCTCATGGCCGAGACCGATCTTCTGGTTCGGATCTTTCGGAGGGATGAATGGTCCGAACTCAAAACCGTGGATATCAGACCCACACATTCCCACATACTCTACTTTAAGGAGGATTTCATTCTCCTTCGGCTCCGGAATCGGACACTCCTGAATCTCAAAATGTTTCGGAGTGACTAAGATTGCTTCTGAATTTTTCATCTTCGTTACTTCCTTCCTTTTATTTAATATTCTGCGCGAAATATCCAGCACAGACTATATTTAATCGATATTACCAATATCTTCTACAGATTCTCCCCTTGTCTCAACACCGAATACAGCAACGCATACGGCAATGACAATTGCCACTATAGAAATCAGAACAAATACACCGCCACTTCCCATCGCGCTTGCTGCAATGTATGTAACCAGGAACGGGAAGAAGATATTGCTGACACGTCCGATCGCGTTACAGAAGCCAGAACCTGATAGTTTTGCCGACGTAGGCCACATCTCCGGTACATATACGGCTGATGCATAGCACACATACATGTAAATAACTGTATTCAGTAAGAACGTTGATACGATCAGAGGCGTCATCGATGTCTGCTGGCTTGTAACAACACCAAGTACTGCCATCAGCACAAGCAGGACAACACCTGTAACCCTTCGCGGAATCTTATCCATATAAAGAGATGCGATAAAGATACCAAACGGTGCCCCGAAAAGGCCGAACATTGTCATGAACTGAGACTGGGATGTATCATAACCAAGGGATACAAGCAGTGAAGGCATCCACGTCATCAAGGTATACTGAATTGTATTCATTCCGATCAGTACAAGGGATCCGACAATCGTTCTTCTGAGCAGTTTTCCTTTAAACAATGCAGAATACGGAAGCTGTTTTACCGGCTTTGGTTCTTCTGTTACAGGAGGAAGCGGTTTGCCTGTTGATGCTTCGATCTCTTTTTCAATCTTTGTAAGGATAGCATCTGCCTCGTCCACTCTGCCCTGAGACTCCAGCCATCTCGGTGACTCCGGAAATTTCTTTGCAATAAGAACAGCTGCAATAATTGAAAGAATCGACGGAATCATATACTGGATTCTCCAGTTTGCATTCAGGCTTACACCTGTCAGACCAATCAGGAAAGCTATACCGTTGCTTACCGGGTGAGACCAGTTTCCGATAAAGGAGTTACGGCTGGACCATGTACCACGATTTCTTCCCGGAACATACTCCGTAAATCCCGCAAACAGAACAACCAGAAGAGCACCGAGACCAAATCCCTGAATAAGCCTGAATACATACAGTACATATACATTCGGCGAAACCGCGCCACCGATCATAGCTATGATGTGTATTACTTCATATAACAAAATACTTTTTTTACGTCCGATCTTATCGCCGATAGGACCTCCGACAAGTGCTCCGAAGAGCTGTCCTGCCGTATATGTCGTTCCCCACATTGCAAGGAGTGTTGTTCCCGACTCCAGCCAGTGAAGTTCATTGAGCAGCACATTCTGTACAGAACCGCCGATTGCATTTGACCAGCAGACAAGTAGGGCAAATGCTGTAATAAGCCACATTTTTATGTGCCAGCCCGAATTCGGCAGGCGATCCAGCCTTGCGCCGATATTCGCGCTCTTTTTATTTGATGCCATAATTTTTTCCTCTCTTCCTTTCTTTGTTATGTCCGGCGGCATGCCGGCAGAGGTTTAATCGCCATGCCGCCGTTCGGATCAACGGTTAAGATCCTTTAGTTCATCGTCTACTTCACTCTGCATGATAGCCCACGCAGTCTTGATATCCGGGTCTTTATTCCAGAGAGCCGGCGGACCGAGAACTACCATATCTGCACCCGCCTCATACAGAGGGGCATAAACTCCTGCATTCATAGAGCCGTCAGCCTCGATCAGGAAGTCCAGCCCCATCTCTTCTCTCCATTTTACAAGTGTGCGGATTTTATCGTACATCTGTGTAATAACCTTCTGTCCCGCATAGCCTGCATCCACGATCATAATCGTAACTTTTGAAAGCAGCGGCAGGTAATAGCGGATTGCTTCAAGCGGCGCGGCGGGATTCATTGCGATTCCCGCCTTGCAGCCAAGAGAGAGGATTTTATTGATTGTGACGAAAGCATCACTCTCAATACAGTCGGTATGCGGAGTTATATAATCTGCTCCAGCTTCCGCGCACGCCTCGATAAAGTCCTGCGGGTGTTTTACCATCAGGTGGGCATCCATTGGTTTTTTGACCACTTTCTTCAATACTGCCATAAAGTCAGGCCCTACGCCGAATGTCTTGACATAATTGCCATCCTTAATATCAATGTGGAGAAAATCTGCATGTTCATCGATATATCTCACCTGATTTTCAAAATCATATAAGTCACAGCATCCCATTGAGGGAGCCAGCAAAAGTTTCTTTTCCATCCGGATTACTCCTCATCATCAAAGTCATAGTGGAAGATTACTTTGATTGCTTCTTTCCTTGCCATTGCATCAAATCCTTCCTCATACTGTGATAAACCGAGTCTGTGTGTGATCATCGGCTGAACCTTGATCTGGCCGGATGCAAGCAGACGGATCGCATTTCTCCATGACGTGGAGTCATATGCCATGTGGCCGATAATGCTCTTGTTCCAGGATGTAATATCATTAATAGAGAAATCAAGCGGCTTGAATCCCATTCCGACACGGACAACCTCGCCGTTCGGCCGGAGCATCTCGATTGCCTGTTTCAGGGCGATGTTAGCACCTGAACACTCGATAACAAGTCCAAGGTTATCTCTTCCACAGATTTCAGTACATCTCTTAACCACATCTTCTTTAGATCCGTTTACCACATGCGTAGCACCTACTTCAAGGGCAACCGGGAAGCGGGTCGGAACATCCTCGTCAAGTCCTACCATTACAATGTTGACAGCACCCATGATACGTGCAATCTGTACGGAGAAAAGTCCGAGCGGGCCTGTTCCGAATACCACAACATCCTGTCCCGGCATAAGATGGCTCTGCTGGGCTACAGCCTTGTATGCATTACAGATTGGATCAAGCACTGCTGCTTCTTCGTATTTCACATTCTCAGGGATTTCCCAAATCGCATGTTTGTGAATTGCGAGGATTTCACCCGGTACCTTGCAATACTTGGAGAAGCCGCCGCCCCATGTATTGTTATCCAAACCTAAGTTTACTTTTTCTTCACAGCAGAGAAAATCACCCTGTTCACAAGCCGGGCAGACACCGCATACGTGAGCGCTGTTATCGGATACAACCCTCTGTCCGACTTTCCAGTCTTTTACATTTTCTCCCACTTCTACGATATCTCCTGCAAACTCATGTCCACGGATGGAGTTGAATTCATCTGATCCGTTATCCACTCTCCAGTGCTTCATATCAGCTCCGCAGATAGCGGCTGCCTTGATCTCAATGATAATATCATCCGGTCCACAAGTCGGCTTCGGGACATCAATCATTGTATATCCGCCAAATTCTTTACCAAATCTTGCTATTGCTTTCATTTTTCAATCTCCTCTTCCTTCTTAACATTCGGGGGATCCCCCCTTTGCTTGATACTCGTTTCCGGCCAGAAACTTTATTTTTTTATCTGTCTGTATTTTATTACTTTTCTGTGTTTCAGTCAATTATTTTCTTTGAAATAAAGATTTTTCAGCATTTTTAACACTAATCCTTTTCCCGAATCTACTTTTTGCGTTTTTTTCAATACTATTTTTTGGTTATTTTGCACATTTTTCTGTGTTTCACATATTTCAGGCATGAAAACAAAGAAAAGCGCCGGAACCTGAAACAGTTCCGCCGCTTACTTTCTATCTGCAGCTTCTCAATATTTATTTATATTTTCTTCTATGCATTGTCGAGAACCAGCTTCGCCGCGCCGCAGATGCCTGCATCATTACCGAGCTTCGCGAGCACGAATCTTACATTCTTATTCGCAAAGAATGCTCTCTCCATGTATGGCTCTCTTATGTACGGGATAAGTACTTCTCCGGCTTTGGATACGCCGCCGCCAATGACAAATACTGCCGGATCCGTCACTGCTGCAAGATTAGCCAGTCCGTATCCCAAATATCTTCCAAATGTAGTGGCGATTTCCTTTGCCACATCATCTCCTGCTTTCACTGCATCAAAGACGTCTTTCGCCGTCTCATCCTCTTTATTCAGGATCGTC
>DWWO01000004.1 GCA_019119675.1 Candidatus Mediterraneibacter faecipullorum | reverse complement strand
TTTTCAAGACCGCCTCGTTATGACCACTTCGATACCTCTCCAGATATATGGCAATTATTATCATTGCCTTGTGCGACGTGGATTATTCTATCACATATATAAAATCCGTGTCAAGACTTTCTTTTCAAAAATACCTCTGCAATCTCAAGATCTTCCGGTGTAGTGATCTTGATATTCTCATAGGAGCCGTAAAACAGCCGCACAGAGGCGCCGAGCATCTGCTCCGCCACCATGGCATCGTCTGTCACACTGATCTCATCTTTCTCCATGAGCAGGGCATACGCTTTCCTGATAAGCTCTGTGTCAAAGACCTGAGGTGTCTGCACGATCCACACACTGCTGCGGTCAGGTGTCGCCGTCACTATATTGCCGGAGTCCGCGATCTTGACCGTATCTTTGGATGGCATTCCCGCCACACACGCATGGTGTTCCGACACGCATTCATAAGCGCGCTCTATAATCTCTTCATCAACAAACGGGCGTGCTCCGTCATGGATGTAGACATATCCTTCTTTAGTCTCTTTCAGACCATTCCAGACAGAGTCGTACCGTTCGGCACCGCCGGGAATGATCTTTCGCGCCTTAGATATTCCGTACTTCTCAACGATTTCTTTCCGGCAGTAATCTTCTTCCCCGGCGCCGCACACGAGAATGATCTCATCAATCCTCTTTGAATCCTCAAATGCGCGCAGAGAATAATAGAGCACAGGCTTCCCGCCCATGAGCAGATACTGTTTATGTACTTTTGTTCCCATCCGCTTCCCGCTTCCTGCCGCGAGCACGATAGCGGTGCAGTATTCTTTCTTCTCCATCCGGTCTTCTCCCTGCCGAAAACTATTATATAGACCTAACACTTACTTCTTCCCTGCGGCTTGTTTACCGCTCTCCGAGTTTCAGGTTCGGCACCGCGTTGAGATCCCATCCGTGCCGTGTTCCTGCAAGATATTCATAGAACGCCGCCGCTCCGATCATTGCCGCATTGTCCGTGCAGTAGATCGGCGACGGATGATAAAACTTCACACCCTTTTCTTCGCATGCCTGTTTCATGGCTGCGCGCAATGCAGTATTGGACGCCACACCTCCGGCGATGGCAAATTTATACATGCCATAGTCTTCTACAGCTTTCATCGAATTTTCAACCAGAACTTCAACGACAGCTTTCTGGAACGATGCTGCAATATCTGCCGGGTCGAAGCTCTCGCCTTTCATCTTACATCCGTTAATATAGTTGAGAACTGCTGATTTCAGGCCACTGAAGCTGAAATCATACTCTGCGCCCTCGATATGCGCTTTCGGAAATTTCACTGCGTCCGGGTTCCCTTCTTTCGCAATGCGGTCAATCTTCGGCCCGCCCGGATACCCGAGACCTATGGCGCGCGCCACTTTATCATACGCCTCACCCGCCGCGTCGTCTCTCGTCCGCCCTAGGATCTCGTATTTCCCGTATTCGCGCACGCAGACCAGATGCGTGTGTCCGCCGGATGCCACAAGGCAGAGAAACGGCGGTTCCAGATCCGGGTGTTCAATATAATTTGCCGATATATGCCCTTCGATATGATGCACTCCCACGAGCGGAAGATTTCTTGCAAATGCGATGGCCTTTGCCTCGGCAACGCCCACCAGAAGCGCGCCTACAAGCCCCGGGCCGTAGGTCACCCCCACCACGTCGATATCATCCAGTGTCACATCCGCCTCTTTCAGCGCCTCTTCTATGACCTGATTGATCTTCTCGATATGTTTCCTCGATGCAATCTCGGGGACCACTCCGCCATACAGCTTGTGCAGGTCGATCTGGGACGAGATGATGTTGGACAGCACTTCTCTTCCATTGTGTACGACCGCCGCTGCCGTCTCATCACATGAGCTCTCGATCGCAAGGATATTCAGATCTCTGATTTCTTTCATGTCACGCCTCTCAATCTTCAAACATCAGTTCCGCCGACATTCCGTCTTTGCCGGCCTTTGCCGCCGGAAATATCTTCCGCACGTCATCCATATACGGCTCCGGCCTTGTCAGGGACGGGCTGTAATGTGTCAGCCACATCTCTTCTACCTGCGCTGCACGGGCGATCTCTGCCGCCTCGTAAAAAGTCATGTGCTTATACTCCGACGCTTTTGCAGCCTTATCCTTCTCGCCATACATTCCCTCACAGATAAACAGATCCGACTTCTCCGCATTTCTCCGGATGGACTCTGTGGGACGGGTATCCGTCGTGTAAGTCAGCTTGATCCCTTTGCGCGGCGGTCCCAGTACCATATCAGGTGTGAAATGGCCGTCTTCGTTGTCAATCGTCTCACCGCTCTGCAGACGGCTCCAGTATTTCAGTGGGATTGCCTGTTCCTTTGCCTTTGCGGCGTCGAACTTGCCGGCCCGGTCAATCTCCATCGTATACCCATAGCAGAGCACATTGTGATTGACACGGAACGCTTTGATACGATATCCGTTCATCTCAAACGTCTGCTCCGCACCCTGAATTTCTTTATAGATAATAGGGAAGGGCAGTTCCGGCGCGATCACACGCAGACTTCCCACCACACGCTCAAGCCCCTTCGGCCCGATCAGAGTCAGGGGTTCTGTCCTGTCCGCATTTCCCATGGTAAGGAGCAGTCCGGGAAGCCCGCTGATATGATCTCCGTGATAGTGGGTAAAGCAGATCACATCGATCGGCTTGAAACTCCACCCTTTTTCTTTTACCGCGATCTGGGTGCCCTCGCCGCAGTCGATCAGCAGACTGCTGCCGTTATAACGTGTCATCAGCGCTGTGAGATAACGGTAAGGCAGCGGCATCATGCCGCCGCACCCAAGCAAACAAACATCTAACATATATTTCCTCTGTCTTATTCTTCTATGTCCGCAGGCAGTTTGAAGGATGCGAGCAGCTTATCATAACAGGACTCGCACAGGTCGAAGCTGTGTCTTTCCCCGTCTTTGTCCGAGAAGTATCCCCACGCATAATCTACGCTGAACACTCCCTCTCTGGGGGTTCCGCCCGAGACTTCAATCTCTTTCCCGCACTGATTGCAGACGATCTTATTTATTTCTTTTGTTTCTTTTAATTGATACTGGCGCATACAATCTCCTCCTGTGTCTCTGCCTGCCCGTACAGAACCAACGGATGGCAGTAAACAGTTTTTTCTTTTTGTTACGCCTACATTATATCGGAGCGGCAGATCGATTCCTAGTGGAAACTGCTGCCGCTGTTATGCGTTGATTTCCAGTTCCCTGCTCATGAGGATCGCATCTTCCACCGGATTTTCATAAAAGCGCTGACGGATACCGTCCTCTTTAAATCCAGTGCTCGTATAGAGCGCTCTCGCCGCGCCGTTGCCGGAGCGCACATCCAGAAGAATCTTCTTGACCCCCTCTGATCCGCAGACTGACTCCAGTTCCGCAAGCAGCGCACGGGCTGCCCCCTGCCGCTGCAGTTCTTTTACGACTGCGATCCGGGCGATCTCGGCCTCGTCCGCCGCCGTGTATGCAAGGAGATATCCTGCCGTACGTCCTGCCTTTTCCGCGATCAGGCAGATCGTGTTTGTCTGTTCCAGAGTCTCCAGAATCGATTTTTCACTCCACGCGTCCGGAAACAGTTGATGCTCCATCTCTGCCACCGCAGCGCCATCTTCCATCGTCATCCTGCGTACCTTCGGGACTGCATTCTTCTCCCGTTCCGCTCTCTCACGCTCAGCCTGCGATTTTCTCAGATACTCAGGCTTAAACTCGGCGGCCGCCTCGTACCTGCCCGCCTCATAATAGCGGATCCCGAGGGCTCCTACTGCCGCTGCTCTCTGCCGGTTCATAAAGGACGGAGCAAATGAATATGGCACTTTGAGCCCTTCTGCCAGCATTTCCTTATACACGGGCACGCCGTCTCCCAAGAACACAACACGTCTCCGGTAGACGTTCAGATGACGGATCAGTTCCTCCACCGGAACTGCCATCTGCATCCGAAGCACCTGAAATACAGGCTCGTCATACAGGCCGCCATCCCCATTCTTCTTATGAGAAAATGAATAAAGACCGGTATATACCTGCTTTCTCCTTGCATCCATGATCGGGCAGATGATATCTTCGCATCCGTACATGCTGTATGCCATGGCATCCACCGTCGGCACATGGATGAGCGGCTTATCAAGAGCAAGCCCCAGTCCCTTCGCCGTGGCAGAGCCTATACGCAGTCCGGTAAATGATCCCGGGCCGCCCGCAACTGCAATAGCGTCTATCTCCTTCAGATCCGCATCGACCATTCTGACCATCTCGTCGATCATAGGCAGAAGTGTCTGTGAATGCGTCTTTTTATAATTTGTTGTGTATTCCGCGATCGTCTGGTCATCCTCCACGATCGCCACCGTGGCTGTCAGCCCTGAGCTGTCTATCGCCAATACTCTCATAATCTGTCCCGCTTTCTGTAATCTCGTTTTCTACATGGTCTGCAAAGCAGCTTACTGCGAATCCGATTCGCTTATTGTAATCTTCCGGTAGTCAAATCCCTGTTCCAGATCCTTCTCGATCAGAATATCCGTCCGTTTCTCCGGAAGAATTTCTTCTATGAGGTTCGCCCACTCGATCAGGGAAACACCGTCTCCCATGATGTAGTCCTCGAACCCGACTTCTTCCATCTCCTCCACGTCACCGATCCGGTACACATCGAAATGATAGAAAGGAAGTCTCCCCTCCTCATAGACCTGTACGATCGTAAATGTCGGACTGTTGACCGGCTCCTCGATCCCGAGTCCCTTTGCCAGCCCCTGCGTAAAGACAGTTTTCCCCACGCCAAGATCCCCGGTCAGGGTAAACACCTGTCCGGGAATCGCATGTTCTCCAAGTTTTTTTCCTACATTAAATGTTTCTTCAGGACTTCTCGTCTCCAATACCATAAAGACATCCTCTTTCTTCTGCACCGCAGCTTCAATTAGTGGTGGAACAGGCGGATACCTGTAAATGCCATGACCATGCCGTACTTGTTGCATGTGTCGATGACATTATCGTCTCTGACAGAACCGCCCGGCTGCGCGATGTATTTCACGCCGCTCTTATGTGCGCGCTCGATGTTATCACCGAACGGGAAGAATGCATCGGAACCGAGAGCCACATCTGTCAGCTTATCAAGCCACGCTCTCTTCTCCTCGCGCGTAAATACTTCCGGCTTCTCTGTGAAGATATTCTCCCATGCGCCGTCCGCGAGCACGTCCATGTACTCCTCGCCAATATACAGATCAATGGCATTATCCCTGTCCGCACGTTTGATTCCGTCCTTAAACGGCAGTTCCATTACTTTCGGGCACTGTCTGAGCCACCAGTTGTCAGCCTTCTGTCCGGCAAGGCGTGTACAGTGGATACGGGACTGCTGACCCGCGCCGATACCGATCGCCTGTCCGTCTTTTACATAGCAGACTGAGTTGGACTGTGTGTATTTCAGAGTGATCATAGAGATAGCCAGATCCACTTTTGCCGCATCTGTCAGTTCTTTATTATCCGTCACCACATTGGAGAAGAAATCTTTGTCGATATTGAGTTCATTTCTTCCCTGCTCAAACGTGATGCCGTACACTTCCTTATGCTCCAGAGCCGCCGGCACGTAATCCGGATCGATCTGGATCACATTGTAGTTTCCTTTTTTCTTCTGTTTCAGGATTTCCAGTGCCTCCGGCTCATAACCCGGCGCGATCACACCATCGGACACTTCTCTCTTGATGAGTCTTGCCGTGTCCACATCACAGACATCGGACAGTGCGATAAAATCTCCGAAAGAAGACATTCTGTCCGCGCCTCTTGCTCTCGCATATGCACTGGCAAGCGGTGAGAGTTCACCGAGATCATCTACCCAGTAGATCTTTGCAAGCGTCTCTGTCAGAGGAAGACCTACCGCTGCGCCTGCCGGAGATACATGCTTAAATGACGTAGCCGCCGGGAGTCCGGTCGCTTTCTTAAGCTCGGATACAAGCTGCCAGCCATTGAACGCGTCGAGGAAATTAATATATCCCGGGCGTCCGCACAGCACTGTGATCGGCAGTTCGCTTCCGTCACTCATATAGATCTTTGACGGTTTCTGATTCGGGTTACATCCATATTTCAGTTCTAATTCTTTCATTTTTTCATCCGCTCCTTTATGCTTTCTCACGATCACTGGTTCTTATTTACAATCTTTGTCTCATAGTTTCCGGTCTCGATATCGATATAGCGGACAAAAAGTGATACCTTGTTGTCCTCGTTTAAGCTGTTCCACAGAAGATCCGTGAATACCTCCATATCATCCGGTATGCCGATCAGCTTCGGCTCGCCTTCAAAGCTCGGGAGCGGATCTCCGTCACACATGTATGTGTGGATAAAATGTCCTTCGCCCGCAGCCGGATTTTCATAGGCAAACGTATATCTGTTGCAGCTCTCCGGATTCCCGTTATTACTCTTTAAAATGGACATGGCATAATTATAAGAGCCGTTCTCTATATGCATGATGCCGGAGATGCGCGGTGTATAGTTCGGGCCGTCCGGCTCAAACTCTCTTGAACGAAGAGACTGTTCGAATGTGAGCTGCTTGTCCATCCCCTCATAGATCGTATCCGTCTGATCTCCATTTGTTACAATAGTCTTATTGCCCAGCACTCTGACAGGTGCATAGATGATCAGGCTCGGGTCAGTCAGTTTGGACGGATCAAACGCCTGTGTGCGTATCCCCGCTCCGTCCTCCACAAATATACGATTCCGGCTGTTCTCACTGCGCCCCATGATAAAATAGGCTGTGACAGCCTTCTTTCCGTCCGGTGTCTTCCCGATGATGATCCCTCTTCCGGGATAAGAATTATTCTTAAGCTCCTCTTCAATTGACAGCATCTTCATCTCACTGCGTCTCCTTTCATTCTTTCTCTTCTTCCTCCTCGGACGCGCGGCGCTGTTTCTTTCTGCCCTCACGCTCCTCGTCATCTTCATCTGCTTCCTGCTCCGGCAGTATCCTGAGCCCGACTCTGCTGATTCTGTTGTCTTTTACTTCCTCTACCGTGAAAACGAGATTCTCTTCTTCGATGATATCTTTGTCGTCTTTTGCGGGTATATGCCCCAGCTTTTCGATCAGATATCCTGAAAGTGTGTCATAGTTTTCTGTCTCCAGCTTCAGTCCAAGCTCCTCATTGAGGTCATCGATCAGTATGCCCCCGTCCAGCCGGTATTCATCCTCGCTGACCGCTTCAACTTCCGGCACAACTTCTTCATACTCTTCATTGATATCGCCCATGATCTCCTCAACCAGGTCTTCGATCGTGACAATTCCGGAAAATCCGCCGTACTCATCTACCAGGATTGCCATATGGCGTCTTGATTCCTGCATAGTGCGAAAAAGTTCATCCGCCTCTTTTGTCTCAGGTACAAAAAACGGTTCATGAAGCATTTCCCTGATATTCATCTGTTCCGGACTGTTCTTTCTCAGCTCGATCATCACGTCCTTAACGTGAAGAACACCGATGATATTGTCTATATTTTCCTCATAGACCGGTATCCTGTTGTGTCTTGTCTCAAGGATCTCGTCGATAAGTTCCTCAAACGGCTCATCAATGTCAATTGTAACAACATCACGCCTTGGCACCATGATTTCCCTTGCCGTCCTGTCATCGAACGCAAAAACCGAATCTATCATCTCGCGTTCGTCATCATCAAACGTTCCGCTTTCATTTCCCATCTTCAGAAGTGCCTTGATTTCTTCTTCGGTAACTGCCTCTTCCTGGTCTTCCGTTTTCATATGAAGAATCTTCAGTACCAGCTTTGTGGAAACTGAGAGCAGCTTGATAAACGGTGATAATATGATCGAAATATAATGAATCGGCATCACCGTCATCATACTGAATGCTTCTGCCTTCTGAAGTGCGATCCTCTTTGGCACAAGCTCTCCAAACACAAGGTTGAAGAACATCAGCAGCAGTGTCACACCGTTATGGGCGATCGCTCCGCTGTATGGTATCCCCATATTGCTCATCCATGTGCCCAGCACCGGTGAAATACTTGATGCCGCAGAAGCCGATGAATAGAATCCGGCAAATGTAATTGCCACCTGGATCGTAGAAAGGAACTTTGTAGAATCTTCAAAAAGTCCCTCGATCACTTTCGCTTTCTTATTGCCCTCTTCCGCAAGACTTCGTATCCTGTTCTTATTAACAGATACGACTGCCATCTCGGCTCCGGCAAAGTAGGCATTCATCAAAGTGAAAAACAACAATAGTAACAAGTCAAATAAAATAGTGTTCCCCGCAGGGTCCGCGTCCATAAAAAATAACTCCTCCTAACAAAATATTATCAGGAGAAGTATATCATGTGTATGCTGTTTGCGCAAGATGCAGCTCAGCCGGGGACAGTCAGGCGGCAATCCTGCGTCAGACAGCCGTAAACTGAAACACCGGACAAACGTCGGCCGTTTGCAGTCATGCCTCCTGCTCTTCCGCCTCGTCTACATGCTCTGCTATAAACTTCTGCATCTCCCCCGTCGGAATCCCGAGCGCGAAAGCGAATTCACTGTACAAGGCATGTTCAAGAAGCATCTGATACTTCCGATCCAGACTCGTAATGCTGCCTCTGCTCTTTGTTCTCTTGTAAGTTGTCTTAAGGACCTTCACCCAGCTTTCCGGACAATAGTCCGCTATACAGTCCTTGTATTCCTGTTCGCGGAATTTTTCATTCCGTACATGGAGCGCTTCAATGTCTGGCATACGCCGGATCAGGGCAAGAGCCTCATCCCGGCTCACCGGGCGCCGGATATTTGTCTCGTCCTCCGCCGGTACGTAAGCCTTATCCCCTGCATCTTCCACAGACTGCAGCGTGTAATACTGTTTACTGTTGTCCACAAAAGAAAAATCAAGTGTTCCGATATCTTCCACCTTATACAATCCTCTGCACTTATAGACTACCGCATCGCCTCTGCTGAGCATCCAATTCCTCCTTCTTTCTGTATTATATATGATGCCAGGGGCAAAAGTCCTAAACCCACATGAGCTTGCTCATAAGTGGGTGCAGGGCCTTGGGTCCCGCCCCAATATGAGCATAAAAGTGGGATGTATATCCCACGATATGCGAATATTGGGCAGG
>DWWO01000003.1 GCA_019119675.1 Candidatus Mediterraneibacter faecipullorum | reverse complement strand
CAATCTGATCAACGGAGTACACGCGGCAAACAGCCGTGACCTTTGCACGGTCGTTGCGCGGGAAGAGTGGGGATTTCAGGGAGTGATTATGTCAGACTGGAACACGACAGTGCCGGAAGACGGAAGTATCCCGTGGAAATGTGCGGCTGCCGGAAATGATATCATTATGCCCGGGAATTGTGATGACGACGAGAATATCCGTCAGGCATATGCACAGGGTGAGCTGACAGAGAAAGAGATCCGCGAATGTGCGGGGAGAATCATAGCATTGGTGAAAAAATTAAGTGAGGAGGCGCAGAAATGACGAAGAAAAAAAGAATAACAGCCGGGATACTGGCGGCTGTTGCTGCAGTGTTGTTGGGAAATACTACGGTAATGGCAGCAGCACAAGCCGGTGAACCGGTATTTTCCATTGAAACAGATAAGACGGAATACAGCAGTACAGACCCGATTAATGAGACAATAAAAATATACAATGCATCGGATGATATACTGACCGATATTGAGATCAGCGGGAACATTCCGGACGGCTATCTGACGGAAGACGGAATATCAGCGCCGGAACAGTGGAAAGCACAGATTGAAAGTGTAGATGTCGGAGAAACCAGAGAAAGCACGGTCAGACTTGTGCAAAAGACAGGCTCTGAAGACAGCGGTCTGTCTGATCAGCAGAGCGGAGGCCGGACGGAAGATACAGGAACAGTGCAGACAGGAGATACAGCCAATATAGTACCCTGGAGTATCGCAGGCGCCGCAAGTTTGTGCATTATCATTGGTGTTGTTGCTGTGGTAAGAAAGCGGAAAGGCAGGAATTTACTTTCTTTGTTGCTTGTGCTGGCAATGGCAGGCACTCTTCTTCCGGCATCTATGACTGCGAAAGCAGCAGAACCCGGAGAAAAGACCGCAGAAGAGAAAACGGAAGAGATTGAAAAGACGATTACGATAGACGGTGAGGAAGTTACATTGAAAGCAGTGATTACATACCAGACGGAAACTAAAGATCAGGAACAGGATACAGATCTGTCCTATGAAGGATATGATCTGAAATGGGAAGACCAGTTTGAAGGGGATTATCTCAACCGAGAAGACTGGAATGTGGAACTCCATGATCCGGGATGGGTGAATAATGAGCTCCAGTCCTATGTGGATTCACCGGAAAATATTTATATTAAGGACGGAAGCCTTGTGCTGAAACCTGTAAAGACGGAGAATGAAGACGGAAATGTGTCTTATACTTCCGGGCGTGTAAATACACAGAATAAACATGACTTCAAATACGGACTGTTTGAAGCGAGAGTGAAAGTTCCGGAAGGGCAGGGATTCCTTCCTGCATTCTGGATGATGCCGACAAATGAAAATCTGTACGGACAGTGGCCGCGGTGCGGTGAGATTGATATTATGGAAGTGCTCGGAAATGATACGGATACTTCATATGGAACTATACATTATGGAAATCCTCACAGCGAGAGTCAGGGAAGTTATACTTTAGAGGAAGGAACATTCTCAGACGAATATCATGTGTTCGACGTGGAGTGGGAGCCGGGAAAAATCAGCTGGTATGTAGATGGAAAACTGATTCATACAGAGGATAACTGGTATTCTGCAACAGAAGGACAGGGAGAAATCACATATCCGGCTCCGTTTGACCAGCCATTTTATATCATCCTGAATCTTGCAGTCGGCGGCAACTGGCCTGGAAATCCTGATGATACGACAGATTTTGCAAATTCGGCATATTATATTGACTATGTGAAAGTATATCAGAAAGACAGTTATGACGAAAATGTTACAAAACCAGTTGAAGAAGTCATTTTAAGAGATCCTGATGAAAATGGCAACTATGTTGTCAATGGAGATTTCTCCGAAAAAGAAGACCTGACAGATGATAAAGACTGGATATTCCTTACAACACTGGGCGGCGAAGCCGGAGCTGAGATTGGTGACAATGAAATTGCAGTAAATACTGCAAATGAGGGTACAGTTGACTACAGCGTTCAGCTTGTACAGCCAAATCTTCCAATGAAACAGGGCGGAGTATACCGGCTCAGCTTTGATGCATATGCAGATGCGGACAGAACAATGAAAGTAGGCATATCCGCGCCTGACAGATCGTTCCGGCGTTATCTTAATGATACGGAGATCAGCCTTACTCAGGAGAAACAGACGTATAACCTTGATTTTACAATGAAGGACAGCGATGATGCGAACGGAAGACTGGAATTCAATATGGGAGCAGCGGGGTCAACGTCAGGAATCAGGATCAGCAATGTGTCACTGAAGAAAACAGGTGAAATCGTGATAACGGACGGTGAAAAAGGGATCCTTGCAGACGGAAACTATGTGTATAACGGCAGTTTCCAGGAAGGAGAAGAGCGTCTCGGATACTGGGATGTACAGAAAAATGACGGAGCGGAAGTGAGTGTTACCAATGAGAATAACATACGGAGACTGATGGTAAATGCTCCGGAGGGAACATCGGCGGATAATCCGGTCACTGTATCACAGAGTGATCTTGCGCTGTCCGCAGGCAACACATATGCAATGAGTTTTACGGCAGAGGGAGAAGCAGGAAAGAAAATCATGGTAAAAGCTGCCGGTCATGAATATAGCGCCGAAATGAAAGGGACAGAACAGCAACATGACTACAAACTGACGCTGGATGCGGAACCGGAAGATACGGATCTTGCATTTATCTTCAAAGAACCGGGACTTTATTATCTTGATAATGTGCGTATCGAAGAGGACAGCCTGATTAAAAACGGAAGTTTTAATGCCGGATTCTCCGGATACGAACCTTATGTTGACAGCAGTATCTCATCGGATGTTACTTATGTGGTAGACAGCCTGAATGAAGACAATGCGGCAGACTTCTCGATCAATAACACCGGGGACGCGGCATGGAAGATCCAGCTGAAACAGAACAATGTGGAGCTTGAAAAGGGACAGTGGTACAGGCTTTCTCTTGACGCCAAGGCAAGCATATCGAGAAAACTGATGTTTGCGATCCAGAGAGACGGCTCCGGTGATGACGACTGGACACCATATTCAGGAGAAAAAATTGTAGATCTGGAAAACGACTATAATAAATATGAGATTGTTTTCCAGATGAAAGGCGAGACAGATCCGAAAGCAGTGCTGAGTATTTCCATGGGAGCTGTTGATGGAATTCAGATAACAGAAAACCACCGTATCTGTATTGACAATATCAATCTTGAAAAGATCGATGCACCGGATATCGATGAACAGCCGGTCGGAGAAAATCTTCTGGTAAACAGTGATTTTGCTTCCGGAAATGAAGGATGGGAAAATGCGGTTACCGATCCGGGAGCGGCAGAGGTTTCTTTTAAGAACGGCCGTGCAGTATACAATATTACTGCTGTGGGAAACGAAGACTGGAACGTACAGCTCAAACAGAACGGCATCGTTCTGGAACAGGGCGCTCACTATAAAGTTTCGTTCAAAGTAAAATCCTCAGAGGCGAGAACGATCAAGCTTGCCATGCTCAGCCCGAGCTATGCGTGGTACGGCGGAGCGGATATAGTCCTGGAAAAAGATCAGGAGAAAGAGGTCACTGTAAACTTTGTAATGAATGAGACAACGGAAATGAACGCATCTATGGTTATTTCCATGGGAGCGATCACGGACATCGAAACTCCTGCATCAACAATCGAACTGTCAGAGTTTTCCCTGATCAGAACGGAATAGAATTTCAGCCGTGCGGAAGCCGCTCTATTGTTCTGGAAAAATATTCAGTTGTAAAAACAATACAACTGGAGTATAATACTTGTAGAGTTAACAGAGAAGTTAACCTGGGATGTGCGACAACCCTGTAATTTTGAACCTACATTTGTTTAAACGGGATTCCTATATTTCTGTAATATGTCAGGCCTCCGATATGCAGTGGACGACAGAAAAGCAGATGCGGTTGCCCACCTGGCTGCGGCTAGGACTCAAAATACAGGACCGGCATTTTGGGTGAACTACTAAAGATAAAGGCGGTCGTCTTGTACGGCCGCTTTTTCCTCTTAGTAAAGCAGATCGGATTCTGCCGGAATAAAAAGAATCTTGAAGAGCTGTATTTGTATTATGGAAAAGAGAAAGAAGTTAAAGAACCAGATTATCAAGTTCATAAAGACTGTAAATTCCCACCACACCGGCGCCTATGCGGCACAGGCGGCTTATTTTTTTGTGCTTTCTCTGATCCCTATTATTCTTCTGCTCCTTGCAATGGTACAGTATCTGGACCGTTTCACGGAAGTTACTCTGAATGACGTGTTAAACACTATTCTTCCGGTGTTTCCGGATTCGGTCGTCTCAACGATACAGTCTATTATAATCAGCGTTTCCATCAGCTCGGGAAAGCTGCTTCCTGTTACGGTGATCGTAGCCCTGTGGTCGGCAGGCAAGGGGGTCTTGGCTCTTACATCAGGGTTGAACTGTATTTATGCTCATATTGAGACGAGAAATTACTTTTACCTGAGGCTCAGAGCATCGGTATATACTATCCTTTTTATCGTAGCGATCGTATTTTCACTTGTAATCTCTGTATTTGGAAACAGCATCAGCGCGATGGTTTATGAGTATGTGCCGTTTTTAATTAAGATTGTTGATTTTGTAATGCGGATCAGGACACTTGTGGCGCTTGTGATATTGACGGTATTTTGGGATTTGGTGTATAAATTTCTTCCAAACAGGGCGCATATGAAGAAAACGACGCTGAGAAAACAGCTTCCGGGCGCAGTATTTACCGCTTTCGGATGGCAGATCCTTTCTTTTGTATTTTCTGTTTACCTGGATATTTTTACGGGATTTTCAAGTATGTACGGCAGCATGACAACAATTATACTGATCATGCTGTGGCTTTACGGATGTATGTATATCATTTTGCTTGGCGGAGAGTTGAACGCACTGCTGGAAAGAACTTTGTATAAGCAGAGAACGGAAGAAAACCGCTGATAGCAGCGCCGCACTGATGTGCCCCTGCATCTTTGTCCATGAACGGTTACCACATGCCTGCGTGGATACAGGATGCGGGGTTGACAAACGGAAAACCTGTGTTAAAATGGATAATGATCCGGCTGTCTGACAGCTGCAATATAACAAAGAATAAAAGCTATGATCGTGTAAAGTAGAGAACCATTTTCTATCAGAGAGAGAAAATCACCGGCTGAAAGTTTTCTTTAGTTCAGATGGGGATCGAATTTCCCACGGGAGCTGTATTTCTGAAATGAGTAGGAAGTACCGTAGACTGTACGTTACACAGACTTGAGTGTCCGCATATAGTGTGCGGGAAACAGGGTGGTACCGCGAACAACATCGTCCCTTGTCAGAATGACAGGAGACGATTTTTTTATGGAAATTATCTGCTTCGGCGGGTGGCTGCCTCAAATAGGAAAGGAGAAGTGTAATGAAAGATAAAATCAAC
Source organism: Candidatus Mediterraneibacter faecipullorum (assembly GCA_019119675.1). GTDB lineage: Bacteria > Bacillota > Clostridia > Lachnospirales > Lachnospiraceae > Mediterraneibacter > Mediterraneibacter faecipullorum. The sequence goes on along the minus strand of DWWO01000003.1, from coordinate 4,642 downwards.
GGCATTTTATCAGAAGCAAGAAACAAGATTTCTGAATCGGCTAGTGAAGGCGAATTACAGAATGTGAAGAGCGCGTATATCGGCAAGCAGGGGGCTCTCAGCCTTCTGATGAAAGAGATCCCGACACTGGATGTGTCTCTTCGCCCTGAGATGGGAAAACTTCTGAATCAGGCAAAAAATGAGGTCAAGGAACTGATCGATGAAAAGAGGGTAGAACTGAAGCTGAAGGCTTCGGAAGTATCCCCTGACTTTGACTGTTCTGTCCCGGGAATCATGCCGTCCGCGGGCGGACTTCATCCCATCACACAGATGTGTTATGACCTGAACGATGCATTCCGCTCCATGGGATTTGAGATTTTTGAGGAAGATGAGATCACAAGTGAGATGTATGCTTTTGACAAACTGAACTTCCCGCCGAACCATCCCGCCCGCGAGAGTATGGATACTTACTGGCTGGAGGGACACGACAGCGGAAGTACGAACGAAAAACTCTGTCTGCGTCCGCATCTGACCGGAGGAAGCGTCCGCTACATGCAGACACACAAACCTCCGTATCGTTTCGTATATCCGGGACGTGTGTACAGGAATGAGACAACGGATTCACATCACGAGAGGGCATTTTTCCAGTACGAAGCTCTTATCGTGGACAAAGATATCACATTTACATCGGGAAAGGTAATGATCCAGAGCATCCTGAGCAAAGTGTTCGGAAGAGATGTGCCGGTAAGGATGCGCTCCGGTTTCTTCCCCTTTGTGGAGCCGGGATTTGAGATTGACATGGAGTGTCAGGTATGCGGCGGAAAAGGCTGCAGTGTCTGCAAGCATGTGGGATGGATCGAGGTAATGCCGGGCGGGTCTCCGCATCCGAATGTGCTCAGAGCAGCAGGACTGGATCCGGACGAGTACACAGGATTCTATGTAAACATCGGTCTGGACAGACTTGTTATGATGCGTTACGGTGTGGATGATGTGAGATTGTTCCACAGCGCTGATTTAAGATTCCTGAAACAGTTTAGATAAGGAGAGTAAAAATGAAGTTATCATTATCATGGATCAAGGATTATGTGAATATTCCGGCGGATGCGGATCTGAAAAAACTGGCGTATGACCTGACCATGTCCACAGTAGAAGTGGAGGACGTGGAAGAGCTTGCACGCCGTTTTGACAATATGCTGGTGGGAGTTATCGAAAAGATTGAACCTCATCCCAATGCAGACAAATTAAGAGTGTGCAAGGTAGATATCGGCGGCGGAGAGATCAAGGATATCGTCTGCGGCGGCATTAACCTGAAGGAGGGGATGCGTGTCGCCGTATCCTGCCCTGGCGCGGTTGTCCGCTGGCACGGGGAAGGCGAGCCGGTAGTGATCAAAAATTCCAAACTTCGCGGAGTCGAGTCATACGGTATGATCTGCGCTTCCGATGAGATAGGGCTGGGAGAGTTGTTCCCGGCAGAGCAGGAGGCAGAGATCCTGGATCTGTCTGCTTTTGACGTGCCGGCAGGTACTTCTCTTGCCGATGCGCTGGATATGAATGATATCCTCCTCGAGATTGACAACAAATCAATGACGAACAGACCGGATCTCTGGGGACATTACGGGATCGCGCGTGAGATCGCAGCGCTCTATGACCTGCCTCTCAAAGAGATCAAACCTTTTGAGACAGACGTTCAGTCTGATTTCCGGGTTGAGATCGAAGCTCCGGACAGATGTACAAGATACATCGGCGTTGAGATGTCCGGCGTGAGCGTGAAGCCGTCACCGTATAAAATGCAGAACCGGATCTGGAAAGCTGGAATGCGTCCTATTAATGCGCTTGTAGACATTACAAACTATGTTATGCTTGCAGTCGGAAATCCGACGCATGCATTTGATGCTGACAACATTACAGACCACATTGTGGTCAGACATGCGTCCGAAGGAGAGAAACTGCTTCTCTTAAACGATAACGAACTCACACTCTGCGATGACGACCTTGTGATCACGGACTCCGAGGGACCGGTTGCACTTGCAGGAGTCATGGGCGGGGCAAAGGATTCCATCCTTCCCAAGACAGAGAGGGTGATCCTGGAGGTTGCCAACTTCGAGGCTGCCGGAATCCGTCGCACGGCATTGCGCTATGATACACGTACAGAGGCGTCCTCCAGATATGAGAAAGCTATTGATCCGGAGAGATGTGATCAGGCCCTTGCCCTTTCCATGCACTATTTCAGCGAACTTTATCCGGAGCTGAAGGTGACCGGATTCTGCGATAATTATGTGAAGAAACTTAAGAGAGCGCAGATCGATGTAAGCCTGGCATGGCTTGAGAAGAGACTTGGAAAACATCTGACAGACAATGAAATCCGGGGCAAGCTTGAGAAACTCGGGTTTGAGGTTCAGATTGACGGCGACAATATGCATGTGACCGCGCCTACATGGCGTTCTACAGGCGATATCTCCATCAAGGATGATGTGATGGAGGAAGTTGCCAGAATGTACGGATATGACAACTTCGATGCCACAGCGTTCACGACTTCCTTTACCGGAGCAATCAACCAGAAGGATAAGAGCCTTGTCAGAAATATCAAGGAGTATCTCGCGATCCGCTGCGGTATGCAGGAAGTGTACACCTATCCGTGGATGAACGATGTGTTCGTAAATGCGGTCCTTCAGAACACGGACGGAATACTGAGGCTTTCCACTCCGCCGGCACCGGAACTGGGATATATCCGTTCTTCCCTGCTCCCGAACCTGTGCGAGGCAGTTGCGAAAAATGAGCGCTATTACACTGATTTCTCTATTTTTGAGGAGGCTCAGGTATTTTTCGATAAAAATTACACATCTGTATATGATGAGACAGAATCTCTTCCGGAGCAGCGCAGGCATATCGGAGCGGCTTTCGCGAGCAGCGTGAAAGACATCAACGCGCTCTTCAGAGAGGCAAAAGGTGTTCTTGAGTATATGCCGCGTTATACGCATATGGAAGCGTATGAGTTCAGAAAAGAAGAGAAACCGGTGTGGGCTGACAACGTTGTCTGGCTTAATATCTATCTTGGAGATGAGAAGATCGGAGACATGGGACTGGTCGCAAAGAAGGTTTCCATGGAGTGCGGCATCAAGAACCTGTCCGTTATGCTGTTCGAACTGGATGCAACGAAGCTGAAGCCGCTGAAATCCAGAACGAATAAATTTACCCATCTGGCAGAGTATCCGGAGACAGATTATGACATTTCCATGCTCTTTGACGCGGATGCGTCATGGCATGATATCTATGACGCGGTCATGGGCAAGAAGAAGGCCAGCGCGCTTCTTAAGGATGCCTCCTTTGTGGACGAATACAGAGGAAAACAGATACCATCCGGAAAGAAATCCGTGACCATCAGACTGACGATCGGATCGGATGAGAAGACTCTGACGTCTCAGGAGATAGAAAATGCTGCAAATCAGGTGATGAAAAAGCTCGGCAAAAAAATGAATGCAGAGCTCAGGACACAGTAAAACAAAGTAATAATTCAGGCGGGCCTTGTGTGGAATGCATACAGGGCTCGTTTGTCGAAGGGAATAGGTTTACAGTATGAAAACAAGTGATTTTTATTATGACCTGCCGCAGGAGCTGATCGCCCAGGATCCTCTGGAAGACCGTTCCTCTTCCAGACTTATGGTACTGGACAAGGAGTCCGGAGAGATACAGCATCACGTATTCCGTGATATTATCGATTATTTAAATCCGGGAGACTGTCTGGTCATCAATGACACAAAAGTAATCCCGGCGAGGCTGATCGGAGCAAAAGAGGAGACGGGGGCGAAGATCGAAGTCCTGCTCTTAAAAAGAGGCGCGGACGATGTTTGGGAGACGCTCGTAAAGCCGGGGCGCAAGGCAAAACCGGGCACAAGGATCAGCTTCGGTGACGGGCTGCTTGTAGGCGAAGTGGTAGACATTGTAGATGAAGGGAACCGTCTGATCCATTTTGAGTATGAAGGGATCTTTGAAGAGATATTAGACCAACTCGGACAGATGCCGCTGCCTCCATATATCACGCATCAGCTCAAGGATAAAGACAGATATAACACAGTTTACGCGGAGCATTCCGGATCTGCCGCGGCACCGACTGCGGGGCTTCACTTTACGCCGGAGCTGCTCAAAGAAATCGAAGAAAAAGGCGTTGATATCGCCCGCGTGACTCTTCATGTGGGCTTAGGAACATTCCGACCGGTCAAAGTGGACGACGTGGAGAACCATCATATGCACTCTGAGTTCTATATGATAAATGAAGAGGCCGCGGAGAAGATCAACCGTGCCAAAGACAGCGGCGGACGGGTGATCTGCGTGGGAACAACGAGCTGCCGCACCATCGAATCTGCGGCGGATGAAAACGGTCACTTAAGAGCCTGCAGCGGATGGACAGAGATCTTTATCTATCCGGGATACCGTTTTAAGGCTCTGGACTGCCTGATCACGAACTTCCATCTGCCGGAGTCCACACTCATCATGCTCGTATCCGCGCTGGCGGGAAAAGAGCATGTACTTGCGGCGTATGAGGAAGCGGTGCGGGAGAGATACCGGTTCTTTAGCTTCGGAGATGCGATGTTTATAAAATAAGTGAAAATTCCGGATTTATCGGAGTGAGAAAGAGTCCGCCGGGAGATATGTATTGTTAGCGCAC
>DWWO01000041.1 GCA_019119675.1 Candidatus Mediterraneibacter faecipullorum | reverse complement strand
TTAAAATGCGAGTTCCAATGGACGAGCATTTTGATCTCGCGTTACATGGATTCGAGGGGATGAGGTAGAGCGGGTCGGCACAGCGTTGGAGTATCTTCTTTTTCTGCGTCTGCTATTCGGTTATTTATATCTTTGTTGCTACAGCGGCATCTGTTGAACAAACACGAATTCATGCTGTCTCTTCTGAGTTTTTCTTTATCATCTCAGCTACATTCAGTATTTTCCGCGCTGTATCCATATTATTTTTGAAAAGTACTGTTATGCTTCCCGCGCTGCGGAACGGCTCTTTCATTAGAATGGAATTATCTTCTATGTTGCCGTTTACAGAAATATAGTCAATCATAAGCCTTACAAACCGTATCTGGTTAATATTGAGTTTTTCTTCGCTCAGAAATTGACTGAACGCTTCATTGACTGCTTCTTTATCCATTCCGACAATTCTTCTCACCAGATGTCCGACCGGCGTATCTCCATATTCTTTTTTATAGTCCTCCCTTGTGCCAAGCTCATTCCATAAGATTCGTTCCAATTCTTTCATATCCGATGCGTTCAGCTTCTTATTCCGGCGGAGCTTATACACCGCGAAATTATCCTGATGCTCTTTCAGATAAAACTCTACTTTCTTTTTGTAATTTTCGAGATTATTGACAGCATGGATCGCTTCCCCTGCCTTTTCCGAAGTGATGCTGTCGGCAAAGTCCGTATAATATTTTTTCTGTCTGCCTCTGTCTATAAATTGTATCAGTTCTCGCAGGGAATCTCTTACTTCTTCCAAATCTAAGACTGTCGCCTCGTTCCAGAAATCTTTCTCCATTATTTTTTCAATGATATACTTTTGTTCCTTTACCTGCGGTATCGTATACAGCTGGTTCAATTCTTCTCCCGTGGAGACAACAATATTAATATTGCGATCGGCATTCCTGTCTTGCAGCCATGCAAGTTCGATGCTGTATATCAGATAGTCAAAACGGCGGGCAAGCTCGTCTTCTTTCTCCGGCGCCACAAGCGGCGCGATATGTTCCTGCAGTTCAGATACAGACTCCAGATTCATCCATGCTGCTTTCTGTCTGTAAGCCTCCACATAACGCAGATGCTGCTTCACACGGAAACTTTTACTGTCCAGTTCGATCACCTGACGGTTCAGCCTGTCGACCAGATCTGCTCTGTACTTCGCATATTGGTCATCATCCTGATATTTCTGTGCCTGTAATTCGCGGGCGATCTTTACCTTGCAGTTAAATGTCTTTTCACAGAGCGACGGTTCGATCGGGCTCTCCACTTCTTTTGTTCCTGTCCGGAAGAAATCAAAATTATTGCAGAAGTCAAATATCAAAAATTTCTCTTTATCCTGTTCCGGGCCGAACAGATCTTTGCAGAGTCTTGTCCCCCGCCCGATCATCTGCCAGAATTTAGCATAGCTTCTTACTTTCTTAAAGAATACAAGATTCAGTATTTCCGGAATATCGATTCCGGTATCCAACATGTCGACGGATACGGCAATCTGCGGCATTTTATCTTTCGTTGAGAAATCATCCAGCAGCGTGTCCGCATATTTAATACTGTAGTCAATCTGTTCAATATAGTGGGAGCCATATTCCGGGTACATGCTCTGGAACTGCTCTACGATCGCTTTTGCGTGAGGACTGTTTTTTGCAAAGATAATCGTTTTGCCAAGTTTGTCCCCGCCCTCTGTTTTAATCCCTTTCTGCATCAGCTCCTGCAGGACTTTTCTTATTGTATCCCGATTAAACAGCCATTCATTGATGGCAGAAGCTGAGATATCTTTCCCAATCGTTTCATTTTCCTCGAAAACATCATCGAATTCATCTTTTTCTTCCTCTGTAAGCTGGTCATAATGGATGCCTTCTTCCATAATCTTTGTCTTATATTCCAGCGTACTATAATCTACAAGATATCCTTCCTCAACTGCCTGATCTAATTCATAGGCAAATGTCGGAACTCCCTGCTCCAGATCAAAAAGTTCGTATGTATTTCTGCCCACATCTGTCTTTGGGGTTGCAGTCATGCCAAGCAGCATAGCGTCAAAATAATCAAATATTTCCTTATATTTTTTGTAAATACTCCGATGGCTTTCATCCACAATGATTAGGTCGAAATGCCCGGGCGTAAACAGTCTACCACCGTCTTTCCTCTTTGTATCATCTATGGCATGCATCATTGTCGGGTAGGTAGAGAAGATCATACGGCTCTGTTCCGGATCATCTTTATTGTCCAGAAGATTACATAGTGTTAAATTCGGAAGAAGATTGCTGTAATTATTCTTCGCCTGCTTTACTAATGCCTTACGGTCTGCAAGAAACAGAATATTCTTTACATAATTATGCCGTGTCAGGACGTCTACGATACTGATACTGACTCTTGTCTTTCCCGAACCGGTTGCCTGCACGATCAGCATTTTCCGGCGCTTATTCTGAATCGCATCGCATACCGCCGTAACGGCTTCTTTCTGATAAGGACGGTTCGTGATATCGTCCCGTATTTCAATATGTTCCAGAGGTTTTCTTATCTTTCTGCGGTCTATACAGAGCTGCAGTTCTTCCTTTGTAAAAAAGCCGGAGACTCTTCGCTTCGGATAACCGTTATAATCATCTGTAAACTCAATCTCAAATCCGTTGGTTGTAAAGATCAGCGGTCTCTGATGATACTGATTCTGTAGGCAATCCGCATATAACTTAGCCTGCTGCCCGCCCGCTGCCGGATCTATTTTCGCCTTTTTTGCCTCGATCACCGCAAGCGGCAGCCCATTGTCTCCATATAGGACATAATCCACATATCCGATTCCGGTGCTGTTTGGCATACCTTCTACCGACACTTCTTTCCGACAGTCGCCGCCGATCTCCCATCCGGCTTCCATAAGGTCAAGATCTATGTACTTCTTCCGTGTCTCCGCCTCGGAAATTTCATCTATCTCAAAGTTTCTGGAAGATATATGATCTTTCCTGAGTTCTGTCATCTGTTCCCGCAGCTTTTCATTTTCCCGGCGTATTTCTTCCAGCTTCTCATCCTTGCTGCTTAATTGCTCATACAGTTTCTTCAGTTCCTTAGCCGGCGTCCTCTGTTCGTCCCCCTGCTCCAGAATACTCTCATCATAAGTCTGTTCCTCGTAATTGTCTGCATAACAATATTGAATCCATTTACAGAATTCAAAGAGATTTTTCAAAGACAGGACAGCGTCGTCCCTTGCTATCACCTTATTGGAATGTACCGATATATTCCCCAGTTTTACAATAAACTTGAGCATTGGGAAAAGACGCGGCTCTATAAGCTGTAAGAAACTATCCTCATGGATCAGGCTGGACAGATTATCCCGGTAAGGAAGCCTTAATGCATCGTCATTGACATATACCCAACGAACCGCCAGTTCAAGCGCCCGTCTTGCAAGGATTGCCGCTGTAGCCGGTGAAATCGCAAGACTTCTCTCCGCTTCCACCGCCTGACCGGCAAAAGAAGAAAACTCTTTCGTTTTTGCCAAAAACTCAAAATTCGTGTGCATAATTCTTCCCCTTTCCGGTATTTTTTAATCTCTTTTAGATAAGCTTTGTTCTTATATTTCTAAGCGACACAATTGCTTCTGAAATATTTAAAAATAGCTCGATGCTTGCAGGTAACTTTTGATTTGTCGGTTTGGGCGACAAAGGCAGCGAACCGACCCTGCTGTTCCATTGGAGGCAATGGTAGTCGCAGTTTTCGGATTTCTGATAAGTTCAATGTTTTCTGAGCAATACCTTTTACCCGTTTATCAATCTGTCGTTGTACATTCTCGGAGAGGATAGCTCCTCGCAAATATTCACTATTCACAAGTGCTGCATCGGGCTTAATGTAGGCAATATGTCGTTGAAAACAAAACTGTTTATTGGACTTTACTATTGCCGGATGCCCATATGACCCTACCGTGGAAAGTAGAATATCTCCGATTTCTATTGGTGTGCGCTTGATCAATTCGTCGTATGTTTCCTCCGAAATAAATTTTTCAGCATCATAATTAATTTCATTTGTAACGATGTTTGATACAAATAAAAATGGGATACCTATAGGCGTAAACTTTGGTGGCTGATGAGTTCCGTCGGTAATGATTTTGCAGACTTCAGCCATCATTACTTTTTTATCGTCAGGGATATCACCAAACATCTCGACAAATCGGGATTTGATTAATTCATC
>DWWO01000040.1 GCA_019119675.1 Candidatus Mediterraneibacter faecipullorum | reverse complement strand
TTCCCTGACTGTCCCCGCTATTTTTTCCAAAACCGGAGCAAGAAATTTTTTCAGAGTTTCTTTTTGTGTTGGATTATGCTTTCCCTTTTTCATCTTTTCTCTCAATGTTCCGGCCCCCGATCTTTCTGGCGGGTTTTCTCCCGTTCCCTGTGTTTCGCCATCCGCTCTTTTGCCAGCATCAGCTTCTTTCTGATGGAAGGTTTCTTCCCTTTAGAAAGCTGCTTTCCTGTATACTCTTTAAAAGCTGCCGTCATTACATCCACGTCCCTCGCTTTAAAGAAAACATAGTACCGTGGCGGGGACATAGAATTATCTTTTTTCAGGCTGAAATCTATCCCATATTTTCTGGCATATTTTTCAAAAGACTTGATATTTCCATCTGTCACTTCGATATTTGTAAGCTGACAATTCTGCTTCATCAGCTTTTCCATACTCTGTTTCCCATGGTAGGAAACCGCCCCTTTTTCTTTCCTGTTTATTTTTAGTTCCTGGAGCTTCTGCCGTTCCATCTGCTCCATTTTTTTGAGCAGCTTTGCCAGGGCATCTTTTAAGATACGGGCAGAAATCTTTCCTCCGTTGATACAGAGTGTTACAACCTTTTGGTTCACTTCATCCTGCATATCAAATCACCTTCTTTCCCCTTTACGGCGTTACCTTCTCCGCATCTCCAACAAAATCTTCTGCAGACAATAACCGATACATGGTGAGTGCCTCCCATATGGGCAGCTCCCGCACTCTCCGGGATTTCCACTTCCTTCATCAACTCTTTCCCTCTCTTTTTCCGGGATGAGATAATAGCAGCGATGCTTTGTACACTTCTGTTTTCTGCTGTGCCAGAAGTAACAATAAGCACAGTCCTGGGGCTTATCCGGCGCATATTTTTTCCTAGCCGTTTTCCCCGTCTGCATCCTGCCTGCCTTTCCGCTCCAGCTCTTCTAACAGCCTGTCCTCTCTTGCGCCGGCAACAATACAGCAATACAGGCTCAACAGAAGAAGAAATATAAACACCCCGCCTACAGCGATCAACCATTTCATTTTTCTTCACCTCTCCGTTTTATTATTCAAACAAAAAAGGCGCTCATGGAAGCCCACGGCTGCCACAAACGCCCAAATCGATCCTATCTTATCAATCTCGTTTCTTTTTTCTTACTTTCATCCATACCGCAGCGGCAATGACTCCCGCAAGCCCCAGACCGCAGGAAATCATAAGCGCCGCAATCGGCGTGTGATCCCCGGTTTTCGGTGCGTCCACCGTAGTTGCCGGTGTGTCCGGAGTCTCCGGTGTTTCTTCCGGCTCCGCCTCATCTTTCATAGTAACTTTCTGGATCTCACCGGTATCCTTTACCTCAAATTCCACATCCTCGGCAATCAGATAACCTTCCGGTGCGGATTCCTCATGAAGTGTGTACTTCCCAATCGGAAGCATTTCAATATAGTGTGGTTCTTCTGTGGAAGTCCAGCTCTCCACAACCTCACCATTCTCATCCAGGATCGTCAGCTTCGCTCCCGGCAGTTCCTCTCCTGCAATATCCGTCTTGGAGATTTCCACCTTCGTCACATCATCTTTCATTTCGATCTTCTGGACTTCTGCGGTATCCTCCACTGTAAACCGGATGCTCTCCGCTGTCACATATCCCGGAGCCGGAAGAAGCTCCGTCATGGTATAGGTCTGGCCGACAACCATCTCTTTGATGATATGCGGCTCTTTGCCGGACACCCATTCATCCACAACTTCGCCATTTTCATCCGTTACCGTCAGCTTCGCTCCCTCGATTTCTTCCCCGGTAGTCAGAGAAGTTTTCGTAAATTCAAAGACTGTCGGTTCATCCTCAAAGGTAAATTCGTAAGAAACTGTCGCTTTATCAGAAGATTCTGCTGTAAAAATAAACTCCTGCACCTCGTCTGTGGTGGCAAATCCCGGCGCCGGTGAAGTCTCTTTCACTGTATAGGAAAATCCGATTGGCAGATCCGCCTCAAAGACCAGCTTTCCATCCTCACCGGTTGCCTTATTCTCGATCACAGTTCCCGCTTCCAGGATTACATCCCCATCCTTATTGGTAATGTCCTCTTTTGCGGAAAGGGCAAATACAGCACCTTCCAGTACCCGGTCGGAATCCTTTTCTTTCTTCAGCACGGATACTTCCACTTTCTGGCGGCTATTCTGCCAGTCTCCAGACCAGGTGACTTCCGTTGTATCCTGATCCACATAGGTCAGGTCAATCTCCCGGATCTCTCCGTCCAGTACATAGCCTTCCACGGTCTCCTTTTCTTTCACATAGTATCTTCCAAGAGGAAGGTCAGACAGCTTCGCAATTCCTGCCTCATCTGTGGTAATCGTGGCGATTAGCTCGTCCTTTTTGTAGTAATCCTCACTCTCGCCGTCTGCCGCCTGGATGTCCTCCAGGGCGTATACCTCAAAGGTTACGTCTTTTAAAGCGCCGGTAATATACTCAAAGAGATGGCTGATCCAGCCGCCGATGGTATCGGCAAGCGTCACATCCTCCAGGAACTCGCCTTTCTTATTGATGATCAGCGTCCCTGTCGGCACATCATCTTTCATTTCCACTTTCTGGATCTGTGCTGTATCTTCCACGGTAAAGGTCACTTCTTCTGCTTTCAGATACCCGTAAGGAGCCAGTTCTTCACGGAGCGTGTAAGTCTCACCTACAGTCAGCCGTTCAATCAGATGTTCTTCGCCTTTCACGGAAGTCCAACTGTCAACCACATTTCCGTCTTTATCCAGGACGGTCAGCTTTGCGCCCTCCAGCTCCACGCCGGTTGTGAGATCCGTCTTTTTCACAGAAATTTTAGTCGGTTCATTTTCATATTCAGAGGACAGTTCCACCACAGGGATCTCCTGCCCCTGGTACTCTGCGGTCACTTCTACCACTTTATCGGAAGAAACATATCCGTCGGGAGCCGCTTCTTCTTTGATGTAGTATCGTCCAAACGGCAGGTCATTCACAAATACGGCTTTCCCATTTTCATCAGACAATGCCTTGCCAATCAGCGTGTCCGCTTTCACAATCACTTCGCCGTGTGCCAGAATATCCTCTTTGGCATACAGCCCAAAGACTGCGCCTTCCACAGTCGCCTGCGTTTCCGCATCCTTTTTCACCACGGATACTTCCACTTTCTGGCGTTCATTCCGGAAAACCGCTTCCTGTTCAATCACAGGCGTATTCTGGTCTTTGTAGGTAAAAGTCACCGTCTGGGCTTCCCCATTCAGCACAAAACCTTCCGGTGCGGTCACTTCCACGATCTTATAACTTCCAAGAGGAAGGTCTGAAAGAAACGCCTCCCCGTTTTCATCCGTAGTCACCGTTCCTACCAGTTCGCCGGAAGCATATTCTAAGATACGGTTCCCTTCGGCGTCTTTCTGGAAATCAGCGGTATAAATATCTTCCGCAGCATATACATCAAAAACTGCGCCTGCCAGGTTTTCCACCTCATAAACAAAATCCTTGCTGAAACCGTCCAGCACTTCGCCCTGTTTTACGATCTTTAAGTTTCCTTTCACCGGATGGTTCTCATAAACCACTTCGATTACCACATCCCCGGACACTGGATCAATCTGGTAAGCGGTATCGGAATCCACGGCAATCTCATAGTAATTCTCATTCAGCGTATACCCATAAGGCGCTGTGACTTCTTCAATCCGGTAATGACCGATCTTCAGGTTCTGCGGCAGGATCAAATAGCCATCCGCATCCGTAAAGAAGCTGGTATGAACCGTTGTTGTCGGATAGGTTGTCACCTGCTCTACATATTCCTCATTATCAAGGTCATAAATACGGAACTCTGTGTCTTTCTGAAGCACCGGCTTTTTCGTCTCGTCATCCTGTTTGATGATTTTCAGCTTCGCTTCAAACTCTTCATCCAGAAGCACCCGCCATACCTGGGGCGTATTCGGATTATGCTCTGTGATCCGCACGATAAAGTCATCCACCGGCTTATAATTATGGGGCGTGGTCGTTTCCCGGACAAGGTATGTGCCGTAAGGAAGGGCAATGCTGCAGGCATGTCCTTTCTCGTCTGTAAATATTTCTGTCGCTCCATTCTCCCCAATTACTACCGGTTCAGCAGAATCAAAATCATAGCTTCCATCTTCCTTTACCGCAAGGTCAGAAAGCAGATAAGCCGTAAATCCGGCTCCGGACAGCAGGTCAGCGTCCGTCTCCCCGTTATTGGCTGCCTTGATGATTTCAAAGGGCTGCTTCTTTACCTGCTCCGGAGAAATGCACTCACGCTCCACGGTAGCGGTCAGATCACCCTCATAGCTACACACCAGGTCATGTTCACTTTCATCAGCCAGATACCCCACAGGAGGCGTGATTTCTTTTACAAAATACTCCCCAAGATAAAGGTTCTCCACAGACGCTTCTCCGTTTTCATCTGTGGTCAGCGTTGCTACTCTGTCACCGGCATGATAGATCACTCCGGTTGCCCCGTCCGGATGCACAATATCCTCACGGGCATACAGGCCATACACTGCATTTTCCAGTACAGCGTCTCCCTGCGGAACTGCCTGGTTCGTCTCAGCGTCTTTTTTCTGCAGCCGGATCACTGCATTGACTCGTTCATTGGTAAAGGTATGAGTAAATGTCACTTTCTCTTCACTATCGTTGGTATAAGAGAAGGTAAAGGAATATACATCTGTCTGGTTCCTCACATATCCTTCCGGAGCCTGGATTTCTTTCACATCATAAGAAAATCCAATCGGCAGGTCTGCCGTAAATACAGCCTTTCCATCCTCTCCAGTCACCGCTTTCTCAATCAGCGTTCCCTTAGATACCACAACACTTCCATCTGCATTTTTAATATCGCTTCCTGCATACAGACCAAACACACCTCCATCCAGAGGATTTAAGGTATCTTTATCCTTTTTCATCACGGAAACTTCCGCTTTCTGCCGGTCATTGACAAAGGTACTCTCGCTGAATACCGTCTCCACGTTCTGTCCGGCATAAGACAGCGTGACTGTCTTTTCCTCCCCGGCATTATAAAAATTCTCCGGAGCCTGCACTTCTTTGATGGTGTAAGTCCCAAGATGGAGATTTTTCAGCACGGTTGCTCCGTTGGAATCTGTGGTCAGGTTTGCCTTTACCAGATCGCCTTTACTGTAAACTTTCGCGCCATAAGCGGTTACAATGTCCGCCCCGGCATAGACGTTATAGACAGCTCCCTCCTGCCTGCGGTTCTCATAACGGAAAGAGACACCCTCCGCTGTTACATCCGCTCCGGCCAGCACTTCCCCTTCTTTGTAAACCGTCAGTTCGCCGAGCTGTTCCTGATCCGGCACAGTGACAGAGGTTGTCTCGTTCGCCACCAGATCTACATTATAAGAAGAGGTATTCAGGCGGTATCCGGTTGGAGCCGTAATCTCCTTCAGATATACAGTATCCTGTGTCTTGATAATCTCTGCCACAGAAGAACCGTTTTTATCCGTTGCCGGCATCTCTGTGATCAGCTTTGTACAGTCCTTGTCACTGTAGATACCAAACACTGCTCCAGCCAGCCTTGCATCCGAGTGGTTGGAATCCACCTTGATTACCTCCACCTTTGCCAGCTCCAGCCATTTCACAGAAAAACTTACATATTTTTCATCTTCCACGCCTTCACCAAAGACCAGAGCCAGATCCTGTGTCCCGCTTCCTGTGGTGATCTTATAGGCAGAATAATCTTTTGTAATGCTTCCCTGCGCCTTTACTGACCAGGAACCGGACACATCCTTCGTCTGTGTCAGCGGAGCGGTCAGATAAAACCGTGTGCCGCCGGAAATCGTCACGCTTGCTCCCGCAGCACTTGTTTTTCCCGTACTGACATTATGCAGTTTTACCCCATCCGGCAGATCCAGGGTAATTGTCTGCTGACTGGATGCCTGAAATGTAATTTCCTCTGTCCTCTGCTGATTCCCGTCTACATAAGCGGTCACATTGGCATTAGAAAAAGACATCTCCACATCTGGAATATCCGGCTGTCCGACTGCATAATTGTACAGTTCCTTTGCCAGAGCTTCCCCGGTACTGTTTGTTCCATAGAACGCATCACTGCTCCCGTTGGCGTAGGAGGCAGCCAGATGTGTCACGATAAACCGTTTTCCGGCGGAAAAATCGGTGTGATAATGGTTAAAGAAATAAGCTGATCCTGAGGCTTCTGTTCCGTAATAGCACACCTTTGCCAGTTCCCGGTTTCCTTCCAGTTTTGTGATCTGGTAAGTTCCGCTCCCCGGACCGGGCTTTGATGGCTGAATACAGTAAGCCGTAGCTGTCACATTCCCAAAAGACACGGTAAACGGAGCAGTCACATAGGAACCAAGGCCGTAATCCGCATAATAGTAATAACTGCCCTGGGTAATGGTCACGGACTGGGACGCCCTTGCTGCCCTTGCTGCAGGAACCTGTGCTGTAAAACTGACGCTCTCGCCATTTTCCAGTCCCTGAATATCAATGCCCTGATCCTCTGCCTGGAGAAGTACTTCTCCAAGTGTCAGGCCGCTTTCCTCATCCACAGTCTTTTGTCCTTCGGTTTCCTCTAACGCCGCATCCAGAGCCTCTTCCGACAATATTTCTGTCTCCTCCGGAAGTTCTGTCACTTTTCCGGTTTCCGGTTCTGTCTGCGGCTCTTGTTCTGCGTCTTCATCCTCACCTTCTGATTCTGTACTTTCCTCACCGGACGCACTGCTGTCTGTTTGGCTCTCCGACTGTTTCTCTGCTGCAGGCTCTTTCACAATGATATTCCTGCAGATATGATAAGACGGATGGCCGCTTGCCGGTTCCACAAAATAAACTGCCCGGTAAGTATCCGCATGATTCCCATCATAATCCTGCCCGGCTTCATTTTTTGCTTCATGGAAGGATACCCGGACTTTTTCATCATTGATTTCTAATCCTGAAAAATCGGATTTTACATCAAAGCCGCTTCCTGCTTCTACTTCATAATCTTCTGCTGTTACAATTTCTTCCGCATCCAGAAACTCCCGCACTGTTTCCAATGACGGATACTGCGCCTCATAAGCAGGCGGCTCTGGTTCCGCAGCATATGTAACAACCGGCTGGATCACAGAAGTCAGGATCGTTAGCAGCGAAAGCAGACCGGAAAGCACCCTTTTTCCTTTCCCTTTCATTGAATAAACCTCTCTTTCTTCATTCATTTCTATGCCAATAAACTCCTGCGTCTTTTATTTTTTCATGGCTCCTGTCCCTCCTTTCCCAGATTTGCACTGATAACAGCACATGAATACGGAGAAGCCCTAAAAGAGAACTTCCCCGTATGGTATCTGCTGTTATCCAGCCTGCACCTGGCAGGCTGAAAACTTATTTTGAGCGTTAAGCCTGTTCTCTTTCCAGATCCGTTCCTGCTCCGTTTCACTTTCCGCAGCGTTTTCTCCGGCAAGGTACGCAAAAATGCACACTCAGATACCGGGTATCCATCTGGACAGGCAATGAAATTGTCAAGGTTCAATGAAAGGGGAAATATAAGAATGTGTCTTAGAACTCTGCCCTCTCACTAATGGCAGGTTTCAGAGGGGAAAATATAGGGTGACAGAAAAATATTTAGAAATTTTTTTCAAAAGTGGTATAATCCAGAATTATAGATAAGATTTTTAATCAAGGGGGGTTGGCTTCATGGGGAAAAGCAATAAAATCTGCCCCCGATGCGGCAGAAAAATGAAACAGCAGTTCATCGGATTGCAGCACTGCGGATGCGGCATGAGCTGGAACAAAGACCGGGGATTTTTTGAGCGCACCCCAGATATGGTATTCTGCCTCCAAAGGAAAGTGATCAAAGGGAAAGTGAAACAATACCCTGTTATACGCTTCAAGGATGACCTTTAAATTTTGTTCATGGGAACAGCCACTTTGCGACATCATGTCGTAAAGTGGCCGTACTGCTTCTGGCGGGATTCTTTTTTAAAAGCATCCTCCCCTGATCCCTATCGCTTTCAGTTTTTCATTTAATTCTTTTAAGATCCGCTTTCTCCGGTTTGTAATGGTTTTCCGGCTGCACCCGCAGAGCTGCGCCGCCTCTTTTACTGTCACTTCCTCAAAAAACAGTAGATACAAAAGATAAGCATCTGCCTCTGCCAGTTCTTCCATCACTGCCTGCAGCTTCTCCACACACAGCTTTCGGATCACTGTATCTTCCGGGTTGTCTGCCAGCCCCTCTGGGATCATCCCTTTCTCTGACAATGCTTCCAGACTGGATACGCTGTATTTCTGCTTTCTCTCATTCTGGTAACGCTCCCGCCGCCGGGACTGATACCATTCCAGATAGACTTCCCTGGTAACTTCTACCACGGTTCCTTCACTTGTGCGAAGTACATAGCATTTCCGCTCCTTTGGACGCCTTCCCCTCATACAGCGCACCTCCCGGAACCGGCTCTTTTTTCCAGAACGATTTCTTCCTGTCCTTCCCGCATCCGGCGAAGCGCCGCCATGAGCGTCTGGGAAACCGTAGGCTGGGAAACGCCAAGTGCCTTTGCAATCTCCCACTGTGTTTCCCCATAATAAAAATACAGGATCACAATATTTCTTTGCCGTTCTGTCAGAAGTTCCATCAGTTCCATGATCTTCTCTTTTTCTATCAACTGCTCCAAGGGCGGCAGTGCCGGAGAAGCCAGGAAAAACCATTCCTCGGAAACCGCATGATAGGAAACGATCTTTCCTTTCCGGCTTGATTCCCGGTTCTTTGCCAGGCGATCCTCCCCTTCCAGGAACAGGCGCATATACCACTCCCGTTGTTCAAAGAATGAGGCGTCCACGCAGATCTGCTGTCCATTATTCTCATAGCAGTAATCTCCGCAGCTATGTACCGGAAAGACCGTGGCATATTTTCCTATCCGATAAATCGCATATCCTTCCCGGAATACCAAAAGCTGTACCTCTCCGCCATTTTCCATACTTACGATTCGCTCTCCCTGTTCCAGCAAACGCCTTGCCGTGGGAACTTTTTTCTCTGTCTCTGGCTTTTTCACAATCCACTTTAAATCCTGTAATGTCAGCATAGCGACCACCTTTCCGCCCGTAGGCTCCGGGCGGCCAGATGCCAGCGCACAGAAAATCCAGAGAAAAGGCAGCAAAAAAGATTCCCGGCACGCCCGTTTTTTTTAACGGGAGCCTGAAACTCCTTTTACTGCCTGCAGACAACCTTATTAATTTTATTATCGGTACTGCCGAATCGGTTCCTTTTTCGACTTGGCCGGAAAAGGATGCGCCTCCGATTCTGTTGATTTCATCTGTTGTTTTTCAATCAGTAATGAGTAGTCCCCCATGGCATCATAAGGACAACTCCTCCGATAAAGCAGGTTTTCTTCCCTGGTCAACCTTTCTACCTCCTTTCCAGTTTCTGTGCTTTGCATATCCAATGTATCATCCTGCCAGTTATTTTTCCCTTGCAGATATGGGGAAACATACAGTATTTCCTCCCATATCTGTGGATTTCATCGTATTCCTTCAATCCCATCCATCAAGGCGCTCATAGTCTGGATTACAATTTTCTGCTCCTTTGGACGCAGGTTCTTTACACGGGAAAACATCCTATGGGCAGGATTTCCCATTTCTTCCGGATTCCTGCCTAATAACTCGTTGGCGTCAGCATCCAGTATTTCCACCAGCTTTGCAAAAATCTCAATAGACATGGCTGCCTGCCCTCCTTCAATGCGGCTCACTGTGTTGACACTGATCCCGGCTTTCTCTGCAAAAGTCTCCTGCGTTAAATGGCTGTCTTTTCTCTTTTGTCTGATACGTTCCCCCAACTGGATCAACTCCTGCGATCCCGCACGGTTTCCCAACACAGTCCCTCCTTCCACGATAAATTTCACTTTGTGACACCGTGTCGCAAAGTTTCCTGTCCACAGACAGAAAAAAGCAGCCAGGTACATGAACTTAGCTGCTTTCGTAACTCTATCATTCACTTTTTCTTCCGTAAACACTTCACACGGTTTTGGCACTTACCATTCTTGAAATCCCGGTAACTGCCATTTTCGCCAGATAGCAGACCGCCATCAGAAGACGCCAGACCAGGACGAACCCGCCGATTACGCCGCCGATCAACAGGTTGAATACAAACATTCCCACCGTACCGCCAATATCAAAGCCCCTCGGAATGATCCACAGGAACATCCTTTGTACCCCAAAGGGAATCCCTACAAACATCCACAGTTTCAGGTAATCACACTGCCCTTGCTCCACACAGAGAGGATAAAACAGCGCTCCCAGGAATACTGCGGTTCCTACCGGTACGATCACCTTTTTCATAAATTCACTTATCCGCATTTCATTTACCTCCATACAGATCATGGTTCACTTCCGCCTGATAGTAATGGTTCATCGTCATAGACGAATTGTAAAGCGTAGTCAAAAGATATGCCCTGATGTTCGCCACTTTGGATGTATTCCGGTGCAGGCTGAACAAAACATACTCGATATGGGAATAGGTCAGCTTCAGGAAACGGCTTTTGACTACCGATACCGGCTTATCTGCCCCGCCGATCCGCACCACGCTGTCATCCGGCATCATCAGGATCTCCACCATCAGCTCAATAAGCTCGTCCACATCTTCTTTCTCCCTTCTGTCCAGAAAGCACTCATAATCAATGTTCTCCTGTATCAGGGCACGATAGGTTTCCATCCTCTCTATCACATCTTCTCCCACAGGGCGCACTTCACCTGCAGATGGAGATAGATAGGATTGGATAGAATCAGTCCCATTAAAATCAGTATTATTAATATCAGTATTATTACAGTTTGATTTTGGAACTTCTTGAGTTTTGATTTTCATACTTCCTGAAGTTTGATTTTCACATTTCCTGAAGTTTGATTCTGGAACTTCTTGAAGTTCGGTTTTCATACTTCCTGAAGTTTGATTTTCATACTTCTGGAAATTCGATTTCGGAACTTCTTGAAATCCGCTTTTCATACTTCTGGAAGTTTGATTTTCATACTTCTGCGTATTTTCGGCATCTTCCGGCTGTATTTCTTTGTTCCCCGTTTCCTGACATTCCTTTATCATAAAATTTTTTACATAAATCACGTTCGGCTTTCCAAGCCCAAGTCGCTTTTTTTCTATCAGACCAATCCCTTTTTCCGAGTCCAATTCAGCTATATTTTTTATCGCTTTTTGTCTCCCACATCCCAATAACTCCATAATTTCTTCCACGGTAAAAATGATATATACTCTATCTTCCTCGTCAAACCAGCGATTCTTAATACTAAGGCTCATACGGTCTAACATCAGACCGTATAAAACCTTTGCTTCACAGGAAAGGGATTTAAAACACTCTGCGGTAAACAGCACTTTCGGGACACGGTAAAAACTATACTGTTCCGCTTCCATCCCACGGAAATAATCAAACTGTATCTCCAGCATTTAATTCCCCCTCCTTTCCCTGTTTCCATTGATCCAGAAGCGAATAGATCACTTCCTCAATCTGTTCCTTTGTGTATGCCGGCGGGAAGTAATCACGGATCTTCTTTGAAGAGATCGTCACAGTCTGCCCGCCGCCCTCTTTCTTTACCAGAAGCGCATAGATACTTCCTTCTGACAGCATTCCTTCCTCACTCATAACTTTGAGCTGCCCGGCCTGAGCCGGTGATGGATAAACACCAATGTTCTCCGCTGCCTCCATCACCATTTCCTGTTCTTCCGGCTTCAGATAGGATAAGCGTTCTCCAGCTATCATCGCAATCTTTCCTGTATCCACCAAATCCAGAAGCCCGTCAATCAGGCTGGCAAGACGGATATACCTCTGTACCGTCCTTCCGCTGTCCCCGGCTTTCTCTCCCACAGCATCCGCAGTGTGCTTGTCTCCTTTGCTTCCCTGATGTTTCAGCGCCTCATATTTCATCTTGTAAGCCCTGGCTTTCTCACTTGGCAGAAGGTTCTCCCTTTGGATATTGGTATCCACCATCAGCACCGTAGCTGCGTCATCATCCAGATCCCGGATAATTACCGGCATGTCCGGCTTTCCTGCTAGTTCGCAGGCCCTCCATCTGCGATGTCCGGCTACCACCTCATATCCATCTGCACAAGGGCGCACAATCCCTGGCTGGATCACGCCGTGCTGGATCACACTTTCCACGGTTTCCTGCATTTTTTCATCGTCCAATACCTTGAAAGGGTGATTTTTAAACGGGTGAAGCTGGCTTAAGGCGACCGTTGTATAGATACCTTCCACGCTGTTATCTTTTGTTCCAAACAGATCGTCATAGGAAGTCAGCTTGATTTTCTCAGCACTCTTATTTTTCATCTGCAAGCACCTCCCCGGTCAGGTGGCGGTATCCCTCTGCCACAATCCCTTTCGGATCATGGAGATAAATACTCTTTCCCTCCGCTGTTGTCTCTGCCGCTCGTACAGACATAGGGATACAATTCTCAAATATATGGATGTTATTGCCGTATACATCACGGATCTGTTCAGAAATATCCCGTGCAAAGTTTGTCCGGCGGTCAACCTTTGTCAGCAGAATCCCCATAATGGATAACCTGGGGTTCAGCCGCCTGTGTACCTTGCCAATGGTCTTGATAAGCTGCTGCAGGCCCTTTACCGGCAGGTAAGCCGCTTCTACCGGGATCAGCACACTGTCTGCCGCTACAAGGGCATTAATTGTAATCATCCCAAGTGATGGCATACAATCAATCAGTATGTAATCGTAATCCGCTTTTACCCCTTCCAGATACAGACGAAGTACCTGTTCCCGGCTCATTACATTTACAAGAGAAGTTTCCAGTCCGGCAAGCTCGATATTTGCCGGAATAAAATCAATCCCTTCCTCATGGTGGATAATGCCTTCTCCCGACTCCACATCTTCGTCATTGATAACTTTCTCCATGATATTTACTAAGGTCACGTCCAGTTCGTCCGGTTCCTGAATACCCAAACTCACCGCCATACTTCCCTGAGCGTCTGCCTCAACCAAAAGCACCTTTTTCCCGGCTCTTGCCAGCCCGATACCTAAATTTACACACGTTGTCGTTTTTCCGACACCGCCTTTTTGGTTTGCGATTGCGATAATTCTACACATAAATTTCTACCTACCTTTCATCCTTTTCAATTCTGTCAATCTCTGCATAGAAGCGAAAATATCGGTTCGTTCCCTTGTTTGAAAATATCTCTGACACCTGGATTACCCGGATTTCCGGGTGTTTCTCCAGAAGCCGTTTAAACCAGCGAATATCCCTTACTGTGCCTTGCAGCCTAATCTTCAGCATAAAACATGTCCTCCCAATCCACGTAGAAACAATAGTCCGGGTATCGAATTTTAATTGCTTCCCAAAAATATCTGGCGTACCCTGTGCAGAATATATCGCTTACTGAATAAAGCCGTGTTTCTGTAATCTGTGCCTCTGTATCGTTATATTCATCGGTAGTAGGTATTCCGTCTGTATAAAGATTAAATGCAATACGGACAATTTTTTCACTCCCACTGGTCTGCCATCCTTCCTGCAGGCACTCCGGTTTAATAAATCCAGTCTTAAAATCATAGATACGATTCACATTCCGTCTGGTATCTTCTGACAATCCCAGACAGTAAACGAGAGATTTATGGTATGCGTCCTGATACCGGCATTTTGAAAGATAGGTGTTGTAAAATTTCTCGTGTTCTTTGTTCTTGAAAGTAATTTTTCTTTCCTTGCTCTTTTCTGCTCCTAACGCTGTGTTTTTTGACATTTGTTTTTCCTCCTGAATTTAAAATTTTGTATAAAAAATAGGGATACTCTGCTCCAAGTATCCCTATCTTCTATCAATAATTGATAGTTCTATATTCACTTTCATAATTCAGGATTTTTTGTGTTCCCCGTACCGAGGTCTAAGGCAACCACAACGGTGACTTTCTTTACAAGCACTTTTTCCTTGTGATTTTCCTCTAATCTGTTGAAACTGAAAAAGTCAACAAAGTGCGTAAATTCAAGGATTTCTAGGTATGTTTCCTTTGTAGTCTTACCACAGTCTCCACATGCACCGTTTCACAGAACTGATCCACCGCTGTCATCTTTTCCACCCGATACCCCGCAATCTGCATCATCTCCAGATCTCTCGCGAGACTTGTCATCTTACAGGAAATATACACGATCCTTTCCACACCGTAACTTAAGATCTTCGGCAGTGCTTTCGGATGGATTCCGTCTCTCGGCGGATCAAGCACGATAACATCCGGCTTTTCTTCCAGCTCGTCCAGCACCTGAAATACATCGCCTGCTATGAATTTACAGTTGGAAATACCGTTCCTTGCAGCGTTTTCCTTTGCAGCCTCTACCGCTTCTCCGACAATCTCCACGCCTACCACCTGCTTTGCCACAGGAGCCAGCACCTGGCTGATGGTCCCCGTCCCGCTGAAGAGATCGAACACGGTCATGTCATGGATATCCCCGATATAGTCCCTCACTGTCTCATAAAGTACTTCTGCTCCACGGGTATTGGGCTGGAAGAAGGAAAATGGGGTAATCTTGAATTCCAGACCGAGCAGTTTTTCATAGAAGTAGTCCTGCCCCCAGAGGATACGTGTCTCGTCGCTTTTTACCACATCGGAAAGGGAGTCATTGAGGATATGCAGGATACCCACGATTTTCCCGTCCAGTTCCAGGTTCAGGATTTTCTCAACCAACGGCTGCAGATCGTGTTCCTCCTGCGTGGTAGTCACCAGATTTACCAGAATCTCGCCTGTTGTATCACCCCGCCTTAAGAGCAGATGCCGCAGATAGCCGGTGTGCTGCATCTTCCTGTAATAGCTTACATTTCTCTCACGGAAATATTCCAGCACGCACACAAGGATCTTATTCATATCCTCGTGTACAAGACGGCAGTCCGAAGCTGTCAGAACGTCGTATGTACTGCCCTTTTTATGAAGTCCCAGAGAGAGTGGTCCGTCCTTATACTCATCACCAAAAGAGAACTCCATCTTATTGCGGTAGCCGAATTCTTTCGGACTTGCTTTCACCCCCTCAAAGACATACTCCCCATTTACCGCTTCATCCATGATCCTGCGGATCTGTCCTTCCTTCATCTTCATCTGCTCTTCATATGGCATGGTCTGGTACATACATCCTCCGCAGGCCGGGAAGATACTACACACCGGATCTCTTGCTTCAAATGGAGACTTCTCCAGTATCTCCAGCAGACGTCCCTCTGCGTTCCCTCGCTTAAACTTGTTGATCACAAAGCGGACTTTCTGTCCGGGAATCCCGTTCTTTACTGTCACATACTTTTCTTCTTCGGGTATATATACGATTCCTTTATTTGGGAAGTCCACTCTCTCAATAATTCCTTCGAATGTCTGTCCTTTTTTCATAAAAATCTCCATATTCTATAAATATATCCGGCAAAATAGACCAGACTGTTCATCTTATCAAATAGCCGCCCTTGCAGGCATGAAGCCGCCTGTCGGGCTTACCGCGTAAAAATAGGCAGGGTGCAGTGTTCCTGCATCCCGCCTTCTTATTCTGTTTACTGTTCTATTTCATTTTACCGTTCTTACACCTGATCGTCTTCGCTGAAATAATCGTCAAAATCATCATCGAAGTCATCTTCAAAGTCTTCCAGATAATCCGGTGTAAAGAAACGATATACTGCGTATGCGATCGCTGCTACTGCTGCAACTGCCCCGATGATAGCCAGTACCCAGATCACTGTATTTTTCTGTTTTTCCGCCTCGTTCTTGTGGAGAAGCTCACTTAATTTTGATTCAGCGATAAGCTCTTCTACTTTGCTCATAATACACGTCCTTTCCCTGTCCCTGAGACAGTGCTTACTTTCTAACTATTATAACACCAACATTTTCAGATTACTACTAATTTATTAAATTTTCACTAGTTTTGCAAACATGGCAAACATTTTTCTCACACCCGCCGTATCAAATTCTACGGTCACCTCGAAATCGCGTCCCCCTTCTTTGATATCAAGTACAGTACCTTCACCGAACTTTACATGGCGGACACGGTCGCCCACGCCGTAAGACAGCTTATCGCTTTTCTGCGCTGTGAGCTGGCTGCCTTTCGTCAGGGCCTGGAAAGGCTTCTTCGAGGTGTATGTGCTGCTCCGGGCACTGCCCGCAGATACAGGTTTCCCGCCGGAAAACAGACTGCTTCCGGCAGTATTGCTGTCTGTCTCGTTATCCCCTGCAGAATATGTACGTTTCCTGCTGCCTGTATCGAGCAGCCCGCGCGGGATCTCACTGACAAAACGGGAAATCCGGTTGTACTGTGTCTCCCCCCGCACCATCCTTTTCCGCGCACAGGTCATGGTCAGTTTCTGCTCTGCACGGGTAATGCCCACATAGCAGAGTCTCCGCTCTTCCTCCAGTTCTTCCGGGTCATCTCCCGTGATCGTCATATAGCTGGGGAACAGTCCGTCCTCCATTCCCGCAAGGTAGACATGAGGGAATTCCAGCCCTTTTGCACTGTGCAGAGTCATGAGCACAACGTAATCCTGATCTTCCTCCAGACTGTCGATATCAGCCACAAGAGCAACTTCCTCCAGAAAGCCGCTCAGTGTCGCCTTCTCATCCCGGTCGGCACAGTCTTCTTCATAGGCTGCGGCTTTATTAAGGAGTTCTTCGATATTCTGAAGCCGGCTTTCTGCGTCTACTTCATCATCCGCCTCAAGATTCTGTGTATATCCGGTCATGTCCAGGATCTCATTTAGCAGATCTGTCAGGCTCTCTTTTTCCGCCTGCCCTTTAAAATACTCGATCAGCGCCGCAAATGAATTCAGCTTTGACGAACTGCGCCCCACTCCCGGAATCATCTCCGGCACGAGCAGTGCATCATAGAAACTAATCCCGCGCGCGTCCGCCGCTTCCTGAATGCGGTTGATCGTCGTAAGTCCGATCCCTCTCTTCGGCACATTGATGATCCTGCGCACGGACAGGTCATCCTGCCCGTTGTCCACAGTCTTTAAGTACGCCAGTATATCCTTGATCTCCCTGCGGGCATAGAAGTTGATACCACCCACGATCTTATAAGGAATATTCATTGCAATGAACTTTTCTTCCAAAAGACGTGACTGTGCGTTTGTCCGGTACAGCACGGCGCTGTCATTGTAGGACGCCCCTTCGCGTACTTCTCTTCTGATGTCCTCCGCGATAAATTCTGCCTCGTCATATGCTGTATCAAACTGTCTTAAACTGATCTTTTCTCCCTCGCCATTGGCCGTCCAGAGGGTTTTGTCTTTTCTGCCCCTGTTATTGCTGATCACGCCATTTGCCGCATTCAGGATATTCTCCGTGGAACGGTAGTTCTGTTCCAGCTTGATCACTTTCGCATCCGGATATTCTTTCTCGAAGTCCAGGATGTTCCGGATATTGGCCCCGCGGAACTTGTAGATTGACTGATCGTCATCTCCGACCACGCAGAGATTCCTGTATTTTCCTGCGAGCAGGCTGACGAGCCTGAACTGTACGGTATTCGTGTCCTGATACTCATCCACCATGATATACCTGAACCGCTCCTGATAATTTTCACGTACATCCGGCTGTGTCTGGAGCAGCTGCACTGTCTTGACCAGAAGATCGTCAAAATCAAGTGCATTATTTGCCTTGAGCTGCGTCTCATACTCCCGGTATACCTTTGCGATCTTAAGCTGTGCAAAATCTCCTCCCGCATTCAGCTCGAACTCTTCCGGCAGGATCATCTCGTTCTTCGCGGATGAAATAACAGAGAGCAGCATCCTCTCCTTAAACTGTTTCGTGTCGATACCGGCTTTTTTGCACACTGCTTTCATCAACGTCTTCTGGTCATCTGTATCATAGATCGTAAAGCGGCTGTCATACCCGAGCCTGTCGATAAATCTGCGCAGGATCCGCACACACATGGAATGAAATGTGCTCACCCAGATACTCTCGGAACCGAATCCCACCAGATCATCCACTCTCTGCCGCATCTCTCCCGCTGCCTTGTTTGTGAAAGTAATGGCAAGGATATTCCATGGGTTGACACCCAGCTCCTCGATCAGATAGGCGATGCGGTGAGTCAGGACTCTTGTCTTTCCGGACCCGGCGCCCGCCAGGATCAAAAGCGGGCCGTCCGCGTGCAGGACTGCCTCTCTCTGAGGTTCATTTAATGTATCATATATACTCATATACTGCTCCTTATTCTGAATTATTCATATATTCAGAAATATTTATAAAACTGATGTCCCGCTCCATGCAGGAAACAACTGTGACCGTAATTATAATATAGAGGAAAGTGCCCTGTCAATCTATGCTGAATTCTGTACATTCATCTATTTTTGCGCTTGTCATCCGGTTTTGGATACTATATAATGAACATATTGAGGTGATACTATGAAAATTGATACAAATGATATACTCAACAGCATACTCGACAGTCTTGACCATGTCGACTACATCCGTCCCGAAGAAATCCCGAATATAGATTTATATATGGATCAGGTCACTACATTTATGGATGAACATTTTTCATCTACAAAGCGCTACACCGAAGACAAGATCCTGACAAAGACCATGATCAATAATTATACGAAGAATAACCTTCTCCCTCCTTCGGTCAAGAAAAAGTACTCGAGGGAACATATGCTTCTCCTGATCCTGATCTATTATTTTAAAAACATTCTTTCGATCAAAGATATAGAGACCGTTCTGGAACCTCTCCGGGAGAAATATTTTTCCACGGACAGTGCGCTGCAGCTCTCCGACATATACAGAGAAGTCTGCGAGATGGAGAAATCCCGCATTGAACCGATGAAAGCTTCTGTCAGGGAGGCATACGGTAAATCCCAGTCTTCATTCGAAAATGTACCGGACGGAGAAGAAAAAGACAAACTGCAGCTTTTTACATTTATTTGCAGTCTCAGTTTCGACGTATATCTGAAAAAAATGATGATCGAAAAAATCGTCGACGAACTCGCATCCAAGGATAAAAAAGAATAAACTTACAGCCGGAACCACGTGTGTACCACATCATTTCGTGATCTCCGGCTGTTGTTTGTCTCTGATTCAGTCTCTATTTCAGTCTTTACTCGCCTCTTTATCCGGATCTTCTTTGTTTATCCTCTCAAAGACCATATCATATCCGTCATTCCCATAATTAAGAGAACGGTTCACTCTGCTGATCGTAGCAGTAGAAGCCCCGGTCTTTTCCGCAATTTCCAGATATGTCTTCTGCTCGCGGAGCATCTTTGCAACCTCAAACCGCTGCGATAAAGAAAGCAGTTCGTTTATCGTACAGATATCTTCAAAAAATATATAACATTCTTCTTTATTCTTCAGGCTGAGTACGGCTTCAAAAAGACTGTCGACAGCCTCTGTCCTTATTTTCTTACTCATATTACCCCTATCTCCTTTTCACCGGTAGCATAAAATCTGTCTGAAACACGATTCCTTATCTGGTATGTGCTCCAGACTGTTATTATATTTTAGCACAGTAAACTTCTAAAGTCCACCACTTTATTTTACAACGCTTTAAAGCAGTTGAGATACGGTTTCAATTTATCCAGATCTGTCGTCACGACAAGTTCCTCCGGGAACTTGCAATATGCAAGGATTTCGCTCACATTGGAGAAGTTGCCGGCATCAGCATCCACATGAGCATCGCTTCCTGTTGTTACCGGCACCTCGTATTGTTTGCACAGATCCAGCATGGTCAGGATGTTTTCCCTCGTACCGACCCTGCTGCTCGCCGGACGCATCGAAGAATTGTTGACTTCCAGAAGCGTCCCCGTCTCTTTTGCCGTCTTTACAAGGATTTCATAATCAAAGGGGAATCTTCCGTCGTCCGGATGCCCGATAATATTGACATAGGGCTTCTTCATTACCTCTACATAAGCCCTGATATTTTCCTCCGGTGTATGATCCGTCCCATAACATGGAGTATGCATACTTGCCACGACAATATCCATCTCCCGGCATGTCTGTTCCGGGAGATCTATTCTCCCGTCCGGATCCATAATGTTGACTTCCGCTCCCATAAGAAGACGGATGCCTCCGCACTCTCTCGGCACTACATCAAGATTCTGAAAATAGAAAAGACCGCATGTGCCGGGCATTTCAGGAGCATGTTCTGTAAGCGCAAGAGCCTGTAAGCCTTTTGCCTCCGCTGCCGCTGCCATTTCCCTGATCGTACTGTATGCATGGCCGCTCGCCAGCGTATGCGAATGTGTATCAGCTATAAACTTCATATTCTTTCACCTCATAAATTTTCTTAAAACAAATAATCCCTGAACATTATAGCATATTTCTTCCAGAATACAATTTCACCCTCAGGACAGACTATAACCGAGGTGACGAACTATGAAAGACAGAAAAAAAGATTCAAAAGAACTGATCGATGATTACGACTACCTTACGAATGCAGCGTCAGCAATGGATTTTACCGGACTGATACCCTCACTTCCGCAGAACGATGCGGAAATCGAGTCATACAACGATATCTTCCAGTTTCTTCCCCCTGTAAAAAACACTCATGAATCATCAAAGTTCCGCCCGGAACACAGGAAGTAATTCGACAAAACCAGTCAGTTATTGCATTTTTTCATTGTTCTTGCCCTCTCTTGATGTTATAATGAGTTTGTTGTAAATTTTGTTCAGCAAAAGAGAGGAGTATAGATTTATGAAGTGTCCAATATGTGGAAAAGAGCTTGAATTGCGGAACAAACAGATTGGCACCAATGAAAACGGTGATCCGATCTTTAACGAATATGCTATCTGCCGCGACTGTAAAAAACAGTGGAATCTTGATAAACAGCGGGCAAAGCGTGCAGCCGCTAAAAAAGCCGCGCAGGAAGCATCCGCTAAAAAGAATGAGGCTTCAGCTCAGGAAACTACACAAACCCGTGAAGTACAGATAAAAGAAGCCGCTTCAAAGAAAGAAGCACCGGTTAAGAAAGCTGCTCCAAAGCAGAATGCTCCGGAAGCAAAAGCAGCTCCGGAAGGGAAAACAGCTCCGAAAAGGAAGGCTCCGGCCGGAAATCCGGCTGTCAGACAGGAGAAACCGGTCAGAAAGTCATCCGCTCAGGATGCTGAAGCCGCAAAGAAACCTGCTCCAAAGCGGCGTCCGCGACCTGTCGATGAAACGGTTTCCGAAGAACATGCAAAGAAACCGGTAAGGAGGAGACGCCCGGAAGAGGCCGGACCAGCAGAAGAAAAACGTTACAGCAATATTCCTTCCGAAAAAGTACGGGCCAAACATGAGAAGGCAGCCCGCAAGAGCTACGGAGAAATGCTGGAAACCGGCACGATCGATAAAAAAGCCGTAAACAAGAAGAAAAAGAAACAGCTTGAAGATGAGACAGGCGAGATCAAACGGAACAGAAATTATGAAGCGGAAGCAGATGAGTATGATGATGATGAGTACTACGACGATGATCCAAGATTCCGTCCGCTGCGCATCATCCTTGGCATTCTCTCTCTGATCGGATTCGGATACCTTATCTACAGAGGATTTGTAACCGGCCTGGCAGATACAACAGAAGGCGGAACAGTATCCTCCGGTATGACATATGTGATCCTTGCTCTTTGTATGCTCGTTTCGGCTCTGCTGTACTTTATCATGCAGAGGAAGAATACGATCTTCGCTTTCCTTCTTCCGATGGTATTCTATCTGGGAAGCGCTGTGTTCGCATTCATCCAGAGAGGCGACGATCTGCAGCTTCTTATTGCAGCGATCGCAGGCGCCGTACTGGCCGTGATCTCTCTTATCCTCGCCATTACTTCGCGTGGCGGCGGTTATGACGACGAGGAAGAAGATTACGATGATGCATTTGAAGATGATTATGCAGACGATGATTACGACGACTGATCAGATAACTGAATATCGATACGAAATATGACCAATCGGAATGCCGCAGCAATGTGGCATTCTTTTTTTGTGAAAGCGCACATTCTCTGATTTTTCCACATATATTGTAAGGAATTTATTTATATGTTTATCACGGAGGAATTATGAGGAAGCATATTTTTGCATGCCTGACCGCTGTCATCCTCTGTCTCTGTCTGCTTGCCGGATGTTCGCAGAAAACAGAGTCAGAGTCTTCTGTATCGGAAGAGGATGCTGCTGAGAACAATGCTGCTGAGAACAATGCTGCGGAACAGGCAGAAGAACCGGAACTGATTCCGGTCACGTTAAATGAAGTTGCCCACTCAATCTTCTACGCGCCTATGTATGTCGCGATCGAAGAGGGATATTTCGAAGAGGAAGGAATCGACCTCGAACTTGTATGCGGATTCGGCGCAGACAAGACAATGACTGCGGTCATCTCCGGCGAAGCAGATATCGGATTTATGGGATCAGAGGCTTCCATCTACACCTATGCCGAGGGCGCCACAGACTATGTCGTCAACTTCGCCCAGCTCACTCAGCGCGCCGGGAACTTCCTTGTAGCAAGGGAAGAGATGCCGGATTTCACATGGGAGGATCTGAAAGGCCATGTCGTGCTCGGCGGACGTAAGGGTGTTGTTCACTAATCAATGTAAATCTTGAATCTATCGTTATTATATGTAACTGGATTGATGGTTTGACTAAGGCAAAAGCCTTGCATTCAGCCTATCAATAGACTTTTTACCGAAAGGCGTTCCTTAGTTGGAGCGTCTTTCTTCACGTTAGGAGGAATTTACATTGAATAAAAACTTTTTAGAACACTATATGAAAACCAAACCGGAAACAGATGAACAAAAATATATTTTCCTTGTTGATAATCAGGATTTAGCATTTTCTTTGATAGGTGCCGGATTCCTTACTGTTGCTCTGCTTCCTGCGGAAGACGGATATCATAGTCTTGAGAGTTTCGCAGCATATATGGAAGAAATTGCTTATGCTGGAACTTACCAAATGGATTACTGCTATGTAACGGCTTGTTACGGCAAGAAATATAATGATTTTCTGGAACAAATGCTCCATAAAAATTTTCTAACAGTCAGGCAGGGATGGTATTTATTTAAAGAAAAGGAATATCTTCAAAAACTGGAGCATATGCAAGAAATAAAATCTTTACTTGGAGACTATATTAAGCGCTTTGAACGCAGACCAGACGATACACCAGACTTAAACAGATTTCATCGTTTTAATGAACAGGGAAAACGGATTGGAGTATTCGACATGGAAATTGTGGACCATCTGATACAGACGGTTCCTTTTTTTATGCTCGGAAGCACACCCTATATCTATGAACAAGGATGTTACCATGAAGATCATAATGGGATTCGCTTAAAATCTCAGATTCAAAGGCTGATATTTCGTGACTACATCAAAGCAACTACGATTCAGGGCATTTATAATCTTCTGATATCACAACCACAGGTGCAGAAACGTTTTTCTGACCTAAATAACCAACCATCTTATTGGGTGAATTTCCAAAATGGATATTTTGATGTGATGGAGTGGAAAATGATTGAACATGACACGAAATATCTGATGATTAACCAAATACCTTTTTCTTTTTATCCAGAGCAAGCGGAATCTGCCCTCGAAGGTGGAGCTCATATCTGCAAGTATCTGGATTTTTCAATTTCCGACAAAACCGATCAACAGACGTTCTGGCAGTATCTCGGATATTGTATGACGACTGACACTCGTTTCCAAAAGTTCCTGATGATTAAGGGAAAAGGTGGAACTGGGAAATCTATTGCTATTTCTTTCATCCAGCACATTGTTGGAAGCGGCAATTATTCCAGTATGTCACTACAGAATTTAAATCAACGGTTCTATCCCACAGGATTATTTGGGAAGTTGCTAAATGCCTGTGCTGATATTCCAAGCACAGCCATGGAAAGCGTGGATATTATCAAGAAAGCTGTTGGTGAAGATACGCTTCTTTATGAAAAGAAAGGACAAGACCCAACGCAGTTTAATAGTTATGCCAAATTGTTGTTTTCTGCAAATGAAATGCCATTGAACCTGGATGATAAAACAAACGCTTACTATCGTCGTTTGCTTGTTTTGGATATTAACCGTACAATTCCAGAAGAAGAAAAAGATTCACAGCTCAAAGAAAAAATGTGCAGAGAATCCGATTATGCTATTCACATGGCAATGCTAGCATTGAAACAGTTGTACACCGATAATCATTTCACCGAAAGCAACCATAGCAAAGAATGTATCGCTAATCTTTATCGCTCTGCTGACAGCGTAAAAGCATTTACGGATGATATGCTTTGTCATAAGTCTGGAGAAAAGATGAAACGAAGTGATGTGTATAAAATGTATGAAGAATATTGCGAAGATAACGGACGAACACCACATGGTAAATCACGATTCTGGGAGTATATGGCCGACAAGGGATTTGTAATCAAACGATACTCCGATGGTGCTTACTACTTTAAAGATACTACCGTGCAAGAATCAGATTTTGAGGCGATAGACGATACGATAGCGAATCCTTTTGAGCAGATGGATTTATCTTTAGCTTAGAATGACAGAAATGATAAAAATGACAAAATGCAGATGGATATTCTTAGAATTGGAGATTGTTGAAAATCGCTTGATGTAATAGGATATCATGTTCACCATTTTGTCATTTCTTTATTGAGTGATAGTTAAATATATTTCCGGATAATTAACATCTGCTCAATTGTTCGTCTGCCATCTATTTGTTATGATTACAATATAAACAATGGCCAATGTTAATAAATCAGAGGAGGCTTAAATAATGCAAATAGGAAAAAACATTCGAAAATATAGAAAAGAAAAAGGTATGACACAAGAAGAAATGGCAAATCGTTTAGGTGTCACAACACCTGCAGTGAATAAATGGGAAAACGAAAACTCTTATCCAGATATTTCATTACTACCACCGATTGCAAGACTGCTTGAAATATCTCTTGATACTCTGCTTTCATTCCAGGAAGAACTGACAAAAGATGAAATTGCTTCGATCGTTATAGAGATAAATCAAAAATTGAAACTTGAGACTTACGATGAAGTTTTCCAATGGGCAAAGTCCATCATTGAATCTTATCCAAATTGTCTGATGCTGATATGGCAATTGGCGACAATTTTAGACGCTAACCGTTTGTTTACAGAAGTTCCAAATACCACAAATTATGATGCCTATATCTTAAAATGTTACAACAGAGTATTGGAAAGCAAGGACGAGACACTTCGTACCAGTGCTGCTGATTCTCTCTTTGGGTATTATTTACGAAACGAACAGTATGATGCTGCTGAGAAATATTTACAGTATTATTCCATGCAGAATCCTCTTCGTAAATTAAAGCAAGCCACAATTTATGGTAAAACAAACCGTATGGCTGAAGCATACAAGTCTTATGAAGAATTATTATTTTCCGGATATCAGACGCTTAGTATGACTTTGAGTAATTTATATCTTCTTAGCATGGAGGAACAAAACCTTGTCAAAGCACATTTATTTACAGACAAACAACAGGAACTGGCAAAATTATTTGAAATGGGTAAGTATCATGAAGTATCCTGTAGATTAGATCTTGCAACTGCAGAAAAAGATGTTGATACTATTTTAGATACCATGGAAGCAATGTTGCTTTCACTTGATGATATAAGCGGATTTACTAATTCTTCGTTATATGAGCATATGGAATTCAAAAAGACAAGCAGCACATTTTCAGAAGAACTAAAGCAAAACTTATTAAACTGTTTTCGAGACAAGGACACCTATGGATTTCTTGAAGACAATGAAAGATGGAAAAGTATAACATAAAAATAATCAACGTAATTTTATAACTGAATACACCCGTCAGGTCAGATGAAACAGCCGATGCATTTTGAGCGATAAGCCAATGCACCGGCTTTCTTTTTGCAAAAATATCCAGCGAATGTTTTTGCAAAATCCGAAGGAACTGTATGGAATCATTTTTATGATGAAATCCGTTCTTTCGGAGCAGGTGTACAGAGGAATGCAATGCCTTTGTGCAAGGGTACAGGGAATGCAATATCCTGTGCGGGTCAAGGGCAGCCGCCTTGCCCAGTTCAGTGGCGCTTCGCCACTTAGTACTGGGTATTACTTGACGCTAAAAGCAGCAAGGAATCCGCTTCGCTGTCTATCCCCTTTCGGGGAAATTTCCAAAGAATGGAGGAACATCAAAATGAAATTAACAAGACACAATGGTCGTGTCGGAAAGAACGGTGCTTACAATCCCAAGCACAATGACCGCAGTTTTAATATTAACAATAGTGAGCACATTAATGAAGAACGAGCAAAAGAAAATATTTACTGGGACTGTTTCAACGGATATCGCACTTTTTATGATAAAGAAAAAGAATGTGAACTGGCAAATACGTTTGAAGAAGTAGAAGAACTCTATTATTCTATTCATTACAAAGATTTTATCGAAGGACAAAATGAACGTAATGTTAAAAATCGTCACCCTGAACGTAACCGTACCACTTCAGACATCTTAAAACACAAAAAGACTTGCCCTGAAGAAACCATCTATCAGATTGGCACCTTGGATAATCATATTTCACCAGATATTTTATTACAGATAGTTACAGATTTTATGATTGAAATTACTGAGCGCTTCGGTACACATGTTCATATTTTAGACTGGGCACTTCATCTGGATGAGAGTACACCTCACATCCATGAACGCCATGTATTCGATTGTGAAAATCAATATGGGGAATTATTTCCACAACAGGAAAAAGCACTAGAAAAGCTTGGATTTGATTTGCCAAATCCAGGAAAACCATCAGGTCGAAACAATAATCGAAAAATGGTATTTGATTCTGCCTGTCGTGCATTGCTCTTTGATATTGCAAAAAGTTATGGGTTACACTTAGAAGAAGAACCTGAGTATGGTGGACGAAAATATTTAGAAAAGCAGGATTACATTCTTACTAAACAGAAAGAACAGTTGGCTTTACAGGAAGAAAAGCTCGAAGAATTGACTATGAAAATTGAAGATGTGGAAGCACTGATTGAAGAATTTGCAGATATTACTTATGACAAAGCTGTAGAAGTCGTGACTGATGCTGTCAAAAAAGAAACCCATCTGGAAGATATCCGTTTAGTAGAAGAATCTAAAAATTGGGTGCTTTCTCCGGAACGAAAAGCCTCTAAGAAAGAACGTGAATATGCCGCCAAACGGCTAGATGGAGTAATTGCCAAAATCAAAAGTGCTATGCAAAGTGCTGTTCAGAAAATTCAGAATAAACTTATGCAACCAGAAGTGAAAAGGGCTGGGACGGAGCAGATTAAAGCAAAGGCAAGGACGTCCGTTCTTTCAAAACTTGCTAAAGCTAAAATAACCGCTGATCAGAAAAATATGGAACGTATTTCCCAAACAAATACGCACTCATTCAGAGATAATTCTTTATAGTTTTACACAAAAACGGCGAAGCTCAATTATGAACTTCGCCTACATTCATTAATTATGGCGGTGTGAAAGTTTTTCTGTAAATACGTAAATATAAGAGGTTCTTCTATGATAAAATCTAAATCATAGGAGGGCCTTTTATTATGGCAAAACAAAAGAAACCTGTTCATCGAGTACAAATGACGGAAGGAAAACGAAACATTATCCATCAACTCCTGGAAGAATACGACATTCAGACCGCTGAAGATATCCAGGATGCCTTGAAAGATCTTCTTGGCGGGACCATTAAAGAAATGATGGAAGCAGAAATGGACGATCATCTTGGCTATGAAAAATCTGAACGCTCTGACAATGACGATTATCGGAATGGCTATAAGCGTAAACGGGTAAATAGCAGTTACGGATCTATGGAAATTGAAGTCCCACAGGACCGCAAATCAACCTTCCAGCCACAGGTGGTCAAAAAACGTCAGAAAGATATCTCGGATATTGACCAGAAGATCATATCCATGTATGCAAAGGGAATGACAACCCGGCAGATTTCAGAGACCATAGAGGATATTTACGGTTTTGAAACATCTGAAGGTTTTATCTCAGATGTGACGGACAAGATCCTGCCGCAAATAGAGGATTGGCAAAACCGGCCTTTGGATGAAATATATCCGATCCTTTTTATTGATGCAATCCACTATTCTGTGCGGGATAACGGCATCATACGAAAACTGGCTGCATATGTGATTTTGGGTATCAATACAGATGGCAAGAAAGAAGTCCTCACTATTCAGGTTGGTGATAATGAGAGCTCTAAATACTGGCTGTCTGTCCTGAATGAATTAAAAAACCGCGGTGTAAAAGATATCCTGATCCTTTGTGCAGATGGTCTGACCGGGATCAAGGAAGCTGTTGCAGCTGCCTTTCCGAAAACAGAGTATCAGCGCTGTATCGTACATCAGGTACGGAATACACTGAAATATGTTCCGGATAAAGACAGGAAAGCCTTTGCAACGGATTTAAAAACAATCTATCAGGCATCCGACGAGAAGAAAGCTCTGAACGCACTTGACCGGGTAACAGAGAAATGGACGCCTAAATATCCGAACTCCATGAAACGCTGGAAAGATAACTGGGATGCGATTTCTCCGATTTTCAAATTTTCAACAGATGTGCGGAAGGTCATATATACGACCAATGCCATAGAATCATTAAATTCCACCTATCGGAGACTCAACCGGCAGAGAAGCGTTTTCCCAAGCGATACAGCACTGCTGAAAGCTCTGTATCTGGCCACCTTTGAAGCTACTAAAAAATGGACAACTACCATCCGAAATTGGGGCCAGGTCTATGGTGAGTTGAGCATTATGTATGAAGGACGGCTGCCAGATTAAATCCATATCCAGGTTAAAACAGGCGGAAAAGCCGCCTGTTATTGACATGCCATCAAACGGATGGTATATATAAAACAAGGGTGAAAAACTTATTTTTCAAGCCTTTCACCCGTTCTTATCATAGAAGAATCCTATTTACAGACTTTTCTTCACAGGCTCTTAATTATTTTTGGGGATGTAAATCACATACAATGACTGTCTTTACAAATCGTTTTGATTTTGCTCTTGCGGCAATCATACATACGAAATATACTGCCCCCAAATATATTACCGCTTTTTTGTCAAAAGTGATTAACTTCATTGCAAAAGAAAAAATCGTATACAAAAATAGCATCACTCCTATTACAGTTGCCATATCACGACACATTAAGTAATCCCTATGCGCAACCAAAACTTTTGTTTCTGATTCGTGCTGACGTAATAATTCATGCCACTTACTGTTTTCATACTGGTGGCAAGCCTTTTTTCCTGACGGTAAATTATTATATATGTCTTGGTATGCTTCAATAGCCTCTGCCGATGTAAAACGCTCATCTTTAGCATCTGTTTTTATATCACTAAAAATAGTCTCCCCAGGCATTGGAAACCACCAAAACACAATGTATCTTTTTAATTTACTTGAAATCATACAATCAAACACAGTAACCATAGTATAAATGATGGCAGCAAATAAACCAGAGTTAATAATTGTAACAAGTAATTTCATATAACTATTTTCTTCCAAGATACCCTCAAAGGTAATCAGTTCATTTAAACATAAAATCACTAAAATGTTTGCTATAACAAGCGTTTTTAATTCTTTTTCTCTATAGTCTTTTATATTCATTTTTCTCCCTTCTGATAAGATAATTTCGAGTATTGGAAGGTGATAAAATCGTCATTAAAAACACATCTTCAGCAGGATGTGTTTCGCAAAACGTTTTCAAATCTTTCTGACTCGGTGACGCATCGCCTGCAATATGTGTATGCCATTCGCCAATATATCTTAACAGACCATTTGTTTTTGTTCGCAATGATTTTAGATATTCTTTTACACCCTTTTTCCCCATCTCAACAGTATTATCTTTTCGTTCATTGTCTTCCGGAATAAATGTATCCACTATCGTAACCCGCTTAATCTTTTTTTCAATGCTTCCAATCCAAACACCCGCATTCTCAAGTTTTTCATTGGAATACTTTTGAATTCTTTGATAAAGAGAAGAACTAATGTGAATAGACCATCCATCTACTTCTTCCAAAAATACCATCGGTTCCATTTCGTAAATGTAAACACCATTATTGGTCAAATCATCTCTATCAAAATAATTCACACACACAATTCCATTTTCTGTATCCTGGTATTTATTAATTAAATGTGGCACCATACTTGCATGATTGCTTATTGTTCCATCATCCAAAATTGTAGTATCTGAACTACATCCAAATCCGATATGATACCTCATATCTTTAGGTTGTTTATAGTTAAGCCATTGTGAAATAACGGGTTCACCTAACGCTTTTCTGTATAAGGATATCTGCATGTCATATATATCAGGATTTCTATTCTTTCCTTCTATTACAGTAAGCCCCATTTTTCCACCAGCATATATTTCGCTCCTGATTATAGATGATTTTATCTTGTCAGTTAATATAGACCAAAACATAATTCTTCTTGAAGCAGTGCAATCAATAACAAGACCTTCTGGCAAACTATCAACATAAAAAATATTTTCAGTATGGCTTGTACTCTTATTACCAGAGAACATACAATCCATCTCTATTTTCATTACCTCTGCCTTTGGAAAACCCACTGCATAATTGCAGTTTTCATAATGTCTCACTAAATTATGTGGCAAAATAACATCCTCATCATAAAAATGTTGTTCTGTATATCCCATGCGAGCCAAATTCATTGATACTTTAGATCCCAACGCACCACAGCCAAGCATAATAACTGGTTTCTTTGAAATATTTTCTGTACCTGATAATCTTTCTGCCATTGCATTGTTTAAAGCTTGTATTGGCACAACTTTCTTAATAGAACAGTTTTCAATATTTGGAGAAGATTTCAAATCATACGACAATAGTACCACTATAAATTCATACTCAGAAAAACCACCAAGAACTTGCATTGGACGTTTCACTGCAAGAACAACTAAGATATTTTTTAGTGAATCAATTTTGTGGGATTCATAGTATCTTCTTGAGATTTTTCGAATTCCATGTTGAATTCTACATTCACACGGAAAAATTTTCAAATCTTTCTCAGTACAAAGAGCCTGACTGATGAAATCATGAACTACATTTTCTCTATCAAATGCAAATATACATGGCAGGATATCATCACTTAACTCTTTTGAATATTCTTGATTCAAAATCTGAAAATATCTGTTCGCTTTTTGTTTCATTTGTAATATTTGAGCACCATGAGTAGTTCCATACGTTGAAATTATCTTGCATAAATAATCAAAATCCATTTCTGCAAATCCTGCTGTATTCTCATATCGAACAGTTTCAAATCCATCACCATTCATAAGTTCTCCATTAATTAAATCAGAAAACCAATCATTCACACGATCACAAAACGCCCTAGGACCATTCTGAAAAAACCATTCGTTAACATCCCCTCTATATAAACAAGGATTCAATAGATGAATATTGCTATTTGCAATGCCAAGATTTAGATGTGGAATTCGGCTGGTAGGAAAGTCATTCCTTACAAATAAAACCGCTGGTGCAAAGAATGGATAGTCCGATTTGACAAAAATTAATATTTCTTCATCAGAACGAACATCCAATTCTTTATATACTCCGTTAGTGGGGAGTGAAAGTTCCAATCTGCAATGAATAAATAGTCCATCAGAAAGCGAACTCTCATAAAGTCCCAATCTCTCCATACTATAATTTTTATCTATGGCCGATATCAACGGCATATATTTTTCACAACAAGTTTCCAATTTAAGAAATTCATAACGTTCAAAAATTGTACCCGGCATACTATTCTCCACCATAAGATTTTTGTGTAAAGGAATTGTATTGACTTGTTGCTGTTGCAATAGATTTTATTGAAAATCCCTGACCAGTAATTTTAAATATTAATGGTTTTGGATCATCAGCATTTGGATATTCTGCTGTACATTTAAATCTATCTTGCTTTTTCAGGTGCTTAATATAGACATTTTTAGCTCTGTAACTCGGTGGATTGTCACCATCACGTTTAATGACCTTGCTCGAAGAAACCACATATGCATTTTCTTTAGATTTTTCAAGAAATTCTTCAATAACAGAGTTTGCTTTTCCTGTGTGAGTATCTTCAGAACTAACTGCATGCCAGGAGCAATGGTGTGGTGCTAATAATAAATCAAAAGTCATGTCTGGATTTAGTTCAATAACTTCTTTCCAGTTCTCACACTTGAGATCTCCACCGATAATTGCAACATATGTACCACCATTAATCTCAAAAGTAATTTTAAAAGAGGCGGTACAATCGTTCACGTCAGACTCTTCCTCATCGTTTGCTTTCTTCACCGGTCTTAATACAAATATTTCTGCGCCATAATCCGTATTTCCATTTATATCAGAAATCGTTTCTCCTGCTGGAACAATAGCATCTGCGTAGTCTTTTAATTCCTTACTATATCCAACAATTTTAATACGATTTCCTGGCGTATCTGCTTCATCAGTACCTAACAAGTCAAGTCTTCTTTGTGCTTCTTCTCTAATGGCATCCGCATCGTCATTGTAATGAGTCTCATCCATCATAAGTTTTGCTGGTACATACAATTCATCAATTCTGATTTTATCATCGTCAGAATCTTCTGGAGCACACAAATTAAAGTAATCTCTAATTCCACGACAATGATCATTATCTGAGTGCGTCAAGAAAAATGCATCCAAATAAATTTGACCATCATCAATCGGCAGATTATCTTGCAAGTATTCATTGCAATCATAAATTGTATCATCATTCTCTGCATTTCTGATGTTACAATCTATCATGATGTATTTATTTGTCTTTGTTTGAATCAGTGTCATATCCCCATTACCTACAGGGAAAAATGTCATATAATTAGCCATATAATCACCCTTTAACCTTTCTTCTAATTTCACCCACCAGCTCATGCACTGTTGTTGCCGGACACATATGTGATGGAACCATTTTACCTTCTCTCAGACACTGCTCATATTTCTGAGCAGCAATCTGAAGCGCCTTATCTTCATCTCCGTTTTCACAGAGTCTTTTGTACATATCAGAATCAGCTTTTGAATAGTCTTGACCAGTTTTTACTTTATACAATTCACCGAATCTTGAGCAACAAATCCAAGATTCCTGTATCGCCGGCATATTACCAAAATAGGCAAACATCCAGATTTCAAAACACGGATTGGACCAACCCACGTTAATTCCAGCTTTCTCTGCATCCTTGATAATCTGATCAAAATTTGGAACCTGATCACGATCGAAGACAATCCATGGTATACGGTATTGTGCTTCATAAGCTGTCATCTCAAGACATTTCTCAATCATATTCTGTGTTTTTGTTTCCACAACCTTAATAACAAGTTTTTTCTTTACGTCTTCCGGAAGACTGTCGTGTAACCCATTAAAAAAACAACGTTCAGTAGCCTCTGTGTCGGTCACGACAAGATAGTACCCCATTTCTGGGATACGATGTACTGCACGCCGTTCTCTTGTTTTTCTATTACCTGTTCTATCTTTACGTGCCATAAGCTAACCCTCCTTAAAAAAATCGATTGTCTTTAAGGAGGGAATAGCTCCATATTTTCCTAACAGATAGTTTTTTTCATAACTTTCGTCCTTACGGATACGGGAACCATCCTCGTCGATAAAATCAGCCAAGGAATATAATACAGATAATCCCATATCATCTTTTTCTGTAAACCAAATTTCATCACGACGTAACAGCTGATTAGATAACTGCCATGTGTCATGCGTTGTAAATACGAGCTGTGCATGATTTATATTGATTTCTGGGTTAAGAAAAGTAAGAATGAAGTTGCGAACAAGAAGTGGGTGTAATCGAGCATTTAACTCGTCGATAAAGAATACCCCACCATTTTGCAATACATCCTGTAATTCCGGATAGAGTGCAAACATTTTTAAAGTACCTGCTGATTCATGAGCAAGTGGAATTTTTGCCATGTCTTCAGATCCGATTTTTTTATGAAGTGCATCTATCAGATATTTTTCTTCTTTAGAATCTTCTTGGGCAGGAAGTTTTGTAACTTCAAATCCTTTTATTGTTTCGTCAAAAGAAGAGAAGTATTTTACAACGTTTGCTCTGATTTTTTCATCATCAATAAATCCCGCAGGAAGAACACGAGACATAAAGAAATTAGTAATAGCATCTCCAAAATCTGCAAATTCATTATTCAAAAACCAGTCCCTTACAAGTTTACATTTAGTAACTTTTAATTTTGCTCCTAATGAAACAATCAGAACTTCTTTCTCTAATGCAATTTCAATATTTTCTCTGCTTGTTTTTGGAATACCTGCAAGATCCAACGTTTCCTCATCTCTGTAAAAAATAGTAGAATATTTGCGAGCTGTTTTTGCCTTGTAATTTAACCATTCTTCTGTAACGCCAGTTTGCCCAATACAAAATCCGTAATTATAACATTTTTCAGTTTTGTCACCTGGTACGGTAAAATAAACTTCAAAACTTGTATCTGCTGTTTCAGAAGAAACGTCAAAAAGAAATGGAAGTGGTCTGACATCATCGAAATCTTCTTCATCTCCATATTTGAAAGAGTTCACTACATACTCGCTCATATATTCAAATGCACCGTAAACATTAGATTTTCCACTTGCATTCGCACCATATACAGCAGCTACAGGCAATATTTTTTCGTTACCCACGGATATAACACGATTTGAAAATTCTGTCATTTTTGCTGCGGATAAATCCAGCGTAGCCTCATCACGAAATGATTTGAAATTTTTAAAATTAAATTGTATCAACATAGTTTTAACCCTTCCTTTCATAATCTATTATATCCATTTAAAGCAAAAAATCAACACTCAAATTCGATTTTTTCTCATTTGAGCGTTGATTTTTATTCATTCGCACATCTTTTCAATTTTATCTGCAGCACCTTTTGCACCAGTACATTTACGGAATCCCTGAGAAATCTTTGACGCATGTTCATAATAAGATTTTGTATTTAGTACCTTTTCAATTGTCACCCTAATAGATTTTGCATTTATATTCTTCAACCTGACACCCGCACCAAGTTGTTCTACTCTTGTAGCCACGCCGTCTTGTTCAGATGTTTGCGGAAACATCACGAGTGGAACCTTATAATATAAACTTTCATTGACACTGTTCATACCACAGTGGGTAAGGAATACATCCGCCTGACTTAATACAGCTATCTGATCTACAAATCTCGAAATCGTAATATTATCCGGTATAGCACCTAAGTCTTCAACATTTATCAAATTGCCAACTGACATAATAACCTGATACTTTGT
Source organism: Candidatus Mediterraneibacter faecipullorum (assembly GCA_019119675.1). Lineage (GTDB taxonomy): Bacteria > Bacillota > Clostridia > Lachnospirales > Lachnospiraceae > Mediterraneibacter > Mediterraneibacter faecipullorum. The sequence goes on along the minus strand of DWWO01000040.1, from coordinate 36,216 downwards.
ATTGGCAAATGCTTCTATACATTTTTTGTAAAACTTTACGGAATCATTAATGACTGTTCCCATTGATATATAAATTAATTTATCCGACTTCTTCTCAATCACATTTTCAACAGGTCGTATTGATGGTCCTACAAAAACATATTTATCCGAAAATGTTTTGGAACATGGTTGAAATTCTGGAGATGTATATACAATCGTATCTATATTGTTGTCATTTTGAATAATATCGAGAATGCTTTTTACAGGATAACCTTTATCTTGTAAACGTTTGATGTTTTTATTGATTTTCGACATTGAGAAGATCATACCAAATATTTGTCCTGGACTTTGCTTCATTATCTTTGCTGAATGCTGATTGAAAGCAAAGGTTGTCGTTGAAGATACAAACGGAATCCCAAGTTTTAGTGCCACAGCTTTTCCCCATACAGCCATGGAATCCGCAACGATACAATCTGGATTTAATTCTTTCATATGTTCGCACACCGCATCATCCAAAGCTAATGTAGTATCAACCAATATCTGCGTTGAAAAAGCCAAATCTTTTCCTATTCGGGCTCCGTCTTTCGCATCTAATCGCTGTTCCTGATCGTATTCATCACAAGATACAAAAACAGCACCTGTGGATTCGATTTTGTCACGCATCATATTGTAGGAGTAATAAAAAACCTGATGCCCTCTACTGATTAATTCACGCACAACTCCTAACGTCGGATTTGTATGCCCATGCGCTGGGATACAAAAGAAAACGATTTTACTCATAGAATCTCACCATCCTTTAGGAATCCATTTCTGAAAAAATCCTTACAATATATTCTTTTTGCATTTCCTTTGGTAAGATTGCCAAGCCTCTTTTTTCATCACCTAAAACTAAAATTTCCATTCCCGGCTGAAGATCAAATAAATTTCTTGCTTCTTTCGGGATAACAAATTGACCTTTTTCTCCAATTTTAACCATCCATGCATATTTTCCGTTATTAACTTCCATAAGCGCCTCCTAAAGTATGATTTATATGAACAATCATACTTCCATCATTCAAAAAAGTCAATATACAATGTTTTTTCAAAAAAAGGAGTCCAATCATGAACTCCTATGGGCTATGGGCATCTCAAGATTCCATAGCACAACCATATCGAATTAAAACGTATTTGCAACAACAGTTCAATCGCCAATTTCATCAGCATACTTCCAAACATAACCACCTGCATGCTTCTGAACACCTTTTGCAGCATCTCGTATACTCTTGGAATTTACACCGGTTTCACGTACAGCTTGTGCAATAGTATCATATCGTTTGATTAAAGTCATATCATCCGTCAATTGCAAAATAGCACGCCCAGTTATTTTCGTAGAAGTCTCAGAAATATTTTTTATATTTTCATTTTTTATCTGTTCTTTTTCTAATTTCTTTTTCTTAGCCTCTTGCTGTTTGTATAGCAATTGTATTGCTTTATCTCGTCGAGCTTCTAAACGACTAACATTTATTCCATTTTTTCTTTCACGCACAATGCCTTCGTCTAAAATATCTATTTCGTTTGCATAGTCTTTCAGTTTATGATATGCCATTGCATAAGAGTCATAAAGAACCGGAGCATCATATCCATTATATCTTGCCTGATCAAACAGTTTGATTGCATCTTCTACATTTCCCTCTTTACGGAGATTATCTCCTTTTTCCCAGAATGGATATCCTTCATCATAGCCATTTTCCCAATTATTTTTATTGCGAATACCAGCTAATGGAACTCTATTATGAATAGGCTGAATAATGATATCTTCTCTAGAGATTCGAGATTTATCATTAGAATTCTTTATGGTTTCCGAAACAACTTTCTCCGTCAATTTTCTCTTTTCAGCACTTTCAAGCAACGCTGCAACATCCATATCAGAAAGATGATTTAACATAGCTGGACTGTTTTTATGTTCTGCTTCATATCGCTTATTAAATTTAAAATAATCCAATGCTGACTTACGACATTTCGCATAAATGCTAAATAAATATGATTCCAACGGCTCCAATTCGAACGGACTATTGAAATATACTCTTACATAATCCGAACCACCTTCACTCATTGTACATGGCTCTATATTACAATTTAGTTTTCCAACACTTGACTTTTCAACAATAATGTATTTTCCCTTTTTGGCACATTTAAATTTCAAAATAGAATATAGGTAACTTACATCAACGTAATTGCTACTGTTTTTATAAAACCCTAACCATTTAGAATCACCACCTTTTTTCATGATGCAGTTCTGAATGTAAGCACATATCTCCATTTCTTCGTCACATGGTTTACTTTTTTCTAAATTTCTTAATCTTTTTTCTTCCTCTTTTTCTTCTATTTGCAGTAAGTTCCAAAGAATTTTCCCACATATTTCTGCATCTGTAACAGCTCTATGAGATTGATTATTTACAAGGTCAAAATACATAGCAACCGTATCTTGTTTATAGTTATGCAACCCTTTGATTAAACTACGCGAAAGTGAAAGTGTATCTACATAAGAAATTTTTCCATCATATCCAAGACGCATTAATGTTTCTGAAAGAAAATTCATATCAAAAGACGCATTATGTGCACATATAGTAGTTTGCTGTTTTAAAGCATCTCCTAGAAAGTCTACTAATTCTGCATACACAATACATTCTTTCGGTGCGTCTTTTACCATTTCATTTGTAATGTGATTAATAGCGGTGGCACTGTATGGAATAAAGACTTCTGGATTAACCAATGAACTATATCCTTTGATAATCTCTCCATTTTCAAATAAAACAGCTGCAACTTCGATTATCTTATCATTCATCGGACTTAATCCTGTCGTTTCAACATCGAAAGCAATATAACGTTTTTTCAATTCTTTAACTGTAGCGTAATCCACTTGCTTTTTATATGTACCAACGTATCCTCTTATCAATTGTTCTTTTACTGTTGGTTCCGCTTTTTGCGTGACCATATTCACTGTAGTTTTTTCTTGTTTATCTTGCTTTACTGGTATACTCTGTTGTGATTCTATTGCTTTTTTCTTGAATAATTTATCAAATATTCCCATCTCAAATCTCCTATCTTTTCCTCTGTAACATATGCACCATCATTTTGTGAAACATTTCCTGTTCATACTCATCCAAGTCCATCCCCATACTTTGAAACATCCCCATAACAATTCTTGACATATCATTTTCGTTAAAACTTGGCTTCTTCTTTTTCTGAAATATTGCCTGTTTTTTCATAGTGACTATTTGATTTTTTAATTCTTCTGTACTGATATCTTGTTGTGGTACATCATATTCTTTCTTAATATCTTTCAGCATGGACAGGAAAATGCTTTTGATTTTTTCAAGATCAGCCTCGGTTCCAGTAACCTTTTCTGCATTAAGTCTACGAATATCATGCTGTCCTTCGATTCTATGTTCCGGATGTTCCTTTATAAAATCTTTTATATTTGCAGTTCCTATATCTATAATTGCATTTCTACTAGCAAAACCAGTGTTATGAGCTTCTGTAAAATAAGCATTAACAATATCAAGAAGTACAGGAAAATATGGATGTTCTAACATTTTACTTAGTAAACTTCCATTTACTTTTCCTTGCAATAGTTGAAGCAGCGCTTTATTGGTCAGTCCTAATTCTTCCAACTCAACATTCCTTCTAATACGAACATCTGATATGCAAAGTAAATAATCCGTTGACACATTATAATATTCTGCAAATTTTATAACCAAATCATGACTGACTGATTTTGTTTCTCCACGTTCAATTCGACTTAATACCGATGCCTGGATATTTAATTCATCTGCAACTTCTTTTTGTGATTTCCCAGTTCCGTTACGAAGATCACATAATCTTTGATAAATGTTATCCGCTGGCAATGATTTCATAACATCATCCTTTCCATGTAACTTATTATTGCAATTCCATTTCATCATTCATCTTAGTGAATCCATATTTCTCATATAATGGTTTTCCCATATTTGTTGCTTCAAGAGAGATTGCATGTATTCCTCTCTGTTTTGCTTCAGCGACCAATAAATCCAACGTTTTATAAGCAATTCCTTTTCTTCGATATTCCGGCTTTGTATACATATTCATTATGTATGCCTTTTTGCCTGTTGGATTATGAAACGTAGGCATTACCTGAAAAAAACTTATCCCACCTGCACCAACAAATTCGTGACCATCAAAAACCAAGTATGCCACATGGTTATTTTCCAAAAGAGATTTTTGATAATATAGATACGATTGTTCCTTAACATAAGACATATCCATATCATCACTAAGCTGATTTGCAGCACGAAGAACGGTAATTCTGGTTTCCGTTAGTATTTCTATATCCTCAAGGACCGCTTTTTTATAATTCAATTCCATAATTGCTTACCTCAACAATAACTCAGTTTCTTATATCATATCGCATCTAACCCTCTACCACAATTGCAAATTTGCAATTTTTCATCCCTCCGTCATTGCCAAATTGCAATCGCCGTCAATATTCAAGGCACTTCAAAAATTCGTGTTATCCTCACCTTATCAAAAGCAGAAATTGCTTTCGCACCTTGACAATTAGAGAAACCGGAATCGGCGGTAAGCATATAATGACACTCACTTCTAAGATAGACGATCGGGGAGGCTCGGCACTAAAACGGCGAGTTATGGATAAGTCCATAAGAGGAACGTGAAAGACCGTTCACCAAAGAAACTGGAATCTCGGCTCAATCGATAAAGCTGCAAATGGGACTTGCACCAATAGGAACAGGGATTCATACAATAACGATAAGGCAGAGAGGATGTGATAACACTTGAGTAAACCAACCTATTATCTTTGGAAAAATGATTTTTCTACACAAGAAGATTTTGAAACAGCAAAGGAAAAATATAGGAAACTGGGATTTCGAGTTGTCACATATTTGGATGGGCAGAATGATAAGAATATTCACGATGGCTTAAAGGCAGTAATCAAAAATCACTACTGTAACACGAGCAGTTGATAAATTTTCTTCCTAAATATATTCTATATTTACATTATTCATGTTAATATATTTCATATAAAGAAAGGAAGTGAGTTTATGAATGTTGGATATGTACGTCTATCAAGAGATGATGACAAACGAAATTATGTTTCTATCGAAAATCAGAAATTAATTATTAGCCAATTTGCGGCAGAATGTAACATGGTTATCGACCGCTGGTATGAAGATGATGGCGTTTCAGGTTATATTTTTAATAGACCTGGACTTAACCAGTTAATGGATGATTTGGATAAAGACATTGATCGAGTGTTTGTAAAAGACCTTTCACGCGTTGGACGTCACAATGCAAAAGTGCTCCTTCTTTTGGAAGATTTTAAAGAGCGAAAAAAAGAACTGATTGTTGTTGATACAAATTATAATTCAGAAACCGATGATGATGATACAATCGGTATCACAACGTGGTATAATGAAAAATATGTAAAAGATATCAGCAGAAAAATCAAACGTGCTCTTGAAGCTCGTCAAAAAGAGGGAATATTGATGACACAGCCACCATTTGGATATAAAAGAAATGAAATAGACAAATCCAAAATAGAAATCATACCGAAAGAAGCAGAATATGTGAAGATGGTCTATGACCTTTATCTGAAAGGCTCCGGCTATCGCATGATTGCCAATTATCTGACTGAAAATAAAGTTCCAACACCTTCTATGGTTCGCCATGAGCGTGAACTGGAAGAAGGCAAAATCACAAAACGTCAGATTGTAACAGTGTGGTCTGACTCTATGGTCAAAGATATGCTTGGAAATGATTTTTATATCGGAACTTTACGTTTGCGAAAACGTGCTCGTTCTACTGTTCACGGGAAAGACAAACGTGTTCCAAAGGATGAACAGTATGTTTTTGAAAACCATCATCCAGCCATCATTGACAAAGCTTCTTTTGATCTAATTCAGGATATGAAGGAAAAACGTGTCAAGAACAATTATCGTGGCAGTCGTGGGCAATGGATTGGTTCTGAGATACCGAATCCATTTGGAAGTTGCCTCTTTTGTAAAGATTGTGGAAGGCGTTTGACTCCAATCAGAAGAACAACTTCCAGTAGAGAACGCAAATATTATATCTGTACCACATACAACACCAAGGGCAAACGTTATTGTTCAAAATCACATCTTATCGAAGAAGAAGATCTGATGGAAGATGTTGTAACTTACATCAAGCTCTGTCGTGATTCACTCTGCGAAGTTATTGCCACCTATGATATGAAGGATTTCGATTCTGAAAAAAGAACGGTTGAAGAAAAGCGTTCCGAAATTCAAAATCAGATTGACGAACGAAAGAAACAACTGAAAGTTCTTTTTACTCAGAAAGTTAGAGATTTATCCAACGCTCACGGGAATGAGGATATTGTCAATGAAACCTATGATGCATTGCAGCAAGATATTCTTTCACAGATTCATGGACTGGAAATGCAATTAAGTGAATTAAATGATACCAGTCTGGAGAATGAAGATGTAAAAGATAAACTCCAGAATGCATTACAGGTGGTTGATAAAATTATTGAAAATGGTATTCTTGACCGTAAGGATATTGAAATCCTAATCGAACGTATCGAAGTGGATGAAGATGGACTTCCTGAAATCGAATTAAAATATGGTCTGTCTGGTCTGATCAAGTATAGTCCGGCACAGGAAATGAATCGTCGTGAGAACGAAATCATTTACCATACTATGAGACTGATTTATGAAGATGAAAGAGGTTACACCTCCGCAAAATATTTATCAAAGGCACTTACTGATTTAGGATATCCAAAATCCAAGAGAAGTGTATTGCCCTATATTGGACTCATGATGGATATGGGTATCGTAGAACCAAGTGATAACTCATTGAAACCATATACCATTGTTAAAACAAAAGAAGAATTACAGAAGGTAATGGATGATTTTTACCACGAAAAACTGGCAAAAAATAATGATGGATCAATATATGCCCATGATTTACATGATGTAGCGAACGACAGGCGGTATGCCGGAAATGGTATTTGAGTATATCCTGAAAGAAAACGGTATCGACCCTGAGACAGATCTTGAGATCAACCAGAACATTGACTTCGGCTCCACTGCTGCTGCATTTGCAGAGGGGCAGGGAGAGTTCACGGTCGAGTTTGAGCCGGGCGCCACAACGCTCGAATCCGAGGGTGAAGGCTATGTAGTCGCTTCCCTCGGCGAAGACAGCGGTTATGTGCCCTACACGGCGTTCAGCGCGAAGAAGAGCTACATCGATGAGAATCCTGACATCATTCAGGGATTTACAAATGCACTCCAGAAAGGAATGGATTATGTCCAGTCCCACACACCCGGGGAAATCGCTGCTATTATAGAACCGCAGTTCCCGGAGGCTGATCTGGAGACGATCACTACGATCGTAACGCGCTATTATGATCAGGACACATGGAAGAGCAATCTGATCTTTGAGCAGAGCAGCTTTGATCTTCTTCAGGATATCCTCGAGAGTGCCGGAGAACTGGAGGAGCGCGTGCCTTATGATGATCTTGTAACGACACAGTTTGCAGCGATCGCTGCTCAGTGATATAATGATCAGGATGGAAGTATCAATTCCATCCTGATATTTATTTGCAGGACAGAAAGGATTCTATATCTTATGATCGATAAAAGACTTGTACCTTATAGCGGCCTCAAAAAAGAACCGTTCTCCGGCAGCCATCACGGCATGCGGTATTTTATGAACGGAGATGACGGGAAGAACAGCACTACGTTTACTGTCTGGGTCTACCCGGAACCGTGGTGCTTTGAACAGACCCCTGATGAAGAGAAAGAAAGCGCCACTTTCCCCCTCTCTGACGAGGGTATGGATCAGGCGGTTGCCTGGCTGAAAGAGCGCTATGAAACAGAGAAAGAGCGGTGGACAAAAGCTGCCCAGAATATGATGCATATTATCTGAACCTGTGCCTTTGATACTGTTCTTTCGTAAGTTTATTTTCTTTTTAGACTTTTTAATTTTTCTTCCATATATTGTCACAATGGATTCACATTTCTCTGCTATCCTTAATACATGAAAACAAAGAAGACAATGGCTGTATGGACAGCCGTTCGTATGGCCATTGGACTTCGACTAAAAATTACAGCTTTTAAAAAGCGTTCTTATATATCGTTCCCGGCTTTCCTGTCCGGGAATATTTTTTTGAGGTCGATCTTGACAATGTAATAGTACATAGCGATCAGCAGCACCGAGGCAAGCACCCAGGCTGCCGGGCTCGCCAGACACACGCCCAGATAGCTCTTCCGGCCTGCCGCGATCACCGCGACGACGCCTCTTCCCACCAGTTCCGCTACGCCCGCCATCATAGGAAGCAGGCCGTATCCCAGACCCTGGATTCCGTTCCTGTAAATATTGACGACCGCAAGGGGGATAAAGAATATACCTACGCACCACAGATATATGTTCACGGAATCCATGATCACTCCCACATCCTCGGATACAAACAGATATGTCATGTATTTCCCGACTGTCATAACAAGTGCTGCAGACACGACTGCATAGACAATTCCGATGACCGTGCATGCTTTGAATCCCTGCCGGATACGCGGCACATTGCCCGCCCCCATATTCTGGGCTCCGTATGTAGCCATCGTCGTACCCATCGCCACATACGCCTGTGTCACAACCTGCTCGATCTTGCCCGCTGCAGTATATGCGGCCACCAGCGTAGATCCCAGAATATTCAGCGAAGACTGCACCATCATCGTGCCGATAGCGGTAATAGAGTATTGAAGCGCCATCGGAATACCGATCCTGATCTGGGTCTTTAAAAGCATGCCTGACGGATGCCAGTCCTCTCTGCTCATCCGAAGCATCGGGACCTTCTTTATAATATATACAAGGCAGAGGAGTCCGGATACTCCCTGGGAGATCACTGTTGCGACAGCGGCACCCGCCGCTCCCATATGAAATACAATGATGAGTACCAGATCCAGTACGATATTGAGAAGCGCGGACAGGATCAGGAAATACAAAGGCACTTTGCTGTTGCCGAGCGCTCTTAGAATGCTTGCAAGCAGGTTATACAGCATCTGTGCCAGAATGCCGCCGCTGATGATCATGATATAAGCATACGCATCCGCAAATATATCCTCCGGCGTGTTCATCACCGTGAGCCACGGCTTCATGAGGATCATGAATGCCGCCGTCAGGACAGCTCCGATGATCAGCGACAGGATTGAAGCTCCGGCCACGGTCCGCCTCATGGCATGCATATCTCCCGCCCCGAATTTCTGGGCAGTCAGCACAGTAAACCCTGCCGTCATCCCGACGACAAAGCCATAGATCAGGAACATGATGGTGCCTGTGCTTCCCACTGCCGCCAATGCACCTGTACCGACAAACTTACCGACGATCACCGCGTCCGCCATATTATAAAACTGCTGAAATACATTGCCGATAAAAATCGGAAGAGTAAAATTGATGATGATCTTCATCGGCTTTCCCGATGTCATGTCCTGCTGTACTGCCTTCATAATAAATACCCTTTCTATTATATAATCATAACAGTTCAGCAGGCGGCTGAACTGTTACGCCAAAGGCAGATTATATAGCAGAAAGGGTCTCTTGTAAATACTATTTTATAAAATTTAACTCGTCTTTTTCACATGTTTTATCCAGCCCCGGAAATCAGCCGCACTATTTCAAAAACAGAAGTTTCTCCTCATCGAAGGCAAGATAATCCGGCATGCCTCTCTCTTCCAGTTCCCTCACCTTTTCTCTCTGCACAAACCAACAGACAGTCTTCCCTGCCTTTATGTAATAGTTCTTCTCAAATGGGAGCTCTGCGCTGCTCTCCAGATTAAACCTGAGCATGTCACACCTGCTGCCATCGCCGTTATACGCTCCGTCCTCCCCGTCCTGTTCTGTATTCCAGACCGGAATGAAATCGTGCGCACGATAGCCGATGTACTCTGTGTATTCCGGTATCTCCCGTTCCGTCGTGAATGTGACTCCCCAGTCTTCTGCTTCGACCGTGTGTGCATCGATCCTGCGGGCTTTCGAGAAGTTTTTGCACCCGGTCAGACGCGCCGCCTCTCTGCTCACAGGGTCACGGAAGATCTCTTTCGTCTTTCCCGATACTGCAATCTTCCCCTGATCAATAACAAGCAGCTCCTCACTGAAACGGTAAACCTCATCCCTGTTGTGGGACACCATGATGACCGTGCCTTCATAGTCCGCAAGCATTTCGGCAAGTTCCCGCTGAAGCTGATCTTTCAGATACATGTCAAGAGCGGAAAACGGCTCGTCTAAAAGGATCATATCCGGCTCGTACGCCATAATGCGCGCGAGCGCCACTCTCTGCTGCTGTCCGCCTGAGAGCTGCCCCGGCAGCCTTTTCTCCAGTCCCTGCAGACGGAACTTCTCGACCATCTCACGGACACGTGCCTCTTTCTCCCGCTTACTGCCCTTTAATCCCGCAGCAATATTTTTCTCCACTGTCATAGTCGGAAACAGGGCATAATTCTGAAAGAGATATCCCACATTTCTCATCTGCGGCTTCAGGTTTATCTTTTCATTCTTGTCAAACAGAGTCCTGCCTTCCACTTCGATATGCCCCTCATCCGGCAGCTCAATCCCTGCGATGCTCTTAAGTGTCATGCTCTTCCCGCATCCCGAGGCACCGAGAATGCCAATTCTTCGTGACTCACTGTGGAAATTAATATCTAAAAGGAAATTATCAAGTTTCCTTTGAATCTCTACTGTGACGACCATAGCTTACCACCTCCCGATATGCTTCATCTTGCTTCCTGATATGAGATTCATGAGGAAGATGACAGCAAAGGCGATGATCATAACGATCGCTACCCATATACCGGCAGTGAGGTAATCGCCGTCCCGAATGACCATGGCGATCTTCTGGGAAATCGTGCCCGTCTTACCGGGTATATTTCCGGCAAGCATGGAGGTGGCCCCGTACTCTCCCAGCGCCCTTGCAAATGTAAGGATCGTTCCTGAGGCGATTCCCGGCCTTGCCGTGGGAACAATAACTGTCCAGAATATTTTCGTATCTGACATCCCGAGCGTCCTGCCTGCATAGACCAGATTCATATCGATCTGTTCCATAGCCGCACGGGCATTTCTGTACATGAGCGGAAATGCAATTACTGTCGCCGCAATGACGCAGCCAAGCCAGGTCTGTACTACTTTAAAATCGAACTGTTCAAACAGGAACTCCCCCAGCGGTCTTCTCCTGCTGAACAGAAGAAGCAGGAAGAAACCCGCGACCGTAGGCGGCAGCACCATCGGCAGTGTAAGGATGCCGTCGATGACCGCCTTCTTACCCGGAGTCGCCTTTACCACCTTGCGGGCGGCGAATATCCCGAGGAAAAATGAGATAAATGTCGCCACCACTCCTGTCTTAAGCGATATAAAAAGCGGACTCCAGTCCAGATCTTTCAGAATCTGTATGATTTCTTCCATAACTTCTTTATTTTCTCCTTAAAAATTTTCCCTGTACCTTATCTTATACATTCGTATCGAAATAATAGGACTCAAAGACAGCCTTCGCCTCGTCTGAGAGGATGAACTTAAGGAAATCTTCTGCCGCTGCCGTCTGTGCGTCGTCCGCTTCCTCATTTACCACGCGTGCGATCGGATAAATAACATCGCCTGTCAGATCATAGCTTACAGTCTGCAGGATATCAAGGTCATCCTCGTATCCGTATGTATCAGAATAATAAGTCGTTCCCACTTCACAGGAGCCTTCTACCACTGCTGTCAGCACCTTGCTCACATTGTCCTGCTCACTGATCTCAACTCCGCCGAGCGCCTCAGATACTTCTTCTGTGGTGATAGAAGCCGGGTCGTCTGTCTCCGGCAGTGTGCCGAGATTGATAAGAGCCTGTCTCGTGTAGCGGCCTACCGGAACGCTTCCGCCTGCCAGAGCGATACTCTCCGCCTCGTTCAGGTTCTCAAGACCGGTCACCTTTGTTCCGCTGTCTTTTAATGAAACAACAACAACCTGATTGTTGACTACATTGGCTCTTGTGCCTTCTACCATCAGGCCGTCTGCCTCAAGGTCGTCCATCTGCTTCTGTGCCGCAGAAAAGAAGATATCACACTCATATCCTTCCTGAATCTGTGTCAGAAGCGTGCCTGAGCTGTCCGGATTGTATGTAATCTTAACTTCCGGATGCTCTTCATTATACATTTCTGCAAGCTCTGTCATTACTGTGTTAAGGCTCGCCGCGATAAATACCTGAATTTCCGTCTCCTCTGCCTCTCCGTCCGTGCTGCTTTCCCCGGAAGATGCATCCCCAGAACTTCCTGCGTTATCACTGCTGCTGTCCGGACTTCCGGAGCATCCTGCCATTGATAATACCATTGCTCCTGCGAGCATTGCTGATAAAATCTTTTTCTTCATACTTTTTATTCTCCTGAATTTATACTGAGCTATCTCTGCACAGCCCTTTTATCCAGTATAACCGATTATTTTTTAAAAAACAATCGACAGCGGTAAAAAAACTCCCTCACAGCATCGATAAAATTCTCCGTCACAGGGAGTCTCTGCCCATATCTGCATAAAAGATCTCCTCGAATTTCTTTTCGGCAAACTCTGCGACTTCCCGTTCCAGACGCTCATACCGCTCCATAAGGATATGTCCTGCAGGACTCACCTTCGCGATTCCGCCGGATTTCCCACCGGGACTCCGCTCCACGACAGGACGTCCAAGCTCCTGCTCCGCAGTACGGATCAGCGACCATCCTTTGCTGTACGACATTCCCGCTTTCTCACATGCCTCACGTACATTTCCAAGCACATCGATCTGCTTTAACAGTACCATCATTCCCGGACCGAAAAAAGCTTCATTTCTCATAAGCTGTACTTTAATTTTCGGATGAATGTCTGCCTGTTTCTCCGTCGCCGCCAGCCTCTCGAAATTATCCTCGCTGCGTGCGCGCAGAAGCACACCTTCGTCGCCCACCGGAAGGAGACAGATCTCCGCCCCTGATGCATCGATAGCCCCCTTTAATCCCCTCTCTCCCTGATACTCTGCAATACCGTCTGTCAAATCCGCATCGATCAGGACAGGATGGCCTTTCCTGCCGCCGCATACCGGGATCACTACCGGTACGTCCTGCAAAAGCATCATTTTCAACGTATTCTCCGTAAAAAGGGGCACGTCAGCCGGACAGAAAAAGATCTTCCCACAGTTTTTCAGATACCGGAACCCTTTAACCGCAAGATCGAGCATCTGTACGTTCTCATAATCCCCGCACCTTAAGAATACCGCACCGAGCTTTGCAAGGCTCTTCTCCGTCTCTTTCGCCCTGTATCCCGTCACCACCGCCACGTCTTCCACTCCCGCACGGCGGAATGTGTAGATCATCCTCTTTAACATGGCATTTCTGTCTGTGTTTTCCAGTTTGTCATACGCCCGGAAGCCGCCTGGCGTGCCTGCGGCGGCAATTACTGCTCCGACTCTCATGTGGCTTGTTCCTTTCTTTCCTCTTTTACCAGTTCCACGCTTAAGAAACGTTTCTTTACTTTTGCAGCATATTTTAGATCATATGATGGTTTCCCTGTTTCGATTGCTGCGAGAATATCCGCCGTCTCTTTCTGTACACTTTCTTCATCCGCATACCAGCCCAACATCTCCCGGTTCTCTCCCCAAAACGATGACCTGTCCACGCCGTACAGAACGTAATTGGGAGTGTCCGCACTGCCGGAAACATGCATGGAGATCACCTTGTAGCAATTGACAAGCTGTTTTCCGTCATAACTGCGGATCATGATTCTCCCTGTCGGTGCCGCAGCAGAAGAAACCGAAATCTGTGGCTGTTCCTCCGATCCGGAATCTTCATTGGAGCCGTCCGCAGTTTCGTTATCTGACACCAGATAATCAAGTGTAACGTTCAGTATTTTGGACAGGGAGATCATTTTTTCCATTTCAGGATAACCGTTATCCTGTTCCCATCGGGATATCGCCTGCCTGCTGACATTCAGTTTTCCTGCCAGCTCCTCCTGTGAAATATTTTTCTTTCTTCTCATCGTACGAAGATTTTCTCCGAAACCCATAATTCTAATCTCCTCTCATTGTTTCGCACTTTTTTAATGTATGTCATGCTCTGAGTATAACGGCATTGTCGCAGGCATTCCACCACATCAAGGTTGCATATGCGCAAGTTCAGGTTGCGTACTTGATTTTCAACAGTATCTCCCCGTTTTCACGGTTCTTTCCAGAAACCGCCCTTATGAAAGTTTTCATTTCCAAGAGGTCTGGCTGTCAGCCGAAACATCACACAACCGTCAGGACAGACAATGGTCTTACTGTATTTCCCGTCTCCACCGAGATTTTCCAGATCACCGCCGCTCCTGACCGCCTCCATCAGCGGATAGAGCATCATCATTGTTTTGGAACAGATCCCATATCCGTCTTTGTTGACAGGGCATCCATAAGTACATATATATTTATCGCCGATTTCCTCGCCGTTTCGACAATAATGTTCTGTGTGGCTGCCTCTGAGAAAGCCCGTAACTTCAATTTCAAATTCGTATTCCTCGTCATACCATTTCTTCATACTAGCATTTCCTTTCTGTACCGAAGTTTTCCTTTTATCTCATGCATGCTTTTACAAATTTCATCTTCATTCCCCATTCTTTAATAAGATTTTCTAAATCTAATATACAGATATGCTGCACTGATCACATCAAAAACAAATAAAAACTGGCAGATTCCGTTTATCATTATTCCCGCTTTCGAAGCCTTTCCTGTCTTTGATAAACTCCTAAGCCCGCTGACACCATACATAGTCGATGGCAGCAATAGCAAATAGTCAAAAATAACTAAAAAAGGGATCAGCATATTCCAAAAAAATAATTTTCGATGCCCATATCCAAAGCGTTTCAAAATGAACGCGTAGATCATATTGGGGAACAAAATCAGCAGAAACATTCCCAGAAACGTCCATCCGATCATCTCAATCGCATCTGCCGTAAATCCTTTTTCTGCCATACATATGCCGATGCATATAAGGAGAAAAACGTAGGGAGCCAATAATAATATGATCATAGGTACTTTCTTCATAATAATCTCCTTTTGCTCAGAATCTTAAGTTCTGATTTCATAATTAAAATACTGTTCCTGAAAATCAACCTGCGCCTTTATTTCTTCTGCTGAATACGTTTTTCCTACAGGTGCCACCACCCATTTTTCTTCTATATCATCATAGCGGTGAATTACAGCAATGACTCTTCCTGTAAATTCATCTACCGGATGATCTATGCCTAGGATATATGCATCCTGCTCCTCTCCGTCCGGCGACATTATACCTTTTATGTACCCATAATTAACCGGATAATATATATCTCTGTGGTTTGGGTGATAACTTCCCATAGGTCTGTCGACTGTTACTTTTACAATTTTCCCTATCACATCCAACTTCTCCACTTGTTCTTCGTTGTCCAAACTAATATTTACACTATTCTCCCAAAAATCTCTTCATCTTTGTTATTTTCATGGAAACTTCCTGTTCTATTAGTTATTATCTTTTTTCTTCACTATGCTTTGAATATTTTTAATGCTTTCCAAATATTCCTCTTCAACCGGTGACAAATTCTGTGCCTGATATTTTCTATACTCTTCTGTCGCCTTCTCAATTGCCTGCGCATGACTGATTGTACCGGCATCCTGCAGCACCTTTTCCCCTGTAGTCTTCAAAACATTATCAAGATGCTCTACATAATCTGACATATACATAGGATGATGGCGCATAGCCTGAATTTCCGCAAAATCAAAATATCCCGATACAATATTATTCAATATTTTTAATTCTTCATCATTAAGGTAATTCTTTGCAATGCCTATATCCTTTAACGCAGGAAAGTCACCAGAAAAACTCTTCAATCCCATAAATGGCTGGCTCGCATCCGCACGCTCGTATATAACCTCCGCTGCTGTATGTCCATGTGCTGCATAATGCAATTTGTTCTGCACCATTTTAAAAAAGGCAATAGATTCACTGCTCTTAGGATCATAGTCAACACTCGTTGCATAAAGGTCAAGAACCTGCCGGTACATAACCTTTTCAGACGAACGGATATCCCGTATGCGATCTAACAGTTCTTTCCAGTAATTACCACCTCCCAGATTTTTCAGGCGCTCATCATCCATTGTAAAGCCTTTTATCATGTATTCTTTTAAGCGCTCAGTAGCCCACCGACGAAAATTTGTAGCAATTTTTGATTTTACTCTATACCCAAGAGAAATAATCATATCAAGATTATAATGTATTGTATTATATTTTTTCCCGTCAGCAGCAGTTGTTCGGAATTTCCGAACAACTGAATTTTCTTCCAGTTCGCCCTCTTCAAAAATGTGTTTGATATGCTCACTGATATTGGATTTACTCGTTTGGTAGAGTTCACATAATTGTGCCTGTGTAAGCCAAACAGTCTCATCTTCAAATTTTACGTCAATTTTTGTGTGTCCATCTTCCGTTTGATATATAATAATTTCGCTCTCAACGTTTTTAGAAATATCTATTTTATTCTCCACCTCTCACCCCTCCTAGTAATCTGCTTAATCTTTTATTGTCAACTGTATTTTCTGAATGGAATACCAGAAGAAAAATATTCCTAGTTCAAACATACTGTTTTCTTCTCTAATAAACGGATTTGTCACTATATGTTTTATATTGTCTCGCTTAAACTTATAATCAACAAAAGGAATTAATATATTACCTCGTTTGAATTGTCCCTTTCTAAAAATATCACCACTACATTCTTCCGCCAGTAACAATTCCTCTGGTATTTTTAACACTATACGATATTCATTTTCACATGCTAAGCGAATCATTTTCCGTCGAAAAGGAACACGTATATGTTCTATATATCTTCTGTTCATATTAAAGGAATAATCTCTATAAACTCTGTAGAATCATTCCAAAAGCGAACATCACTAAAACGTAAACATCCGTTGTTTATAATCTCTTTAAGAGTAGCTACACTACAATAATGACAAATGCCTGATGCCTTATTTGCAAATCCATCTGGAGCATACATTTCTGTGATAGTCTGCTCTTTATACGGCGTATTTAAAAAATGTGACATAGAAATTGCCATGCATCTTGCAAAAATATCATTCGACATACGATGCCTCCAATCAAAAATATCCTACAGTCCTTACTCTCCATAACAGTCAAGCTCATCTATATCCAATTCCACATCGATATGTTGTCTCAACGAGCTCCAGTTCTTATAAATTCGATTAAAGTTTCTACATCATCAAAATCATCATAGTCACCATTTATGCCTTCACGATGATAAACTATTCCTCTATTCTCGTTTCTTTCAAGGCAGTCTAAGAGACAGTCTTCGCCATATCTTCTTACAAACTCAGTAAACGCATACGGTTTGATTTTACTTAATAATCCTTTTCTGCATTTTACATTGCACTCATAACAATGTCCAATCTTTTTAGAAATTGAACATTTTCTGTTTTCACACCAGTCTTTATCCGGACACTCTCCTGAATCACAGCCTTTACAGCTTATATTTTCAGAGCATAAACAGCAGGCAAGTCCGCATCTGGCGATTCCTAATTCTCGTTTCATGACAGCTTCTCCCAATACGTACATCTTATCAATTTATCCATTTAAGACAGCATTACAAATCTATCTGACAATTCATCACCGTCTTTCATATTAAGCATATTTCTTCACTATCTCCCAGAAGTTCCAGGGCTCTTTTATACAGTGGGTCCAATTCGCATCCGCACCATCCTTCCACATAAACAAATTGATCACTGTTGCGGCGTCACTACCGGTTTTCCCTCTTTATCCAGCAATGGCGTAAATCCCGCCGCATTCCCGTTTCTATGAAATACATAATTTACACCTGTTTCTGTGTCGATCCAGATTTCAACCACATCAATAGCTCCCTGCTGATAAACTTTTTTAAATCGTTCCATAAATTTCACCCTCCTGTATAATTTCTTTCAAAATAAAAATTACTATTTTCGATTCGGTTTTCTCTTAACAGCCAGTAATTTCATATAATCATCAAATTCAGAAGTATCTGTCGGTTCAAACATTACCCATTTTCCGTCACGATAGGTCTTTGCTTCATCATACCGCCTGCAGACAGCATCAGAAAGAGTATCCCTTATTTCCTCTAATTTTTCTCTTTCATTTTTCCCAAAAATAATCATGAACCCGATGCGATTGTCTTTTGCGTACAGGCTGCAGAGCGTTTTTCCTCCCCTGCGATATTTATACTCATAAATCCAATTCTTTCCGCCAGCATTCCATAATCGTTCCATTTCGTACTTTTCATCAATAACCACTCACAATTTCTGCCAGACTTCAAACAACGGCTGTCCGAGCAAATCGGTCATAGTTGACTGCGATGGTATCTTTTCACTCATTGTATCTCCTCCTATTTAAAACAGCAACAATTACTATAGAAAAAAGGATCATAGCTGCGTTTGCAGCAACACATACATCCATCCAGCTTCCTCCAGTCCGCCAATGATAAGATTACCCGGTAATGAAAGGAAAAACATATACATGGGAAGTATCATTTCCACACGCCAGATACGCCATAAGCAATGCAAAAAGTCAACGCTACAAACCGCAATGTAACTTTCTCATCTGTTTTTAATCTCGAATACATTTTTAAATCAATCACTCTTCCATTTTCATATAATCCGTCTTTCGTCCATTATACCTTTACCGATTCTTATTGAAAAGCTATTTCACTGATAATATATTTTAAAATCCACAATCGCAAAAAGGGGATCATGACCTCCACAGATCATAATCCCCTTTGTCGTCTCTATTTCACAGCTTTCTGTTTCTTTGAGTAATATGTATCCTCCATCGGAAGTTTTGTCCTGAGCACATGATCCATCGCGTAGTACGCGCCCTGTGCCGCCGGAGCGGTAGGGATGGTCGCGATCTCCCCGATGCCTTTCGCACCGTATGCAAACGGCAGAAGTTCTTCCTTCTCCACGTAGATTGCATGGATATCCGGGATCTGGGTGGAGCGCATCAGTCCCAGTGTTCCATATTTTGCCTGAGGCACGCCTTCTTTGAGCGGGAAATCTTCAGTCAACGCATAGCCAAGTCCCATGAGCACGCCGCCCTCGATCTGTCCCTGTATGGAGATCGGATTTACGACTTTGCCGGAGTCGTGAGCTGCATACACTTCCTTCACCCGTCCGTCATCGTCCAGAATAACTACATGAGTGGCGAATCCGTATGCCACATGGCTCTTCGGATTGGGCACGTCAGCCCCTAACTTGTCCGTCGGATCGAAGAATTCTGCGAAGTATTCTTTTCCTTCCAATTTTGACAGGTCGCCGCCCGCCTCCTTCAGATCTTCGTTCAGGTCAGCGGAAGCCATGCGGACCGCCTCACCAGTGATGAGCGTCTGCCTGGAACCGGACGTCGTACCGGAGTCCGGCGCCACCTCGGAGTTAGCTCCCTTGTTTATGATCATCTCTTTTCCCAGACCGGTCGTCTCGGCTACCATCTGGACGAATACCGTGGCGCATCCCTGTCCGATGTCGGATGCCGCACTGTACAGCTCGATTTTCCCGTCATGTACGATCAGTTTTGCACGGCCTTTATCCGGCAGACCAACGCCGACGCCTGCGTTCTTCATAGCACAGGCGATACCTGCCCTGCCCGGGTTGCTCTCATAGGCATCCTTTACTGCAAGAAGCGTCTCTTTCAGCGCTGTGGAGCAGTCCGCGATCTGTCCGTTTGGCAGCACCTTGCCCGGCTCGATGGCGTTGCGGTATCGGATCTCCCACGGAGAAATACCGACTTTCTCTGCAAGCAGGTTGATATTGGACTCCAGTGCGAACTCACTCTGGCACACACCGAATCCGCGGAATGCGCCCGCCGGCGGATTGTTCGTATAATATCCGAATCCACGGATATCCGTATTCTGATAACAGTACGGCCCTACGGAGTGAGTGCAGGCCCTCTCAAGGACAGGGCCGCACAGAGATGCGTAAGCCCCCGTATCAAAATAGATCTCGCAGTCCAGTCCGGTAAAGACACCGTTCTCGTCGCACCCAAGGGTAAATGTCCCCTCCATGGCATGGCGCTTCGGATGGAAGTTGATTGATTCCTGTCTGGAAAATGTCACTTTCACCGGACGGTTCACCTTTAACGCCGCAAGCGCTGCGATATGCTGAGTGGACACGTCCTCTTTTCCTCCGAAACCGCCGCCGACCAGTTTGTTTTCCACGACGACACGCTCCGGATCCCATCCGAGCATGATGGAGATTTCCTTTCTTGTATCGTAAACCCCCTGATCGGATGAGAGGACTTTAACGCCGTCTTTATATGGAAATGCGACTGCTGACTCCGGCTCCAGAAAAGCATGCTCTGTAAACGGAGTCCTGTACGTCTGCGTAACAACATATTTTGACTCCGCAAGAGCTTTCTTCGCATCGCCTCTCGTCACATGACGGCTCTGGCAGAGATTTCCTTTTGAATGTACTTTCGGCGCATCTTCCGCCATGGCTTCTGCGATCGACGTGACAGGTTTCAGCTCTTCATAATCTATCTTCACGAGCTTCTTCGCCTTCTCGAGAATCTCCCTTGTCTCGGCAACCACCAGACAGATTGCGTCGCCCACGCATCTTGTGATGCTTCCTTTTGCGATCATCACATCCCAGTCCTGCTGCAGATGTCCCACCTTATTGTTCGGAACGTCATCCGCTGTCAGGACGGCGAGCACGCCGGGCAGGGCTTCTGCCTTCTCCGTGTGGATATCAAGGATACGTGCCCGCGGATATTTGGAGCGGACTGCCGATGCATAGACCATGCCGTCCATCTCCACGTCATCCGGATACTCTCCGTATCCAAGCACTTTTTCACGCACGTCGAGGCGGAACGCATGCTGCCCTACGCCGTAGACGTCGCCTTTTTCCAGATTTGTCTCAATCTGTGCATCTCCCCGCAGGATCGCAGCGGTAAGCTGGATGCCCTCGATGATCTTTTTATATCCGGTGCAGCGGCATATATTTCCCTTTAATGCGACTTTGATTTCTTCCTCTGTCGGATCGGGAACTCTGTCGATGAGCGCTTTCCCCGCCATGACCATGCCCGGGATGCAGAATCCGCACTGGACTGAGCCTTTCGAGCCAAACGCATAGACAAATGCTTCTTTCTCCTCATCGCTGAGTCCTTCTGTGGTTATAATGTTCTTTCCCACGGCGCGCTTCGTCGTCAGAACGCAGGATTTCACCGCCCTGCCGTCCACAATGATAGTACACGTTCCGCAGGCGCCCTCGCTGCATCCGTCTTTCACCGAATGGAGATGCAGATCATCTCTCAGATATCTCAGGAGAGGTTTATCCTGGTCTGTGGTTCTTTCAACACCGTTTACTGTAAAAGTGTAAGTCTCTTTCATGATCACACCTTCGCTTCCCGGACCGTAAAGATCCCGTTATAGTCTCTGATCACCCCGCGCGGACATTTCACAGCGCACATGCCGCAGGCGATACATTTTTCCTCATCGATCACAGCATGGTTATTCTCAATGCTGATCGCGCCCATCGGGCAGTTCCTGACACAGATCCCGCAGGCGATACACCCGGCATCGCAGTTCTTTCTCGTCTGCGCCCCTGCGTCCTCACTGACACACGCCGGATAAATATTATATTCTTCTGTGGTGATCCGGATCAGACCGCGTGGACAGGCTTTCGCACATAATCCGCATCCTGCGCATTTCTCCGGATCCACTTCGGCAGCACCTCTGTCATTGATGTGGATTGCCCCAAGCCGGCATACTTCCACACAACTGCCGCCGCCCAAGCACCCCCACTCGCACGATGTCACAGCAGCCTCTGTCTCGCTCATCTGCTGACAGCTCATGCCGGACTGACTATGGTTCTTCTCCTTTTCCTGCTTTCCGTCTGCCGCAGTGCCCGCTGCATCTGTGGACTGCGCCGACGTCTGTCTGGCGCATCCGCCCAGGCACTGTACGACCGCCACTTTCTTTTTCCGTACCCTCGCCATACGACTCATCTCCTCTCCTCTTATACCAGATCTTCCCGTCTGTCGATATCCTTCAATTCTTCGGGATCCGCCTGGATGATCCTTACTTTCTCTCTGTACTTTCTCATGATCTTCCTTCCGCCCTCATCGCCGTCAAGGGCAAGCAGTTCCTGGAAAAATGTCCGGTCCCAGCATACGGGATTACCGGTCCGCTCTCCGCTCCCCGCACATACGATGCTCCCCGGGTGGCGGGATGCCGTGCGGAAGATCTGCTGCATAGTCGATGTATCAAGCCCCGGCTGATCACAGACAGAGAAGAGAACGCCTTTTAATCCGGGTCTGTCCCCTAACGCCTTCTTAAGGCCGAGCGTAAGAGAAAGGGCTATCCCCCGTTCCGGCTCTTTGTTCCACACCGCCGTGATGCCTGTCCGTTCTGCTTCCCGGGCAATCTCCTCTGATCCGGTGACAATATATGCCGGAAATGCACCGAATGCCTCTGCTCTCTCTAATGTATGTCTGTAAAGCGGCTTATTGCGGACAAGTGCGTTCAGCTTATTCCCGCCGAACCTTGTTCCTGCTCCCGCGGCAAGGATAACAATAGCAAATTCATCTTTCATCCGCTCAAATCCCATGACCGCCTCAAGTACGCCGCCCCCTATGGCTCTCGCCTTGTCGGAGATCGTATAGCAGTGAGAAATCTCTGCCCTTGCATCGATATCCCCGATCTTAAGATTCTTACTCACCTGCACACCGGACTGGAGCATCCCCCGCACGATCCCTGTCATCTGTGCGTATACCGGTACTCCCCCTGTCACAGCGACAACTGAGCCTTTCTCCACATGATCGCCAATTTTCGCCTTCGGCTTCAGTATGCCGTCCGCTTCTGCACGGATCAGTCGCTCGATCGTGTATCCTGCCACATTTCCCGGGACTCCGGTGTTCGGGATAGCCTCTCCACGCCAGATAATATTCCCCAGGGTATGACCTCGCTTAGTCTCCACCACACAATTGCAGTCCGTTCCTGCTGTAAATCCCGGGCCCACGCCAATGACAAACGGAGCGTCCGTGATCTTCGTCCCGAGATTTTTCTTTGCAAGGATCGCATCCACGATCACATCCGGCCGGAACCATTCGCAACAGGCGGCTTTTTCATCCACCATGACTGCAATATCGCCGTCCGCCATGACCTTCTCTGCACCTGCCTGATCTTTCACAAGGACACCTTTCATCTCCTCCACCTGTGCGCGCCCCTCATAAACCGCTCTCGAGAGTGCTACCGTACGCCGTACAGTGAGCGGCACGGCTATCTCGGTCATAAGGATCTGATGCCCCGCACCGTAGAGTCTGGAGGCGATCCCTGTCGCCAGATCTCCGGCTCCTCTGATCAATATTTTCATTCGTCTGTATCTGCCTTTCTGCTGCACCGGTCCAGTCCTGAATGACCGGACCTGTGTTACTGTTACATATTCCCCGCTATGCTCCGGACTCCTGTCCGGTCACGATCACCTGCCGTATTCCTCTTCTCCTGAGTTCCCGGCAGATTTCCAGCGCGGTATCTATTCGTCTTTTATCGTCTGCTTTATTCAAAACGACGGTGTATACGGCTGTATCCGGACATCCTTTTCTCCCCGCAGATCTCGATGCGGCGAGCAGGGCGATGTCCTCTGCCGTAACACTTTCGGTTCTTTTCTTATTCAGTAGTTTCTCCGCCAGTTCCGGGCGGAATACGGTTTCCTCTATCCTTTTCCCGACACTGTCCAGACCATACACGGACAGGACATGCGTCGTCTCCGGCAGGATGACCGGTTCATGGTCTGCTGGAACTTTAAGCGGTAGTCTTTTTGCCCCGTCTGCCTCTATGAGCAGGGGAACTTCCAACCGCAGGACTTTCTCAAGCTCATGATTGGAAAGCCTTGCAAGCTTCCCGCCGGGCGCAGGCGCTCCCACCCACACCTGACCTGATTTCTGTAATTGTTCTCTTATCTTCTCTTCCGAAAATCCGGACAGGAACCACTCCTTGTCCTCTTTCATGATATGTGTCGTGGTCGTCACGATCACAGGAATACCCGTGCGGACATACTCATCAGCTAACCGGAGCAGGGTTGTTGTCTTTCCCCCTGCTCCGACCGCCGATACGACCGGGCGCCGTCCCCGGAGCCCTTCGTTCTCCAGTTTCAGCGCCTGTCTTAAGGAGTCTGCCTCACACAGCCTGTCCTCATTGTAAATATAAATCATCTCAGTTGATACCTGAATTGTGTTATTTATTTTTTCTCACTCTGCTCCGTGGCGGACATACACACCGCCTTTTTCCTCAAGGACCCTGCCGTTCTCTGCCGCCAGTCTGCCTCTTAAATAGACCTGCTCCGCCCTTCCGCGGATCTTTGTCCCTTCCATTGGGCAATAATCACATGCGGACTGCTGATTCTCTGCTGTCATCGTCCACTCGGTATCCGGATTCCAGACCACGATATCCGCATCACTTCCGGGGATGAGAGCCCCTTTCCACGGATACAGCTTGTAAAGTTTCGCCGGGTTTTCCGACAGATAAATGCACATCTGCTCTGCCGTGATCTTGTTTTCATTTACACCGAACTGCCAGATCAGCGCCGGACGTTCCTCCGCTCCAGGCATACCGCAGGGCGTCTTTGAGAAGTCTTCCGCACCTGCCATCTTCTGCTCCTTCGTGAAGCTGCAGTGGTCAGTAGCGATCGTCTGGATACGCCCTTCTTTCAATGCCTGCCAGAGCACTTCCTGATTTTTCTTCTTGCGGAGCGGCGGAGCGATCATGTAATGTCTCGCCTCTTCTGCTGGAAGGGAGTATTTGCTCTCGTCCATCACAAGGTACTGCGGACACGTCTCGATATAGACCGTCTGCCCTGCCTCTCTGGCCCGCAGGATCTCGCGGTATCCCGCCGCAGTGCTCAGATGTACAACGATGACCGGTGTATCCACGCATTTGGCGATCTTGAGAAGTCTCGATACAGCTTCGGCCTCGGCTTCTTTCGGGCGTGTCCAAGGATAATCCGATACATCCTTTCTGCCGCCTTTTGTCTTCAGGACTTCTTTCAGCCTTGCCTGGATGATGCCGTTATTCTCGCAGTGTACTCCGGCGATCCCGCCCAGTTCTTTCAGACGGGAGAGGATCTCGTACATTGTCTCGTCGTCCACCATCGTATCATAGGTCATATACAGTTTGAAAGAGCATGTTTCCTTCTGCACGACTTCTTCCAATTCCCGGCTGATATCTTCGTTCCAGTCTGTCAGCGCCAGATGAAACGCATAATCACAGGAGGACTGTCCGTCCGCCTTCTTATGCCAGTTGTTGAGCGCTTCCCTCAGGCTCTCACCCGGATACTGGGTGGCGTAATCCACGATGCAGGTCGTTCCTCCTGCAAGTTCTGCCTTTGTTCCGGTCTCAAACTTATCCGCCGTGATCGTATTGCTCACTTCAAGCGCCATGTGGGTGTGCGCATCGATGAATCCGGGGAAGAGGAGCTTCCCGCGGACATCGACGATCTGAGCGTCTCTGAACTCCAGATCTTCACCAACCGCAAGGATCTTCTCTCCTTTTACCAGTATGTCCAGTTTCTTCATGCCGTCGCCGCTGACGATCGTACCGCCTTTAAATAAAAGTTTCATGCCAACTCCCTCTTTCTGTTATCTCAAAAGATATGCATACTCCTTGCAGACCGTCTCCATCAGTTTCTGAAGTCCGTCCGGTATCCTTGTCTCCTCGCCTTTTGTCCAGGTATATGTCTCACCGAAGAAGCGTACCCTGCATTTCACCAGATCTTTGTCGAGCACCGTGAATCCCTGGTTCCTGCTGTCTTCCATATCTTTCTCATCTGCGAACAGTGTGAATTTATCAAGGTACGGAGCACTGTCATACGGACAGAAGCTCTTACAGTTGCCGCACTCGTTACACATGTAGTCCACATGGATGATCTGGTGCTTCTCCATGCCCGGCACGCGTATGGAGATATTCGCCCGGTTCGGACATACCTCGACACAGTTCTCGCAGATGCCTGAGCATCCGAGACATCTTCCGCTCTCCTCTCCGCCGTCTTTCTTGTCGGAGATATTGCCTTTTCTTCCGTAGATCGTATCTTCGTCTGTCTCCGGCTCAAAATCTCTGACCAGAGTCTCACCGAGGATTGCCTGTGCAGCTCTCAATGCATCGCTGATACCCTCTACTACAGTGGCCGGTCCGCCCAGGCCGTCTCCTGCAAGATAGACGCCTGCACGGCTCGTCTCACATGTCTCCTCATTGACGATGGCACGTCCTCTCTCATTTACATTGATGCCACATGACTCATAGAATGCTGTCGGCACTCTCTCGCCTACCGCTGCGATAACTGTATCTGCCGGAATCTCTTTCTCCTCGCCGGTCTCCACCACGCCTCTTCTTCCGGAAGCGTCGTAGTCTCCCAGTTTCATCACTTTACAGAGGAGTCTGCCGTCTTCCAGTTTCACCGGGGAAAGCAGTTCCATGAACTCTACGCCGTCATCCACTGCCATGACAAGTTCTTCCTCATCGGCAGGCATATAGCGCTTCGTCCTTCTGTATACAAGGTACGCGTGCTCCACGCCTTTCGTGCGCTTCGCTGCTCTCGCCGTATCCATCGCCGTGTTTCCGCCGCCGATGATGACGACATTCTTACCGATATCAAGATCTCCGTCCTTCGCCTTGAAGTCCGCAAGGAATTCAAGCGCATTGACCGGCTCGCCTTTTTCCAGTTTCAGGACACCCGGCCCGGAAGCGCCGACTGCAAGGATGACTGCTGTATATCCTGCATTTTTCAGCATATCCAGATCTGTGATCTCTGTGTTCAGACAGATATTCACGCCCATTTTCTCAAGGAGCGCCGCATCTTTGTCGATGGCGCTGTCGGAGATACGGAATCCGGGGATCACATGACGTACTACTCCTCCGAGAGCATCTGTCTTCTCGAACAGCGTCGTCTCCATGCCTGCACGGCGGAGGAAATATGCCGCAGCCATTCCCGCCGGCCCGCCGCCGATCACAGCCGCTTTGCCGCTCTTTGTCACGGCCGGAGCTGTGAGAGTGTCTGTCAGGGCATCATATCCGTTCTCTGCCGCGATCAGTTTCATGCCGCGGATGTAGACGGACTCTTCGTAGAAGTTACGGGTACATTTATTCATACACGGATGCGCACAGATTGTTCCTGTAATGAAAGGAAGCGGGTTCTTCTCCGTGATGACTTTCATCGCTTCTTCATATTTACCTGCTTTTACAAGCTGTAAGTACGCCGGGATATCCTGATGGATCGGACAACCTTCTTTACACGGCGCCACAAAGCAGTCAAGGAGCGGCACCTGTTTCTTCATCTTTCTCGACGGAAGCGGTTTTACTGCCTTTACGTGATGCGGGTTTGTCCTTGCTTCATCTGCAAGCTTGCGCACCGCTTCCGGGTCTATGCCTGTGAAGACGACATTTTCCTTTTCCAGAATTGATACCATCTGGGACATCCTGTCATATCCACCCGGCTTTAACAGTGTCGTCGCCACGGTCACCGGCCAGATGCCTGCGTCAACGATTTCTTTAATATTATGATAATCCGCGCCGCCGGAATAGGAGATGGGGAGTTTTCCGTCAAATTCTTCTGAGAGTTTCGCCGCCAGTGAGATTGACAGCGGATACAGTGACTTACCGGACATATACATTTCTTCGCTCGGAAGTTCATTCTGTTTCACATCCACCGGGAATGTATTTGTGATCTTCACGCCGAACTCAAGATTTCTCTCCTGACAGACTTTCATCAGCCTTGTCAGCATGGGCACAGCATCCTCATACTGCAGGTCATCCTTAAAGTGGAAATCGCCGAATGCCACATAGTCATATCCCATCTCATCCATGATCTTTCTGGCAAATTCATATCCGAGCAGAGTCGGGTTGCATTTGATAAATGTGTGGAACCCTTTCTCCGTGATCAGATACATGGCGATACGCTCGATCTCCTGCGGAGGACATCCGTGCAGTGTTGAGATCGTGACGGAATTGCAGATATCGCCTGAAATACTCTCGATATCTTCTTTTGTCACTTTCTCGAACAAATCTGCATGAGCGAGGAGGTATTCTCTACAGGACTTAAAAATGTCTGAACCCTGTGCATGCTGCATTGTGTTTAAGAAATTGTCGATCTTCTCGGATTTGATACCGGCGAGGTCATAACCCACGCTGATGTTAAACTGGAACCCGTCCATGCTTCCCAGATCGAATTCTTTTGCGATCACTTTGCACAGGAACCATGCCTTGATATACTCTTCCATTGCCTGAGGAACATAAAGTTCCGTTGACCATTCGCAGTTGTAACACTCATCATCCGCTTTGATACACGGCTTATTTACACATGCCGAGAGTTCTTCCCCATCCATGATCTGCACTGTCTTCAGCTCGAAGAAACGGCTGCCAGTGTAATATGCCGCCACGATATTCTGTGCAAGCTGTGTGTGCGGCCCCGCTGCCGGTCCTGCCGGTGTCTCCAGCGGTCTCTCAAAAATCGTCCTGTTATATTTTGAGTCTGCATGGTAAGGATGGTGCTCCCCGAATACTGTTCCGCTCTTCTTATATTCGGTCATTATCCAGTTTAAAAGCTGTTCAAAAGACATTGGTCTCATAATATCACTCATTATCATTTCCTCCTGTTATTGCAGTTTTCCTACTGTGCGTCCGGTTTGTCTTTTGGCAGAATCAGGTTCAGAATTACTGCAAATATCGTCGCCAGTACAACCGGCGATGATGCAAATGTATTGTTGATGATAGACTGGAAGCTCTCAAGACTCATGCTCATGTTGAGCGCGTCATGGATGCTTGCCGTCATCTGATTTAAGCAGCCGTCACTTAAGGATACGCCCATACCGATGGCGATGGACAATCCTGCAACTGTTGTATTTCTGTAAGTCAGTTTCTCAGTCACGAGCAGTTTGATACCCGTCATGGCGATAGATGCAAATACTGATGCAACAGCGCCGCCGAGTACACACTGCGGGATCGTCCGGAGCAGTGCGGAGAACTTCGGGATCAGTCCGGCGATGAGCAGGATGACTGCTGATGCCGTGAACACTTTTCTCGCTACAACCCGTGTAGAACCTACGATACCTACGTTCTGGCTGTATGTCGCCGTCGGAGGGCATCCGAACAGAGCGCCCACGATGTTGCTGACGCCGTATCCGATGATACCTCCGTTTAACTCATCGTCTGTCGGCAGCCTGTCCATACCGCCTGTCGTTGTCGCTGAGAAATCCCCCATCGCCTGTATCGAGTTGACGAGGAACAGTATCGCCAGAGGCAGGATCGCTGATATATCAAACTTAATGCCGAATGCAAGAGGCATCGGGACCTGGAACCATCCTGCCGTGGAAAGCGCGGAAAAATCTACCATACCGAAGCAAAGAGCCACTATATACCCGCAGACAAGTCCGATCAGGATAGAAGCCAGTTTAAACAGGCCTTTTCCGTAATGGTTCAGGAGTACTACGATCGCCAGTGTGATAAATGCCACCAGCCAGTTCTGCCATGAGCCAAATACAAGTGCTTCCGTCTTACCCTGCTGCTCCACGATCACTTCATATGTATTAGAAGAATTTCCCGCCATATAGTTGACCGCCGTACTGTATAACGACAGACCGATCGCAAGGATAACCGTGCCGATCACAAGCGGCGGGAACACCTTCCTGATCTGACGGATAAAGAGTCCTACGAGGATTGCTACCACACCGCCGATGATCATGGCACCAAAAATGGTATTGACATCTTTTGCCTGTGCGGCAATAGCTGTCATTGTAGGAACATATGCAAAACTTACGCCGATAATGACCGGCAGGCCGCTTCCCAGCTTAATCTTCTGCGCATATAACTGTAACAATGTAGACAGTGCAGCGAACACAAGGGATACCTGGATCAAAAGCCCCATATCTACATTCCCGCCCGCATTATTTGCGGCGTTTGCTACAAGGATAGCCGGCGTCACGCAGCCGACTACAGCCGCAAGCACGTGCTGTGCCGCCAGGGGGAGCACCTGCCCGAACGACGGGCGCCCATCCCATTTAAATAACTCTGAGTTATCCTTTTTATGCTTTGTATCATTCATTTTTATTCACCCTGTATTGCCCCCCGGCAGATACATTGCCGGGCCCTTCCTTTTAAATCTGTCACACCTTATGAAGTTGTCATATTCTAGCTGTTGATCCTGTCAGCCAGCCCTTTTGCCGCCTGTCTGCAGTCAGCCATAACTTTAGCTGCATCGATCTTCGTCAGTCTGCGGTCTTTCATCAGGACTTCGCCATTCGCTACCGTGGTCACAACATCATGTCCGGTCACGCCGAACAGAAGGTGGCTGTTGATATTGTCCGCAGTAAGCGGTGTAAGCGGGTCGTATGCAACGATGATCACGTCGCCCGCAGCGCCTTCTTTGAGGACGCCGAGTTCCGGAGTAAAATACCTTCCCGCGATCTTCGCATTACTCTCAAAGAGCATCTGCGGCACCTCTCCCCATGCCGCATTCGGATCACAGAGATGATGCTTGTGGAGAATGTTCGCCACCTTCCATGACTCTGTCATATCATGAGTATATCCGTCTGTGCCGAGACCGGTGAGGATTCCTCTGTGTACCAGTTCCATGGTCGGAGGGCATCCGCATGCATTGCCCATATTGGATTCCGGATTATGAACGACCATCGTGTCCGTTTCCTTAATAAGATCCATCTCATGGGAATTAATATAGATGCAGTGACCGAGGAGTGTCTTCTCGCCCAGAATGCCGTGATCCATCAGACGGTCCACTATCCTTTTCCCGTAATGCTTCAGGCAGTGGTGCAGATCTTCGATTCCCTCTGCCACATGGATATGATATCCGACTTCGTCCGGCTTGTTTGCAGCGGCAAGTTCCATTGTCTCGTCCGAGATCGTGAACTGTGCGTGCATACCCATCATTCCGGCGATCATTCCGGTATCGTCCTGCAGTGCGTGGCGGATGAACTCGGCATTTTCCATGACAGATTCTTTTGCCTTGTCCATTCCGTCCCTGTCAGAAATCTCATAGCAGAGGCAGGAACGGACGCCTGTCTCTTTTGCCGCTTTCTCGATTTCAAAGAGTGAGCCCCTGATCGAGCCGAAGCTTGCGTGATGGTCAAAGATCGTTGTCACACCATTTCTGATACAGTCTATATAAGTAGCCATCGCACTCAAATATGTATCATTCAGCGTGAGATTGCGGTCGATCGTCCACCACTGTCCGTCCAGGATGTCGAGAAAACCTTTCGGGTCATAACCTTTTATGGAAAGACCTCTTGCAAACGAACTGTAAATATGCTCATGTACATTAATAAAGCCGGGCATGATCAGGCCGCCTTTGGCGTCGATGTACTCTGCTTCGGGATATGCATTTTTGATATCCTCAGTGCTGCTCACCTTGCAGATCGTGGTTCCGTCGATCGCTACCGCGCCGTTTTCGATCAGCGGACATGCAGCATCTCTTGTGATAACTTTTCCATTACCTAAAACCAGCATGTCATTTTCTCCTTTTTATTTATTTTCCACATACTGTTCTCAGTGTACTCTTGCAAACTTCTGTGCAATTCGCACACTAAGACCTGTCACTGACTATAGAATACCATTAATATTGTATAAATGCAACATGAATTCTAAATATTTTTTAGAGCACCTAAAAATTTTTTAGAAAAAGTATTGACTCTATATTTTTTTATGCTATGATGGGTTTAGAGACACACAGCAGACACACTTTTTCTCTTGAAAGAGCGTAAAGAAAAGGCAGGTGAATCAATGGATCGGAAACTCGACTTTCTCAAACAGCTCGCACATGGACTGGCAGCCCAGTTCGGAAGTTCATGCGAAGTGGTCATTCATGATCTGACAAAAAAAGATCTGGATAAGTCTATCGTTTATATTGAAAACGGACATGTATCCAACCGGCATACCGGAGACGGGCCGTCGGGCATTGTCCTTGAGACACTCAGATCTGATCCGGCAAAGATAAAGGACAAACTTGCGTATCTTACTAAAACTGACGACGGCAGGATCTTAAAATCCAGTACGCTCTACATCCGCGATGAAAAAGGGAAGATCGTCTATATCTTTTCCATGAATTATGACATCACCACCCTGCTCGCGGCAGAGAACTCCATACGCGGCCTGATCCAGACAGAACCGGAAAACGGTGCAGAAACAGACCGTTCTTCTGCGCCACAGAGAATCACCCACAATGTGACCGAGCTGCTCGACCTTCTGATCGAGCAGGCAATCGCCCGGGTAGGAAAACCTGTCGCAATGATGAACAAAGACGACAAAGTAGCTGTGGTACAGTACTTAAACAACGCCGGTGCATTCCTCATTACAAAATCCGGCGACAAAGTCTCTTCCCTCCTCGGGATATCAAAGTTTACGCTGTATAGCTACATGGACAAAGGATGAACATGCGACGGATTCGAGCCGGGCATGTTCAATATAGTAAGCAACAACATTTCACATATTTAAGGAGGTTCCACAATGGACACAATCAAATGGGCAGTGAACAAGATGCCGAAAACGGAAGATTCCAACCTGAAAGTAATGGGATTGGACGAAATCAAAAAGGCGCGCGCTTTCCATGAAAGTTTTCCCCAGTACAGCGTCACGCCGCTGGCAAAACTGGATCACATGGCAGAGCGTCTCGGACTCGGAGAAGTCTATGTAAAAGACGAGTCCTACCGCTTCGGGCTCAACGCTTTCAAAGTGCTCGGCGGTTCATTCGCTATGGCGCGCTACATAGCAAAGCAGACCGGGAAAGACGTATCCGAGCTGCCATACAATGTCCTCACTTCCGCGAAACTTAAGGAAGAGTTCGGGCAGGCCACATTCTTCACCGCCACGGACGGCAATCACGGCCGCGGTGTTGCATGGGCTGCAAACAAATTAGGGCAGAAGGCTGTCGTCCTCATGCCGAAGGGAAGCACACAGACGAGACTGAATAACATTCTCGCCGAAGGCGCTGAGGCAACGATCGAAGAATACAACTATGACGAATGCGTCCGCATGGCAAACGCCATGGCCGAGAAGACAGAGAACGGCGTCATGGTACAGGATACTGCATGGGACGGATACGAGGAAATTCCGTCATGGATCATGCAGGGATACGGAACGATGGCTATGGAAGCGGATGAGCAGCTCCACGACTATGACTGCGAACGCCCGACACACGTCTTCATTCAGGCAGGCGTGGGATCTCTCGCCGGAGCAGTCCAGGGATATTTCGCAAACCGCTATCCTGAGAATCCGCCGAAAGTAGTCGTTGTGGAAGCTGAAGCCGCCGCATGTCTCTATAAAGGTGCATGTGCGGGAGACGGAGATATCCGCATTGTAGACGGTGACATGGTTACGATCATGGCGGGACTCGCCTGCGGAGAACCCAATACGATTTCCTGGGATATCCTGAAAAATCATGTAGATACATTTATCGCATCACCCGACTGGGTGGCTGCAAGGGGCATGCGCATGCTCGCTGCTCCTGTCAAGGGCGATCAGCCGGTAACATCCGGCGAATCCGGCGCCGCACCGTTCGGAACACTTGCGTGCATCATGACAATGGATGAATACAAGCCTCTCAGAGAGCATCTCGGACTGGATGAGAACTCCAAAGTCCTCCTCTTCTCCACCGAGGGAGACACCGATCCCGAGAGATATGAATCCATCGTCTGGGGCGGGAACGACAGGTAACAATATACATTTATTTCATAAAAAGGAGAATGAAAACTATGGACTTCAACAAAATCAAAGAAGCTGCACAGGGTTATCAGAAAGACATGACCGCATTTCTTCGCGCTATCGTGAAGAATCCGGGAGAGAGCTGTGATGAGAAAGCTCACATCGACACTATCGCCGCTGAGATGAAGAAACTGGACTTCGATGAGGTCGTTATCGATCCTCAGGGAAATGTCATCGGCTACATGGGAACAGGCGATAAGATCATCGCTTACGATGCACATATCGACACAGTAGGTATCGGAAACATCGACAACTGGGACTTCGATCCGTACGAGGGATATGAGAATGACACAGAGATCGGCGGACGCGGCGTATCTGACCAGTGCGGCGGGCTTGTATCCGCAGTTTACGGTGCAAGGATCATGAAAGACATGGACCTGATCCCGGAAGGATGCAAGATCATGGTTGTCGGAACAGTTCAGGAAGAGGACTGCGACGGCCTGTGCTGGCAGTACATCATCAACGAGGACAAGATCCGTCCTGAGTTCGTTGTATCCACAGAGCCGACAGACGGCGGTATCTACCGCGGACAGCGCGGACGTATGGAGATCCGCATCGATGTCAAAGGTGTTTCCTGCCACGGTTCCGCTCCGGAGCGCGGTGACAATGCGATCTACAAGATGGCTGACATCCTTCAGGATGTACGTGCCCTCAATGAGAACGACGACGCAGACGGGACAGAGATCAAAGGCCTCGTAAAAATGCTGAATCCGAAATACAATCCTGACTGGGAAGAGGCACGTTTCCTCGGACGCGGTACTGTAACTGTATCCCAGATCTTCTATACATCACCGAGCCGCTGTGCGGTAGCTGACTCCTGCGCGGTATCACTTGACCGCCGCATGACATTCGGAGAGACATGGGAGAGCTGTCTGGACGAAATCCGCGCACTTCCGAGCGTACAGAAATACGGCGATGATGTAGTCGTATCCATGTACAACTATGACCGTCCTTCCTACACAGGATGCGTATACGAGATCGAATGCTACTTCCCGACATGGGCAATCCCGAAAGACCACAAAGTGACAAAAGCGCTCGAGAAAGCGTACACATCACTCTACGGCGACAAGAGGATCGGCGCGGAGGAAACTCTGGAAATGCGTCAGAGCCGCCCGCTCACAGACAAGTGGACATTCTCAACAAACGGAGTATCCATCATGGGAAGAAACGGAATTCCGTGCATCGGATTCGGACCGGGCGCTGAAGCTCAGGCACACGCACCGAACGAGAAGACATGGAAACAGGATCTTGTAACATGTGCCGCTGTATACGCTGCACTGCCGAACTGCTACTGCGAGTAACACGAGCAGAACTGTTATAATTTTCAGAAAGTAATTTAATTATCAAGGAGGATAAACAACAATGAAAACATTACAGGACTATATCGACAAGCTGAACGCCCTGAACTTTAAGGATATGTACAACGGAGACTTTTTCCTGACATGGGAGAAGACAGACGAGGAACTGGAAGCCGTATTCACCGTAGCTGACGCTCTCCGTTTTATGAGAGAGAACAACATTTCCACAAAGGTATTCGAGAGCGGTCTCGGAATCTCACTCTTCCGCGACAACTCCACACGTACCCGCTTCTCCTTTGCATCTGCATGTAACCTGTTAGGTCTTGAGGTTCAGGATCTGGACGAGGGCAAATCCCAGGTTGCACACGGCGAGACAGTACGTGAGACAGCAAACATGATCTCCTTCATGGCTGACGTAATCGGTATCCGCGACGATATGTACATCGGCAAGGGAAATGCTTATATGCATGAAGTTGTTGACGCTGTAACACAGGGAAATAAAGACGGAATCCTCGAGCAGAAACCGACGCTCGTAAACCTTCAGTGTGACATCGACCACCCGACACAGGCTATGGCTGATATGCTCCACATCATCCACGAGTTCGGCGGTGTTGAGAACCTGAAAGGCAAGAAGATCGCTATGTCATGGGCTTACTCTCCGTCCTACGGAAAGCCGCTTTCCGTTCCGCAGGGAATCATCGGTCTGATGACACGTTTCGGAATGGACGTTGTACTTGCTCATCCGGAAGGATACGAGGTATTCCCGGAAGTTGAGGCTGTCGCTGCCGAGAACGCAAAGAAATCCGGCGGTACATTTACAAAGACAAATAATATGGCTGATGCATTCAAAGATGCCGATATCGTATATCCGAAGAGCTGGGCTCCGTTCGCTGCTATGGAGAAACGTACAGAGCTGTACGGAAACGGCGACTTCGAGGGAATCAAAGAACTGGAGAAAGAACTCCTCGCTCAGAATGCACAGCACAAAGACTGGGCCTGCACAGAGGAACTGATGAAGACAACGAAAGACGGAAAGGCTCTCTATATGCACTGCCTGCCGGCTGACATCACAGGCGTAAGCTGTGAGGAAGGCGAGGTTGACGCAAGCGTATTCGACCGCTACAGAGATCCGCTCTACAAAGAGGCAAGCTACAA
>DWWO01000002.1 GCA_019119675.1 Candidatus Mediterraneibacter faecipullorum | reverse complement strand
AAGATGGATGATTGATTCTTTGTATGTAGTTTTGAAGGTATACGGACAATTTCAGAGGGAATGAGAGGAACACCTGAGAGAGTAATCTTTCGGGTGTTTTCTTTTGCTTTACGGGCATACTGGTGCGTGATATGATAGAAAGTATACATAAGTACAATATGAAAACAGAGGAGTATAAAATGTTTAAAATCAGAAATGAAATAGAGACAGATTATAAAATCGTAGAAGATGTTACAAGAAAGGCTTTTTACAATGTATATTCCCCGGGATGTATGGAGCATTATCTTGTCCATGTCATGCGGGGACATGAGGATTTTGTGCCGGAGCTTGACTTCGTGGCGGAACTGGACGGCCAGGTGATCGGGAATATCATGTACACGAAGGCTAAACTGACGGATGAAAACGGAACGGAAAAGGAGATCCTGACATTCGGGCCGGTCAGCATCCTGCCGGAGTACCAGAGAAACGGATACGGAAAAATGCTGATCGAACATTCCGCTCAGAAAGCCTTGGAACTCGGATATGATGTGATCGTCATATTCGGAAGCCCGGCAAACTATGTAAGCTGCGGCTTTGAATGCTGTAAGAAGCATAACGTCTGTGTAGAGGGCGGAAAATATCCGGCAGCAATGCTGGTAAAAGAATTAAAGGCGGAGGCTCTGGATGGGAGAAAATGGTACTATTCAGACAGTCCGGTGATGAATGTAGACGAAAAGGAAGCGGCGGCGTACGATGACAGCCTTGAAAAGATGGAGAAGAAATGGATGCCGAGCCAGGAGGCGTTTTATATTATGAGCCATTCATTTGTGGAGTAAGAGCTATGATAAGAAGATTGCAGAAAACAGATATCGATGCGGTTGCACAGACCTGGCTGACATCAAACAGAGAGGCACATGATTTTGTTCCGGCAGAGTATTGGGAAAGTAATTTTACACCAGTAAAGGAAATGCTCCTGCAGGCCGAAGTATATGTCTGTGAAGATGAGGAGAGTAATGAAATCCGCGGATTTATTGGTCTGGAAGATGAGTATATAGCAGGTGTTTTTGTTCGAAAAGAAGCCCGGTCAAAGGGAACGGGAAAAGCACTGCTGGACTATGTGAAAGAGATTAAGAGGGAACTGACCCTCCATGTATATGTGAAAAATGAAAGAGCCGTCAGATTCTATCAGCGTGAAGGATTCCAGATTCTTAAGAAAATGACAGATGATGCCACAGGTGAGGAAGAGTACCTGATGGGATGGAAACGGAATTATACACCAATGAAATATGCGCGGGGATAATTTATGGATTATATGATTCGTGAAATGCGGGAGGATGAGTATCCTCTGTTGAAAGAGTTTCTGTACGAGGCGGTCTATGTTGCAAAGGGAGCAGAGCCACCGGACAGATCTATTACAGACTCTCCTGAACTGCAGGTATATATCCGTGATTTCGGCAGTTCGCGGCATGACAGTGCTCTGGCTGCTAAGGTGAACGGTGACATTATAGGAGCTGTATGGGTAAGGATCATGGACGACTATGGCCATATTGATGATGAAACGCCGTCGCTTGCTATATCTGTACTCAGACCGTTCAGAAAATCAGGAATTGGTACTGCACTGTTGAACGCCATGATTGAAAGAAAGAAGACGGATGGTTACTCCCGGATTTCTCTGTCAGTGCAAAAAGCGAATTATGCTGTGGAGATGTACCGGAAAGCCGGGTTTTATGTTGTATCTGAAAATGAGGATGAGTATATCATGGCAGTTCAGTTATAGGTAATATATCAATCCTGACTTGGGGAGAAGGGAGAGTGCCAGCCATGTCTAAAAAGAAGATCGTCACATCTGTTATTATACTGTTCCTGCTGATTGCAGCCGGATGTCTGGTCTGGCGCTGTCGCTATTTCTTTCTCGGCACGAGTAGTGATCCGGTCCGGGCAAAAGAAAATGAAGATTTCGGAATAGAGGATTTCCACAGTTCAGTGGACAAAGACGGGGACGGGATCGATGACCAGACGGATATCCTTCAGGGAGCAAGAGATTATATTTCCACAAATCCGGTTTACAAGAGCAAATATTATTCTACTGGATATCCGGATGACCAGTATGGCGTCTGTACAGATGTTGTTGCAAATGCAATGAAAAGTGCAGGATATGACATTATGGAACTTGTCAATGCAGATATTCTGGAGAATCCGCAGGATTATAATATAGAGGAACCTGATATTAATATTGACTTCCGGAGAGTAAATAATCTGAAAGTATATTTTGCCTATACTGCGGTTGAACTTACGACAGACATCTATGATATCAGTCAGTGGCAGGGCGGAGATATCGTGATCTTTGAGAACCATATCGGGATTGTCTCTGATAAGAGAAACGACGACGGAGTGGCTTATGTAATCCATCATAACGATCCGTTTCAGGAGTCGTATGAGGAGGATATTCTTGAAAGCAGGGATGATATTACAGGTCATTACCGCGTCAGTGAATAAGAACAGCAGGAGAAGGCTGATCAGAGATACAGGCAAAATAGCGGAGAACGGGGGAAAGTTATGGAGAGATGTCCGTGGTGTATGTGTAATGAAAAGATGATCCGTTACCATGATGAAGAATGGGGCGTTCCGGTGCATGACGACCGGAAACAGTTTGAGTTTCTGATGATGGAAGTCATGCAGTGCGGGCTCAACTGGAACATGATGATCCAGAAGAGGGAAATTTTCAGAAATTGCTTTGATAATTTTGATTATGACAAAGTGGCTGCGTATGGTGAAAAAGACATACAAAGGATTTTGGAAACAGAGGGGATGATCCGATCAAGACGGAAAATTGAGGCAGTGATACATAATGCCCGGTGCTTTCAGGATATCCGCAGGGCGTTCGGCTCTTTCAGCGAGTATATCTGGGGATTTACGAAAGGAAAGACGTATCTGTACACCGGACATCAGAAAGGAGAGATCCCGGCAAGAAACGGGCTTTCGGACAGGGTAAGCAAAGATCTGAAAAAACGCGGACTGAAGTATATGGGATCTGTTACAGTGTATTCACATTTGCAGGCATGCGGTATTATTAATGATCATATGGAATCCTGTTTTCGCTATCCGGAACTTCTGGAAATGACAGATCCGGTACACAAGAGAAGAAATCACGAATAAGGGGGGAGTTTAATGAATCAGGCTTATAGACCATCGGTTGATGTAAAGCTTCTGGCAAAACGGATTGGTGTTTTATTCTGGCTTATCATCGTAAGCAGTGTGGCAGGATTTTTTACCGGTAATAACACGAATGAACTGTATGGGATCGGATGGGTGATAAGTACAGGAGCTGATCTGGCATATGGTATTGTTCTGTTAAGTCTGGCTTCCGAGGATGAGTCCTACAGGATGTCAGGAATATGTGTTATTCTCTGTGCAGCTATTGGTATTGTTTCAACTGCGATGAACCTGGGAATCCCGGGAGCAGGTATTATACTGGGAATGATTGCCGTAATCCTGACAGCGGTACTGGACATTGCAGGCGAATATTACGAGTTTAAAGCGCATGCCGGTGTTATGAGTTGTGTCAGCCAGATGATGTCGGATAAATGGAACAGATTATGGAAGTGGAGATTATGGACGATGCTTGGTATGTTGGCCGCCGTAATTGTATCAATACTGATTTCTGCAATTGGAGTGCTCATAGCTCTTATCGCCGGAATAGGAACGTTGGTGATAAGTATTATGAAGATCGTGTACCTCCGTCAGACGGCTAAAATCCTGGAGGAATATGAATAGACTGCAGCGGAAGTACACTGTTACCGGATTGGAAACATACGGAATCCGTAATTCATCTTTTCATGTGCAATGCGATATTATATAGTTTTGATAAAAGAAAAGGAGGCTGTGTAATATGGCATTAGGCGATAATATTAAAAGACTGAGGGAGGAGCGCCATCTGACCCAGCAGCAGCTGGCGGATAAACTGTATGTATCAAGACAGACAGTATGCCGGTGGGAGAACGGCAGTAGATGTCCGGATCTGATCATGGCGAAAAAACTTGCGATGGAACTGAATATCAGTCTGGATGAACTGATATCAGATGAAGATGTAGATCAATTTACAAAGGAAGGATTCCCATTTCATTCAGATAAAGTGAAAGAGAGAAAAGCACTTGAGGAGCGGCAGAAACGTGTAATGGAGTTTATTCAGCTTGTCGGTGCGATATTTCTTCTGATCTCTGTTTTCTGCCGGATACAATTGGAAATGCGTGTTCCCATATGGTGCTTTATCCTTGCATTATGTCTGGAAGCTGCAGCATTTATTGTGAGATATCGGATAGCTAAAAAGTTGAATCAGTTATATTGAGCGCTATCCTGATATATGGAATACCGGTGTAAAAATCACAAGGAAAACAGTGAAAAAGTATATCGGCTGTTAAAGTATCTCATCAGGACGTCAAAACTTATTATGACGGCAGTTTTTAGTACATTGATTATATTTCCTGCAATGGAAAAGCCGCTGCCGGTCTGGTTCACACCGCTTTATCTCATATTGCTGACAGGAAATGCGGTATTCTGGCTGATCCGCATATTCCTTGCATGAAAATAAGAGCTGTAATCCATTTTGAGTAAAACGAGGCATCTATGAACGAAAAAATATATGAATATGATGAAATTATCCACAGTATTCCTGAAAAGGGCGGAGCATACGTCATTTTCCCGTGGAATATCAGAGAAGAATTCGGCAGAGGACGGTTCCATCTGTTATATTATCGGCATTACAAAAGCTATCCGCGCGAAGATAAATAAGGGGGATGGCGATCAAGTCCATGTCATTATAAAAGAAAGAGAATAGTTATTCACTTCGGTATTTGGAGATTGGCTCTGATGCCGAAGTGTTTTATTGTGCATTTTACAAAATATATAGACACTGGATCAGGAAGAATGATACAATATTCTGGCGGCATTATAGCTGGGAGTAAAGAGAATGTCCGGGAGGAAAATGATGGATAACGAAAAAGTATATGCAATGAGTTATGCAAAGATATATCCGTTACTTGTCAATAAAGCAGTCAGAAAAGGCAGGACAAAAGCCGAGGTGGATGAGATCATTCGCTGGCTGACCGGGTACAGTCAGAACGAACTGGAAAATCTTGCCGGATCGTCGTGCGGTTACGGCGATTTCTTCCGCAATGCGCCTCACCTTAATGAGAACAGAAAACTGATCAAAGGCGTAGTCTGTGGTGTGAGAGTAGAGGAGATCGAAGAGCCTCTGATGCAGGAAATCCGCTATCTTGATAAGCTTGTTGATGAGCTCGCTAAGGGTAAGCCGATGGAGAAAATATTAAGAAAATAAGACTATGACGGATTCCATTTATTCATTATAGGCAGCAGCCAATAGAAAAGTGACAGGAGGCGTCAGTATGCAGATAACAGATCTGCGGATACGCAATTTTAAATCAATTAAAGAGATGCATATCAGCGGGATTGAAAACGCTCTGATACTGGTCGGCAAGAATGACACAGGAAAAACCGCCGTCCTGGACGCCGTGCGTGCGGTGGGCGGAGATTATATCGTGAAAGAAGAGGATTTCCGTAAGAGTTTTCCGAATGTAGAGATCTGTGTGGAACTTCGGATCACGTCAGACGACCTGAAGCGTTTTCACCGCTTCGGACTTGTCAGCAGCTACCGAAGATATGAGGCATGGTATCAGGATTTCTGCAGGAAGCTGCCGTCTTTTCAGCCTGAAGAAAGTCCTGCTGAGGACAGCCGGGACGCGGGCCCGGGCGGTATACTGGCTTTTGAGTTTACTGTCAACCGCGAGGGACGTGTCCGGTACAGTGACGGGCATCAGAAGAATAACAGATATATTCCTCTTATATTTCCGCATATTTATTTTATGGACACGCAGAGAAATCTGGAGAAGTTCCAGGATGACCTGCTTCTGATGCAGGAGGATGATCTTCTCAAACAGATGCGTTCCGGCTGCTGTATGTTTGACATGGCGAAAGAGTGCAACCGATGTTTCTCTTGTATCGGTCTGATCAGTAAGAAGACAACAGAAGAACTGAACGCGTTTGAAGCGGCAAAGCTTCTGGAATATAAGCTGTACAATCTGAATCTGGATACATTTTCCCGGAAAGTCAATAAAAACTTCCGCAAAAACGGCGGCCGCGATGAGATCATATATTCCATGAACCTGGATATCGAGAGGACGCTCGCCGTGACTGTAGGTGTCCGGCAGGCCGGGTATCAGGAGAAGCGCCCGGCGGGAAGTATGGGGAAAGGAATGAGAAGCATCTACATGCTCTCGCTCCTTGAGACATACGAGGAGGAAGGAATGGAGAATACGGATATTATCATGGTGGAAGATCCGGAGATATTCCTCCATCCGAAGCTGCAGAAGGTATCAGGAGACATCCTGTACCGGCTGTCGAGGAAGAATCAGGTCATGTTCTCCACTCATTCTCCGAATCTTCTGTCGAATTTTAACAGTAGACAGATCCGGCAGGTGTTCTTAAATGAGGACGGACTTTCGAATGTAAAAGAAAGAACGGATATCAGCGCTGTTCTGGATGATCTGGGATATTCGGCAAACGACCTGATGAACGTGAACTTTGTCTTTATAGTGGAAGGAAAGCAGGATAAGAGCAGGCTGCCGCTGCTCATACGGAAATATTATTCTGAGACATATGACAGCGAGGGAAAACTTTCACGTATAGCGATCATCACAACGAACAGCTGTACGAATATCAAGACGTATGCCAATCTGAAATATATGAATCAGGTCTACATAAAGGATAATTTCCTCATGATCCGGGACGGGGACGGCAAAGACAGTGAAGAACTGAAATCGCAGCTCTGTAAGTATTATGCCCAGAGAAATGAGGAGGATGCGGACCGCCTGCCGCGGGTGACGGAGAAGAATGTGCTGATCCTCAGATATTATTCCTTTGAAAATTATTTCCTTGATCCGAAAGTGATGGCAGAGATCG
The DNA here is from genome assembly GCA_019119675.1 of Candidatus Mediterraneibacter faecipullorum. GTDB lineage: Bacteria > Bacillota > Clostridia > Lachnospirales > Lachnospiraceae > Mediterraneibacter > Mediterraneibacter faecipullorum. Next base: position 16,990 of record DWWO01000002.1, on the reverse strand, counting down.
GCATTGTAGATTCAGAAGAAGAGTTCTACAGGATATTTCTGGAGAAATGGCGTGAGTATCTCTGGCGGCTGCACAGTGGCAGGAGACTTGTCGAAGTCATCGGACATGATCTTGAAAATGAGCAGGACGTGGAACAACATATGGAAGATATCAGGATCCATATGAGGGGACATAATCTGTATGATATCTTTTACGGGCGGTACAAAGAGAACGAGCAGGAAATACTGGGACGTTATATTGACGCAGCGCCGAGAGAAGACTTCGCAGATATTCTGGATTCCATCGACCGTTTCATCTACTTTGAGAGCAGAAAGAAAAAAGAATCAGAGCTGTTAAGCGGAGAAGAATTATGAGAGCAACGGTATTAACGGATAATACGGGAAACAACGGACTGGCAGGCGAATGGGGGTTAAGCTTTTATATAGAATACAGAGATCAGAAGATACTTCTGGATGCAGGCCAGAGCGGTCTCTTTGCGGAAAACGCAGAGAAACTCGGCATAGATCTGGCTGATACGGACTATGCAGTGCTTTCCCACGCGCATTACGACCATGCGGACGGGATGCCGGTCTTCCTCGAGAAGAACAGGAAAGCAAAACTCTATGTGAGAGAATCCTGCGGAGAGAATTGCTATGACCGCAAGGAAGGCCGTATGAAATATATTGGCATAAAGAGAGGACTGCTGGAAGCGTATAAGGACAGAATCACTTACGTCTCCGGAGACTGTGAGCCGGGCGGCGGTGTCTGGCTTATCTCCCACAGCAGGGAGACCATGGAGGAAGCAGGAAAGCGCGAACACATGTATCTGAAAGAGGGGGATGAATGGGCGAAAGACTGTTTTGCCCATGAACAGAGTCTTGTGTTCGAGGAAGATTCCGGTCTTGTGATCTTTAACAGCTGTTCCCATGGCGGGGCGGCTAATATTATAAACGAAGTGTCCGCTGCATTCCCGGGGCGGAAGATCCGGGCAATGATCGGCGGATTTCATCTGTACAATAAGTCAGAGCAGTATGTGCGGGCCCTGACAGAGAAATTGCGTGCGACCGGGGTGGAGGAAATCTACACCGGACATTGTACCGGAGAGGAGGGGTACCGCATCATGCGGGACGTGCTTGGAAACATGGTACATCCGCTTGAAGTCGGACTTGAAATAGTGTTATGATAATGTCACTTGCAGCCTGCGCGGCAGGCTTTTTACTTGATTTTATATTCGGTGATCCCGTGTGGCTTTACCACCCGGTCAGGCTGATCGGGAAGGGGATCGCTTTTGGCGAGCGTCAGCTCAGGAAACTGTGCAGCCGGAGACAAAGACAAGGCTCGGAGAATGAACAGACAGATGGGCGGGCGCTCGTCGCTGCGGGCGCCATCCTGTGGGTGTGCGTTGCGGGACTTTCATTCCTGATACCTCTGGGGGTGCTCATGCTGGCACAGAAGATTCATCCGGCGCTGCGGTTCGTACTGGAGACATTCTGGTGTTATCAGATCGTGGCTGCGCGGTGTCTGTGCAAAGAGAGCGGGAAAGTGTATGACCGGCTGAAAGACGATGACCTGTCCGGTGCCCGCAAGGCGGTATCCATGATCGTTGGCAGAGATACGGAGAAGCTGAGTGTCGAAGGTGTCACAAAAGCCGCGGTGGAAACTGTGGCAGAGAACACATCAGACGGTGTGACAGCGCCGCTTATTTATATGCTGATCGGCGGAGCGCCGCTTGGATTCCTTTATAAGGCAGTGAATACTATGGATTCCATGCTGGGATATAAAAATGACAAATATCTTTATTTCGGACGCGTTCCGGCAAAACTGGACGATGTTTTCAACTATATCCCGTCCCGTATCACAGCAGTGTTTATGATCGCGGCATCATATGTCTGCGGTCTGGACGGGAAAAATGCATGGAGGATCTACAGGAGAGACCGGCGGAAACATGCGAGCCCGAACGCGGCACAGACAGAGGCGGTATGCGCAGGAGCACTGCGGGTGCAGCTTGCGGGTGACGCGGTCTATTTTGGAAAAGTATATAAGAAAGAATTTATCGGGGATGCCCTGCGGCCGGTCGAACCGGAGGACATCCGAAGAACAGGGCGGCTCATGTATGTGACGGCATTTTTAATGCTGATCGTATTCGGAGTAGTCAAATACGCTCTGGGGATATTAGTATAAATTAAGAGGCTTGGAGGAGTATGATGAAATACGGACATGGCGGAGATATATACACTTACAGGAATATGCTGGACTTTTCTGTCAATATCAATCCTCTTGGCCCGCCAAAGCGGGTGACGGAGGCGGCAAAACGGGGCGTGGAGCTTATGGCTGCCTATCCTGACAGTCAGTGCCGGAAACTCCGGGAAAAACTGGCACGGAAACAGAATATTCCGGAGGATAATTATATATTCGGCAACGGTGCGGCTGAACTTATCTACACTCTTGTATTGGCTGAGAGACCGGAGCGGGCGCTGATACCGGTGCCGGCGTTTTCAGAATATGAACAGGCACTTGAGACAGTCGGCTGTGAAATTATATATCATAAAACAAAAGAAAATAACTTCTTCTGCATAGATGAAAGTTTCCTCGATGAACTGGATGAGAGCCTTGATATTGTTTTTCTCTGCTCCCCTGTCAATCCGTCCGGTCATGTGATCAACAAGGAGCTGATACAACGAACAGCAGAACGATGTGAAGATCTTGGAATCCGTCTGGTTCTTGACGAATGCTTCGTGGAATTTCTGCCGGAGCCGCGGGAGCATTCTATGATCAGTGAGGCGGATAAGTATCGTCAGCTTTTTATCCTGCGTGCATTTACAAAGATTTATGCCATGCCCGGACTGCGGCTAGGATACGGGATATCATCGGATTCCGAACTGCTGGAAGCGATGGGGCGGATGCGGCAGCCATGGAGCGTATCGATTCCTGCGCAGGAGGCCGGGGCTGCGGCTTTGGACGAAGATGATTATGTGGTGAAAGCTCGGGAGCTTGTCGCCGGCGAACGGGAATATCTTGAAGCAGAATTATATAAAATTGGAATGAAATATATTTCTTCTGATATTAATTTTATTCTATTATATACTGAAATCAATCTGTTTGATGCAATGAAAGACCGCGGGATACTGATACGGAACTGTGAGAACTACAGGGGACTCGGAAAAGGGTGGTATCGAATAGCGGTCAGGACGCATGAGGAGAACTCAAGTCTGATGAATACCCTGAGAGCTATCGTCGGCGGGAATAACGAAGATAAAAACAAAACAGAACGAGTGGAGGATGACAGATGAAAGGATCGATCATGATACAGGGCACTATGTCCAATGCCGGTAAGAGCGTACTGGCCGGAGGACTCTGCCGTGTACTGAAACAGGACGGCTACAGTGTGGCTCCCTTTAAATCACAGAATATGGCGCTCAATTCTTTTATCACAAAAGAGGGACTTGAGATGGGGCGCGCTCAGGTGATGCAGGCGGAGGCTGCGGGGATCGAACCCGCAGCGGCAATGAATCCTATCCTGCTGAAACCGACAAATGACACAGGTTCGCAGGTCATCATCAACGGGAAGCCGGTCGGTACTATGTCAGCGGTGGAATATTATAAGCATAAAAAGGACTACATTCCTTATATTATGGAAGCATACGAGGGGTTAAAACGGAAGCATGATGTGATCGTGATCGAAGGAGCCGGAAGCCCGGCCGAGATCAACCTGAAGCAGGATGATATCGTAAATATGGGTCTGGCGGAACTGGTGGACGCGCCGGTGCTGCTCGCCGGGGATATCGACAGGGGCGGCGTGTTCGCACAGCTCATCGGGACAGTCATGCTGCTCGAGGAAAAGGAGCGTCAGCGTATCAAAGGAATGATCATCAATAAGTTCCGGGGAGATGTGTCCATCCTGAAGCCGGGACTCGCCATGCTCGAGGAACGTGCGAATATTCCGGTGGTCGGAGTCGTGCCGTATTTTTATCTGGATATTGATGAGGAGGACAGCCTGACAGAACGTTTTCAGAAGAAAGATAATGCAGGGCTTGTGGATGTGGCTGTGATCCGTCTGCCGAGGATATCGAACTTTACAGATATCGCGCCGCTGGAGGCACTAGGGGAAGTCAGCGTGAGATACGTAGGATCCCCGGCAGAATTCGGGACGCCTGATGCTGTTATCCTTCCGGGCAGTAAGAATACGATCCAGGATCTGCTCTGGATGAGGCAGAACGGTCTTGAAGCAAAGATACTCCGTCATGCATCCGGCGGCGGGCTTGTATTCGGCATCTGCGGCGGATACCAGATGTTAGGCGAGGAAATCTCAGACCCGGCCGGAGTAGAGCAGAAAGGAAGCGTCAGAGGACTCGGCCTGCTCCCGATCCGGACTGTATTTGATACTGAGAAAACAAGAACAAGGGTACTGGGACGTTTCCTCAAGCTGGAAGGAATACTGAGAGAACTTTCGGGAATAGAGCTTGAAGGATATGAGATACATATGGGAGAGACATTTGCGCTGACACCTGGAAGATCACTTGTAGAATTTGCAGATATAACAGATAAGAGCAATGATATTCCGGAAGACGTCTCCGGCGGTATCCGCGCGGACGGAGCCCAGTGCGGAAATGTCTATGGATGTTACGCCCATGGGATCTTCGATGCACCGGGATGTGCGAAAGGATTCGTGAGCGCGCTGTTAAAGAAGAAAGGGTACGATCCGTCCGCTATAGAGGTGACGGACTGGAAAGCGTACAAGGAAGAGCAGTACGACAGGCTTGCAGATATTATCAGGGAAAGCCTTGATATGGAGAAGATTTATCAGATCATAGAGAAAGGAAATGATGCGCCATGCAGTCTGTGATAAAGATCGGCAGCAGAGAGAGTCAGCTTGCAGTGAGGCAGGCGGAAATCATCCGGGATCAGATTATGAGCTTTGATCCCGGGATCACGGTTGAGATCATCACGATGAAAACGACCGGAGATAAAATACTGGATAAGAGCCTTGAAAAGATTGGCGGCAAGGGGCTGTTCGTAAAAGAACTGGACCGGGCGCTTATGGACGGCAGGATCGATATTGCCGTGCACAGCCTGAAAGATATGCCGATGGAGGAAAATCCGGATCTCCCGATCCTTGCTTACGGCAGAAGGGAAGATCCAAGAGATGTGATTCTGTACCGTCCGGGGCTTGAGGAGCTCCCGGAGCAGGCGGTGATCGGGACGTCGAGCAGAAGGCGGATGATCCAGATGGAGAAGCTGTATCCGGGATGCACATTTCGCGGAATCCGGGGAAATGTCCAGACACGGATGCGGAAGCTGGAGACAGAGGGATATGACGCAACGCTTCTCGCAGCGGCAGGACTGAACAGACTCGGGATGGAGCATGTGATCAGCCGATATTTCTCCGTGGATGAAATGATCCCGGCAGCAGGTCAGGGGATCCTTGCCGTGCAGGGAAGAAAAGGTGAGCAGTACGGATGGACGGATAAGATCGACATTCCTCAGAGCAGGGCGGCTGCTATTGCGGAGCGGCAGTTCATCCGTGTGACCGGAGGAGACTGTACTTCGCCATGTGCCGCGCACGCGCAGGTGAGTGGAAATGAACTGAAACTGACGGGGCTCTACTATAATGAGGATACGGAAGAATATTCAGTGGATGTGATCGTGACCGATACAGCAAAGGCAGGGCAGGCAGGAGAGACTCTGGCAGAGCGGATGATGAGGGAAAGCCTGTAGGAAGAGGATGGTATAGAGATGGATGACGTAAGAATGAATGACAGAGACAGGAACGAAGATGTTGGGAAGGTATGGCTTGCCGGAGCAGGACCGGGGGATGCAGGTCTTTTGACTGTAAAGGCGGCGGAGCTTATTGAGCAGGCGGACGTTATCGTATACGATGCGCTGATCAGCGCTGAGCTGTTGAGCCGTATTCCCCATGATACAGAGACGATATATGTGGGCAAACACGCGGGAAATCATCCGGTGCCCCAGGAAGAGATCAATCAGATCCTTGTGCGGGAAGCGAAAAAAGGAAAGAAAGTATTGCGTTTAAAGGGAGGAGACCCGTTTGTCTTCGGCCGCGGCGGCGAAGAGCTGGAGACGCTTGTCGAAGAGCATATACCGTTTGAAGTGGTTCCGGGCATTACTTCCTCCGTGGCGGTTCCTGCCTATGCAGGAATCCCTGTGACACACAGAGATTATACCTCGTCTTTCCATGTGATCACCGGACATGCGAGAAAAGACGGAACACTCAGTATTGACTTTGATTCGCTCGTCCGGCTGAATGGAACACTTGTGTTCCTGATGAGCGTTTCTTCGATGGAAATGATTCTAAAAGGGCTGATGGATGCGGGGATGGATCCGGATACACCTGCTGCGGTTCTGGAGAGAGGAACGACGGCAGGGCAGAGACGGGTCGTTGCAACGGTGAAAGATCTGAAAGAAGAGTCTGACCGGGCGGGCATCCGGACTCCTGCTATCATTGTTGTGGGGAAGGTATGTGCACTGTCCGGCGAGCTCCACTGGGCGGAAGACCGGCCGCTCGGGGGATGCCAGTTCCTGCTGACACGTCCCCGGCAGAATATGTCCTCACTTGCGAAACGACTCAGAGATGCCGGGGCACAGGTTATTGAGATGCCTGCCATCCACACGGAGCCTGTTTCACCGAACGAGCCGCTCAGGAGCGCGCTTATGCGTTTCAGAGAGCATGAAGGGGGGAAATGGCTCGTATTTACAAGCCCCATCGGAGTGAATATCTTTTTTGATGCTTTGAAAGAGATGAAAATGGATCTGAGATCCGTTCTCTGTGGAAAAGGCAATGTACGGATCGGTGCTATCGGATCAGCGACTTCTGGCGCTCTTGGCGGATACGGACTCATACCTGATGCGGTACCGGGGACTTACAGTGCCGGAGAGCTCGGGAAGGAACTGGCGAAAATGTCGGAGCCGGGAGAATATGTGCTCATCGCCCGTGCAGAAAAAGGCTCGGAGGATCTTCTCCCGCCGCTCACAGAACGCGGACTTATCGCAGAGGACATCCCGCTGTATCGCACAGTATATGAAGTAAATCCTGTGCTGAAAGAGGAATCTGCCCGTATGTTCCGGAACGGGGAAATTGATGCAGTAACATTTACCAGTGCTTCTACAGTGCATGGATTTGTCCGGGCAATGGAGGATGCGGATACAGACTACAGCAGAATCTGCGCAGTTTGTATCGGAGAGCAGACAGCGAGAGCGGCAGAAGAGTACGGGATGCAGATCGAGATCGCAGATCAGGCTTCTATGGATGCGATGGTGAGAAAGATCATTGAGTTATTCGGGGCAAAAAGCTGAGATAATAAATGATGGCGGAGCGTAAATATGAAAAACGAATATGACGACAAACATTTTTTTGAGCAGTACGCGCAGATGTCACGCAGTAAAGATGGCCTTGCAGGAGCCGGGGAATGGCATCAGCTGAAGAAAATGTTCCCGCCGCTTGAGGACAGCAGGGTTCTGGATCTGGGCTGCGGATATGGATGGCACTGCAAATATGCTGTGGATCAGGGAGCGGAAGAAGTTCTCGGCATTGATGTGAGCAGGCGCATGATCGAAGAGGCAAAGCGGCGCAATGCTGATAAAAGGATCACCTATCAGACAGGATCTTTGGAGGATTACGAATATCCGACAGAAACATGGGACTGCGTAGTCTCAAATCTTGCTCTCCATTATATAGAGGATCTGGAGCCTGTATTTACATCTGTGTACCGTACCCTGAAAAAAGGCGGCACATTTCTCTTTAATATCGAGCATCCTGTCTTTACCGCAGGTGTGAATCAGGACTGGATCTGTGATGAGAAGGGAAAGGCGTTGTACTGGCCTGTGGACGGTTACTTCTACCCCGGGGAGAGGAAGACACATTTCCTCGGATGTGAGGTGCTCAAGTATCACCACACACTGACCCAGATCATGAACGGGCTGATCAGATGCGGTTTTGTGATTGAGATGGTGGTGGAGGCGGAGCCGCCGGAAGAGATGATGGATCTGCCCGGTATGAAAGACGAGATGCGCCGCCCCATGATGCTGATGATACGGGCGGGAAAAGGCAGACAGGAGGACTAGGGAATGCTGGAAGATAAGGATTATGTAATGCGGATCGTACATGAGTGGATCCGCACACTCATCAAACTTATTTTTAATAAGGACATCGATAAAGGGGACGATGTTGAGATACCGCTGGAAGTGATGGAGCAGTTCCGGAAACTGAAATCCATGATCGACGACGGCGAGATCAACGAGGCAGAGAATATCCTGCTGGACGGACTCAGGGAAGGGGATCGGGCATACTTCGAGATGTCTCTGCTCTTCTATGAGAAACTCAGCGGAAAGACGGATGAATTCCTGGCAGAGCACGACTACTCCAGAGAAGAAGTCGTGGACGGTCTGAAATATGTGGTCAATTATTACGGATACGGGAGTCTCCTGGAAGCGTTGGCGGAGGATATAGAGCTATGAGGGAGATAATGATGAGATTTATTTCAGAGATTATATGAACGCTCACCCTGATGCGGCACGGGAGTATGAAATACACAAAGATTGCTAAAATGAAATAGATATCATAAGGCCTGCTGTCCGGAGAACCGGCAGCAGGCCTCGCTTAGAATAGGTTTGTCGAAAGCAGAGGGTATGACTATTTTTCCCAGTATTTCTTCATATAGATTTCTGATTCTTCTTGTGAAAGCTCATATTTTTCATGAAGCTTTTTCAGAACGTTTTCGTGGGAGAGTTGCAGTTCCTGAAGTGTGGAGATGAATTGGCGGATGCCAGTCTCCTTAGCGGCAGCCAGACCTTCATTATATCCATCCTCATATCCCTCTCGCCGCAGTGTTTTGTCATGAAGTTCTTTATCATATGTTTCCAAAATCATCTGGATCACCTCGACTTTTTGCTTGATCAGGATATCCTTTAAAATATCATTGTCGATACATGAATCTACAGCATGAGAAAGTGACTGTTCTAATGGCGCGCCTGCTGAAAGTCCTTTCCGGACAGCATCAACGAAGATGGCATACTCTTTCAGCCGCCGGCATTTCTCCATCAGAACCTTATTGTGTCCGTAATTAATATTCAGCATGATCGCAATACATTCCAGACACGAAGTTTTCGGAGATGCAGGCATATCAAGCAGGTCTGTCAGCTTTAATTCAGATCGGTCTGGTTCGTCCATGGTGCCATTATAGAATACAAAGTATTGGGGGAACGGGAGCTTTTTCGGAGTTGAAGTATAGATGTCTATTCCGTTTGTTACAATATATTTTTCGTATAGTTTGGAAAAATACATCAATCCCCGCACAGGCATATTTGGATTAAAGGTGCTCTGATGTTCATAGAGGTTCATGGTTCCGCTGATTAGAAATGCTACATCGTTTTTCATTGTTAAATACAGGACGTTATCCAGAGTATTTATCTCCAGTTCGTCCGGGTTGGGTTTGCTCCAGGATAATCCTGATTATTTGGTTGTCTGATCAATAATTACACCTCCATTATAGAAAATAAAGCGAATAGTTGCAAGCTTCTGAGAGCTCAAACAAAAGGAATCTGTGGCGGAAACCGCCGGATATGGTTCATTGAACCGGATTACTGCTTTTGGAACAGTATGACGGGAAGAAGAAACTCCCGCTGATGGTCTGTCTATTATATTCCAGGAAGCGAGAGAAAACAAGATGGCAGAATGCACAAATATAGAGCCTACAGCAGCGGTTTTAAGCATCTGACTATATTTTCGATCGTTTGTACAAAGGTGTCCGTATCCGCATCAGGATTACTCAGATATGCATAGTATGTCCCCTGTATGCTGTAAGAGAGAAGAATCTGCTTTTCCAGATCGTTTTCGTATTCCGGGTATTTGCGGAAGATCACTTCCTTGAGAGCCTTGTCAAGCCGGATGCCCAGATGGCTTAACTCCCTGCCGGAGAAAAGTATTTTAATAAGGGAAATCTGCGACATGAAGGCGAGGCAGAGTTCTCTTGTAAAAGCATCCGGGTTATCTGTTGTGTAGTCTTTCAGATGATCGATACTCCCGATGATCGAGGCGACGGTTTCCTGTTCCATCGCTTCGGAGAGAGCATAGATATCATCATAGTGAGAGTAAAATGTGGACTTGTTGATAAGGGCAAGTTCACATAATTCTTTTACAGTGATTTTCTCGAGCGGTTTTCTGGCTCTGAGTTCGAGAAATACATTTTTGATTGCTTTTTCTGTTTTCTGAATTCTAAGATCCATTTTTTCTCCTTTATATATTGCAAATATGTAACGGTCAGGTATTTGCCCACAGCATTTACAGTTGTTTTTGTGTGCTGATACGGCTGTCAAAGATGAAGACACCGTCTTCATATCTGTAGTTTCCGTTCGTAAATAATCCGATTACATTTTCCCAGAACAGATATGCCTGCCGGCTTCCGAAAGATGGAGAGACTTCCCAGTTTCCCGGATACATCTCAAAACACTGGAAGGCGGTATCTCTGCCGATGTGATTCCTGCGGAAAGAAGGGAGGATCATAAATTCTGCAATGCTGTGTCCGGTGAGGGATTTTTGCAGGAAAGTATTGATCATTACAAATCCAAGCAGACGGCTGGTGTCCTGTTCATGTATGAAGAAGGCAGCCCGGTCTTTTTCTGTAAAATACAGGTCAAACCATGGATAATCAAATAATGCGTCTTCGTTTATTGTATTTTGGTCGTGCAGGCTTTCTTCAAAAAGAGAATACTGCAGAAGACGGAACAGAATTTCCTTTTTGGCCGGGTCTGCTTTTTTCAGACAGATATTCATATGTGTATACCTCATTTCTGTGTGCGCGTTTCTTTTTAATAATCTGTAGTTTTATGATTTACCCGACAGTTTTAAGACATAAGTTGTTTATCAGACTAATATCTGAAATTGCCGGTGGATTTTCAGCCTTTTAGCGTATACTCTGATTATAGGATAAAAAACAACTGCTGTCGATTAATTATGAGCGGAAAGAGGTAAAATTATGGATTTCTATGGATTTTACACAGGAAAGATTTTTGATGCATACAAGTATTTGGGTGCGCATATTAACAGAGGGGAAAACGGTAAAGTAGAAGAAGTCGTATTCCGGACTTTTGCACCGTCAGCTTCAAGAATTTCTGTGATCGGGGAATTTAACGGGTGGACGGAAACCCCGCTGGAGAAAGTGCATGACGGGAATTTCTGGGAGATGATATCAAAAGAGGCGAAGCCCGGTATGATGTACAAGTACCGTATCTATGACCGGGCAGGGAACTGTATCGACCACTGTGACCCGTACGGATACGGGATGGAACTGCGGCCGAACACGGCGTCCATTATCAGGGATATGGATGCGTATAAGTTCCATGACGGGAAATGGATGAAGAAGAGGTCGGATCACAGTGAGCTTCCGCTGAATGTCTATGAGCTCCACTTCGGTTCTTTCAGGAAGCCGTCCGAAGAACCGGATGCGTGGTATGATTATGAAGAAATGGCGGATATCCTGCTCCCGTATCTGAAAGAGAACGGATACAACTATCTTGAGATCATGCCGCTGAACGAATATCCGTGCGATGAATCCTGGGGTTATCAGGGCACCGGTTTTTTCAGCCCCACATCAAGATATGGGACGGCAGATCAGTTGAAATACTTTGTGGACCGGTGCCATGAAAATGATATCGGTGTTATTCTTGATTTTGTTCCGGTTCATTTTGCCGTGGATGATTATGCACTGGCTAATTATGACGGGACGGCTCTGTATGAGTATCCGCATTCTGATGTAGGAGACAGTGAGTGGGGGAGCAGGAACTTTATGCACTCCCGCGGTGAGGTGAGAAGTTTCCTGCAGTCTGCGGCGGAATACTGGCTGAATGAATATCATATAGACGGACTACGCATGGATGCGATCAGCCGCGCAATCTACTGGCAGGGAATGCCGGAGCGGGGCGTTAACTCAAATGCGGTGGAGTTTCTGCGGTATATGAATCAGGGTTTAAAGGAGCGGCATCCGTCCGTTATACTGGCGGCAGAGGATTCCACGTCATTTCCGGGCGTGACCAGACCGGTGGAAGAGGGCGGTCTTGGCTTCGATTACAAGTGGGACATGGGATGGATGAATGATACACTGGATTATTTCCGTACAGCGCCTGAGTACCGCACGAGAAACTATCATAAGCTGACATTTTCTATGATGTACTATTATGACGAGCGCTATCTGCTGCCCCTGTCACACGACGAAGTCGTTCACGGCAAAGCGACAATCCTTCAGAAAATGTACGGGGATTACGAGCAGAAATTCCCTCAGGCGAGAGCGTTTTATATGTATATGTACGCTCATCCGGGCAAGAAGCTTAACTTTATGGGAAATGAGCTCGGGCATTTCCGGGAGTGGGATGAGAAAAGGGAAGTGGACTGGAATCTTCTCACATTCCCAGCTCACCAGGATTTCCACCGTTTTATGGAAGACCTGAATCATTTCTATCTGGAGCATCCGGCGCTTTCAGAACTGGATTACGATACGGAAGGATTCCGGTGGATAGAATGTCATGCGGAAGAAAAGTGTGTCTATGTCTTTGAACGCTGTGCGAAAGAGAGAAAGAGTGAAACTGGGAAACACCATGATCAAATGAACCGGCAGGAAAGAATCGTGGCCGCATTTAATTTCTCGGACGAAGAGCAGGAAATTGAGATCAAATGTGAGGACATAAAGACTCTGAAAAGAGTGTTCAGCAGCGAGTATAAGGAGTATGGCGGTCAGGAGGAGAAGAAAGAGAAGATAATAAAAGCGAAAAAGGAAATCGCCACTTTGAAGCTGAAGCCATTCAGCGCGGAATATTATCTGATTCAATCCTGCGATTAAAGAGTGAAATCCATCAAAATAAGAGAAAAAGGCGTGAGTGCATATTCACTCCGCCTTTTTCGCATCAAATCCCTTGCGTTTTTTTGCCGCCTCGATCAGTTCTTTCGCCTCCTCGAAGGCCTCAGGAAGGTATTCTTCTGTCCATTCTTTCCCCTGTTTTTCCTGTCGTTTGATCTCATCCCAGCTTGCCTGTGAACCGTCCGTGCCCGGACCGTCCGAATCTCCGAAGACGTGCGGGTGACGGCGGACCATCTTGTCGATGATGCACTGGATCACGTCGTCCATTGTGAATAGTCCTTCCTCTTCCGCAATCCGGGCGTGGATCACGACCTGCATGAGGAGATCGCCCAGCTCTTCCTTCAGGTTATCGGCGTCTCCGGTCTGGTCGAGGATGTTGATCCCGCAGATCACTTCCGCGGCTTCCTCGATGCAGGTGTTTTTCAGGCTCATATGTGTCTGCGCGCGGTCCCACGGGCATCCGTCCGGAGCTCTCAGACGCACGATTACATTTTCGAATTCTTCAAACTTTGTCATGGCTGTTTCACCATACATTCCTTTCTGTAAAATGCAATACCGTATTTCAGAATATCAGTATACCCCTCCTGCCTGAGTGCTTCTTCATATTTCCGGTCTTCAATCTGTCTGAGTGCTTCATCACATTTACTTTCAAGCTCCTGATATGTCCTGGAAACCTTGATCTCCATGATCACGGCTTTTCCCCTTACACTCGGGTATTTCAGCAGGATGTCGGGACGCCCGTTCCCGGATTCCCGGTTGGAGAGTACGATATAATTCCCGATATTCTTGAGCATTCCTGCAAGAAAGCCGTGGTAATAGCTCTCCTGATAATCATAGAAGCTGATCGTTTCCATCAGATTGTCAGAGAGGAGCTGTGCCATTGTTTCGCAGTCGCCGTTCAGAATGCTCTGATAGAACGGAGTGAGTTCTTTTTCCTTTGTTTTCTCTTCGAACCAGCGTAGCACGGTATTTTTATAGATATAACGCACCTCGCTGTTGGGGATTGCCATTTCCATCAGAATATCCTCACCCTCCTGACGCTCGCTGATTTTTTTCAGATAACCGGTGAAGAACAGGAAATTCCAAAGGTTTTCCTGAGTAGAGTCCATGTCATCATAAGTGATATCCTCGTGGATAGCCTTTGTTATGGTCTTTCCTTCGATCAGGGCTTCGATTTCCTGCTTGACCGATAGATCAGCCCGCTCTACGAGAGTGCGGACGATACTGTTGGAACTTGTGTTGGACCAGTAGGGACGAGGAAATACCGTTTTGTCCTTGTAGCAGGAATCTACATAGTTAATGACACTCCATGGATTGTATACCTCGGTATCACCGAACTTATACCCGTCATACCATTTCTGTACAGATGCAAGATTCCCCTCAAGTCCGTAACGTATAAGCATTTGCCGCACTTCGTCCGGTGTAAATCCGAAATGTTCTGCATAAGATTTGTCCCTGATTGAAATAATTTTCAGGTTATTTAATCTGGTGAAGATCGACTCTTTGCTGATGCGAAGGCATCCGGTGATCACAGCAAATTCCAGTGTATCGTTTGTCTTGAGAGCCGACTCGAACAACGAGCGGATCAGGCGCACCATTTTATCATAGAAACCGCTGAAATACGCGTTTTCCAGAGGAACGTCATACTCGTCGATGAGGATGACCGTCTTCTTTCCGTAAAAAGCGTACAGACACTCGGAGAGAAATTTCAGCGAGGTAAGATATTCATCATCGTCAGCTTTACGGTTCAATAAAAGATCATACTTTGTGCGGTCGTCATTACTGCCCAGATTTTGGACGATCTGAGTATGTTTCTTGAATTCCCTCGCTATATCCTCTTTAAGACAGTGGAATGCCGATTCATAGCTTTCCTGCTTCATAGACTTTAGGGACAGCGAAATCACAGGATATTGTCCGAATTCCATTAGATATTTTTCTCCGGCGTCCATGATCTTCGTCCCTGCAAACAGGCGGGAGCGGTCTTCATCGGATTTTTCAAAAAAGTAGCGCACCATGCTCATGTTCAGTGTCTTACCAAAACGCCGCGGGCGGGTGAAGAGATTAACCTTTCCCCGCAGATCGATCAGATCTTTTATCAATAATGTTTTATCAACGTAATAATAGCCCTTTGTAATAATTTCTTCAAAATTATCTACTCCGACCGGCAGTGGTGTCCATTCCATACGAAGCGCCTCCTTCCTTTCGTAGTTCAATCTTACTACGTTTGGAAAGGAGGCGCAAGAGGAATGCAGTTCCGGTGCTGTCAACAGTTTATCAGGCTGTAGTGTACAGCAAAATATCTTTCTCCTTATCGCAGTGTATTTCGTCTCCGAGATTATATACTGCATTGCTGATCACATACTCGCCGTCGTTTATATATACTTCGATCAGGTGCGGATCTACGAGCACGTCCAGATGGCAGCCGCCTTTGAGTTCCGGAGTCTCTGATATGAGATGCGCGCCTCCGAAGACCGGATATACAGAAGAGCGGTCAGTTACGATGTGATTTCCTTTCCGGGAGATAATAAATCCGCCGATATCTGCTGTCTCGCCGTCTTCAAGGTCAAAGGAAGCCATATATCCGTCGTCCGATACATCTTTCACATCACGTACAGCTCTGGAATATGCATTACGGATATTCGGGTGCAGACGGAAGAAGATATGTCCGTTCTCTACGTCTACCACGCGGGGAGAGCAGAACATTCCGATCCATCCTTCCTCTGTAACTCTGGGCATCCTCACCCATGCGATCATAGTGCGAAGTCCGTCTTTATCGAGTGTAGTCTGCGGGGCGTAGAGATCCAGACCGTAGTCAAGATACTGGTATGCGTCGGGAATCTGCAGCCCGCAGGAAGCCTCATCGAAAGTTACAGGGAAACAGATGGACTGGTTTCTCTCTTTTACATGATCCGGAAGGAGCTTCATTGCGGAGAGCATCAGGACTTCCCCGCCATCTGTCTTAAAGTAGTCCGGGCACTCCCACATCCATCCGTATTCAGGACCTTTCCATGCCTTGTTTATATAGGTCCATGTGTGGAGATCTTCGCTCCGGTAGAAGAGGACTTCTCCGTACTTTTCCTCAACAGTGCTGCCGAGGATCAGATACCATGCATCTTCTCCGCGCCAGATCTTCGGATCTCTTGTGTGGGTCCGGTCTCCGATGGACGGATCCGTGACAGGGGGAATGATGATTTCCTTGCCGTGCTCATTGTCGAAGCTGAATCCATCATCAGAGGAGATCATAAGCTGGGCTGACTCAAACTGCTCATTCAGGCAGGTGTGCGGATCGTCAGGATTGACGACTTCATAGCGGACTCCCGTATAGACGAGATACAGCTTCCCGTCTTCCTCAATGGCGCTTCCGGAGAAGCAGCCATTCTGATCCGCGCGGGTGGTTGGATAGAGGGCGAGTCCCTTGTGTTCCCATGTGACCAGATCCCTGCTCACTGCATGGCCCCAGTGCATGGTCCCCCAGCGCGGCTCGTAGGGAAAATATTGGTAGAAAAGGTGGTAGTATCCCTTGTAGTAAATAAAGCCGTTCGGATCGTTTATCCAGTTGTCCGGTGCTTTTAAGTGTAATGTCTGTCTTTTCATACTGCCTCCATAATTACTGCTTACAGTTCTGTATAGTTGATTCCTGTCTCTTTGTCAAAGAAATGCATCTTTGACGGCATGAATACGAAGTCGATCCTGTCGCCGATCTGGCTGATCTCGTACTTGGATACGCGGGCAACAGCCTGGACGCCACCGAAGTTAAAGTAGAGATTATTCTCATTTCCCATGACCTCTGTGTCCGTGATGACTGCGTGCTGCTTGTTTGCACTTCCAAGCTCCAGATTCTGGGCGTCCATCTTGATATCCTCGCCGCGGATACCGAGAATCATCCCGCCCTGCCGGCCATTCAGTTTCTTCGCCATTCCCTCGGAGAGTGTGATGATATGAGGCGATGGATATTCTCTCTTCCCAGATGGCGGAGCGGAAGAAGAGAAGACCGGAACCGTTAAAAGAACCGGTGCATAAGATCATACCGCCGGTACTGATCCGGCGGGAGACGACTGCATAGGGGGAGCATAACAATATTGGCAGGGGGAGCGGAGCACAGAGAACAGCTTTGACAGGTAAAAATAATTCGCACTAAATCTATTGAA
>DWWO01000039.1 GCA_019119675.1 Candidatus Mediterraneibacter faecipullorum | reverse complement strand
TGTTATCGGCAGCGGAGCACAGCGTTGGGAGCCAGGAAGCACCAGAAGCGGCAAGCATGGAGATCTGGAACCTGTTGGAAGACTATGAGAAGTACAGCAGCCGCATGGATGACCTGATGGCTAGGATAGAAGAAAAGATCAAAGAAGTCCCCTATGTAGATAAACTTCTTGAGATCAAAGGGATCGGGCTGAAAACGGTATGTGGATTTATCGCAGAGGTCGGCGACCTGAGCAGGTTTGATGACCCAAAGCAGCTGCAGAAGCTGGCAGGATATGCGATTGTAAAGAACAGCTCCGGGAAACATGCAGGTGAAAGTCATATCAGTTACCGGGGACGGAAGAGACTGAGATATGTGCTGTACGAAGCAGCGATATCCGTGATAGGAAAAAATGGTGAATTCAGGGAGATCCATCGGTATTATCAAACCAGAGAGAAAAATCCCCTGAAGAAGATGCAGTCGGTGGTAGCGATAGCATGTAAAGTCCTTCGAGTTTTCTATGCCATACTAACAAAAGGTGTAGATTATGATGGAGAAAAGATGCTGGGAGATATCAGGAGACCCGCAATGAGTGTCCAGGCTGCATAAGAAGCTCAGTAGTCCTAGGGAAGACTGACGTGGTTGAAGTGAGCAGTCAGATACAAAGCGTTCTGTCTGCTGACCTCAGCCACGCCGGGAAGAAAACGGAAGACTGAAAGAACTGCTGTGAAGCAGAGGAAAAGGTAGAACGTGGAAGGGGAACGTCCGCTGGGAACAGCGCTGTCACGGGAAGCCGATCAGCAAATGTTATGAATACAAAGAATGAGCCAGTAGTCGGCAGGAATATTTTCCATAGGGCAAGACCCTGGCAAGGAGCTAAGCTGACACCCTGGTTATGGGCAGGTGGAACGAAGGAAGTGAGGACTAGTACAGAAATGTGCAGAGATCCTGGTAGACACGGGAGGTGCGCCGCCATAGATGGATGGGGTATATACAAGGCCATGTAAAACGGAAAAATAGAGACGTTTTATTTCGTATACCTATAACCACCTATTTTCGTACCAGATACAGAAAAATGCTCATGATCGAGGCTCATTCATCTGAGATAGAAACTTAGAAATCCCTTGATTTTAAGGGAAAAAACACTTGACTAAATAGGGAGGTAAAAATGGCGACAACAATTGAAGTAAATAAACAGAGTGT
Organism: Candidatus Mediterraneibacter faecipullorum; assembly: GCA_019119675.1. GTDB lineage: Bacteria > Bacillota > Clostridia > Lachnospirales > Lachnospiraceae > Mediterraneibacter > Mediterraneibacter faecipullorum. The sequence goes on along the minus strand of DWWO01000039.1, from coordinate 2,816 downwards.
AAAACAATTGCTTGAAACAGGGAAAGAGCATCCATTTGTTATTCCTGAATATCAAAGACCATATGCATGGGGATGCGATGAAGTTCAGACGCTGTTTGATGACTTGTGGGATTTTACAACAAGTGAAGGAGGAGGAACAGACGGAAATAGTACATACTTTTTAGGGACAATTGTATCTTACGAAAATGAGCATGGAGAACAGGAAATTATAGATGGACAACAAAGAATTACATCATTATTTCTTTTACTTAGAGCAATTTATACATCGCTTCAACGAATTCCAGATAAGTCAAAAGAGGCAAAAAACTTTATAAGTCAGATTGAACCGGCGTTATGGCGTACGGACAAACTGACTGGAGAAGTCAATTTTGCAGATATTCTGTTGAAATCAAAAGTCTTAAACAACGAAGGGAACGAAATTTTAAAAAAGATACTGGCGACTGGCGTTACTGATCCTAAAGCAAAAGATAACTATTCAAAAAACTATATTAAACTTCAGACATTATTTGCAGAGGCATCTAAGACGAATCCGTTGATGATTTATGAATTTATTTATGTTGTTTTAAATAAAGCGATTATCCTTCCAATTACAGCAGATACTCAAGATACGGCATTGACAATTTTTTCGACACTTAACGACAGAGGGCTTCCTTTATCAGATGCGGATATATTTAAGGCAAAGATATACAATCATTTGTCTTCGGACGAAAAGACAGAGTTTATTAATAAATGGAAAGAACTTGATGAACTTGCGGCAGATGTGGGGGAAAGTATACAGCAATTGTTTTATTACTACATGTTTTATTTACGTGCTGTAGAAAAGGATAATAACACGACGACACCTGGAATCAGGAAGTTTTATGAAGGCGGTGAAAATAAGTATGAACGCTTATATCAGCCGGAATTAATCGATAATCTTTTTGTTATTGTAAAACTTTGGAGCGTTGTAAATAAGCATGAAGAATATGAGGATGAAAAATGGACGACTGATTCAGATGTTTTGAAAGCCCTGGACATCCTTTCAGCATATCCGAATGAGTTTTGGAAATACCCGGTGATTATTTTTTATCTTACGCACCGGAATGAAGAAGATTTTGCAAATCAATTTTCAAAATTTTTGCATAAACTTATCAAAGAACTGCTTACGAAATATTTGCTTGCTCCAACAATAAACGCCGTAAAGTCAGATATTCTTAAATTGAATGTTGAAATTGTGTCATCGACATCACCGAAGTTTGACTTTAAACCGATTGACTTGGCTCAGCTAAAAGATGAAATTAGAACACCGCATAGGAATGCCGTCAGGATGCTGCTGAAAATTCTGGCATATGAAAAGCAGGATAAGCTGTTTCCAGAAAAATGGGAGATTGAACATATATTCCCTAAAAAATGGCAGACTAACTACTTTTTAAATATTTCTGATGAAGTTATTTCTGAAAAAGTTGAGCACCTCGGGAATAAACTGCCGTTTGAAAAGCGACTAAATATTATAGCCGGGAATGGATATTTTAAGAAAAAGCAAAAGGAATATGCAAAATCGGAGATTGCCATTACTTCTTCTATGTCATCATTGCAATTTGCGGATTGGGGGCTGGACGATATAGCAGAACGTGATGTTCGAGTCTCTGATGAAATTATTGCTATTTTAAAAAGATGGGATGATGAATACAGAACCGCATCGATTCCAAATGTAGAAAGCGGATTGTCAGAAGAAGAGAGAGCAATGCTTGAGAAATTTAAGCAGATGGGGCTTGTAAAATAAATATGGTTTATGTGATTGAATTTAACATATTATAGGGGTATATTATATGGCTATTAATACAATCTCCTACTACAACGTCCACGCCCAGTCCTTCACCCAATCCACCCGTGGCGTAGACTTTACAGCCATCCAGAACAAATTCCTGGACAAGCTCCCTGCCGGGGCTTTCATCCTGGATTTCGGCTGCGGATCTGGTCGTGATACTCGGTATTTTCTTGACCAGGGCTATCGCGTTGAAGCTATAGACGGCTCTGAAGAGTTGTGCCGTCTGGCCGGAGAATACACAGGGATTGAAGTGAAATGCATGCTTTTCCAGGAACTGCAGGATACAGACAGATACGACGCTGTCTGGGCTTGTTCATCGATCCTGCATCTTACATACGATGATCTGATTTCAGTGCTGGAAAAGATTGCACGCGCTCTGAAGGACAAGGGACTGCTTTATACTTCGTTTAAATACGGGACGGAAGAAGGCGAGCGGAACGGACGGTATTTTACGGATATGACAGAAGAAAAACTGACCGGGCTTTTGGAAAAGGTTCCTGATTTTGAGATTGAGGAGCAGTGGATCACTTCTGATGTGCGTCCGGGGCGGGGAGAAGAGAAATGGCTGAATCTTTTTCTGAGAAAGAAATAGTTAATTATCCTAACGGCGGGAAAAGTATTTTTTATACTTCGGGTCAGACAGCGGTTATTATTGATGAGGGTATCTGCCGGCGTGATTCCGAAGAGGATATTTTTCCGTATACACTGATTACGGATAAGCAGAATGAATATATGCATCGGTACGATAAGGTGTTTCGTTTTCTGGCGGAGGACCGTGATCAGATCGATCATGTCATAAAGGGGATACAAAGAAATGTAGACTTTGTTCTTCGGGTTCCCAACAGAGAAGACAATGCAGAAGCATCGCCGCTGGAGTTCCGCTTTGAACAGAATTTTACGAATGTATACGGCAGCAATGCGCTCAAATATCTTGTGAAAGAGTATGGAATCGTGGATGCGGATGGAAGGAACTATTTTCTGGATTATTTTGTGCGGACAGAGGACGGCG
>DWWO01000038.1 GCA_019119675.1 Candidatus Mediterraneibacter faecipullorum | reverse complement strand
AACGAGAACTCCTACACAAGCCAGATGGTTAGAACAATCAAATACTTCGGAAAATTAATCTCTGAGTAATTAATTTCTGACTAAAAATTGACTCACAATGGGGTCCGGTCTTATTGTAGGACCGGACCTCATTTATAATGAGAAAAAGTATCAGGAGGCTATTAAAATGGCAGGACTTAACAAAAAAACAGTAGACGACATCAACGTAAAGGGCCAGAGAGTCCTTGTAAGATGCGACTTTAACGTACCGCTGAAAGACGGACAGATCACAGACGAGACACGTATCGTGGCAGCGCTTCCGACGATCAAGAAGCTGATCGCTGACGGCGGCAAAGTGATCCTCTGCTCACACCTCGGAAAACCGAAGGGAGAGCCGAAGCCGGAACTGTCACTTGCACCGGTTGCAGCAAGACTTTCCGAGCTGCTCGGACAGGAAGTGAAATTTGCAGCGGATCCGGAAGTTGTAGGACCGAACGCAAAAGCAGCCGTAGAGGCTATGAAAGACGGAGACGTTGTGCTTCTTGAGAACACACGCTACAGAGCAGAAGAGACAAAGAACGGCGAAGCATTCTCCAAAGAGCTCGCATCTCTCTGCGATGTATTTGTAAACGATGCATTCGGAACAGCTCACAGAGCTCACTGCTCAAACGTAGGCGTTACACAGTATGTTGATACGGCAGTTGTGGGATATCTGATGGAGAAAGAGATCAAATTCCTCGGAAATGCAGTAGAGAACCCGGAGAGACCGTTCGTGGCTATCCTCGGCGGATCCAAGGTTTCCAGTAAGATTTCCGTTATCAACAACCTTCTTGAGAAAGTTGATACACTCATCATCGGCGGCGGAATGTGCTTTACATTCACAAAAGCTCAGGGTGGAAATGTAGGAAATTCCCTTCTTGAGGAAGACTATCTGCAGTATGCACTTGACATGATCAAGAAAGCAGAGGAGAAAGGCGTTAAACTTCTTCTTCCTGTTGACGCTGTTGCAGCAGATGCTTTCTCCAACGATGCAGATACGAAGGTAGTTGCACAGAATGAGATCCCGGACGGATGGATGGGACTTGACATCGGACCTGAGACTGCAAAAATGTATGCAGAGGCTGTAAAATCAGCTAAGACAGTCGTATGGAACGGACCGATGGGATGCTTCGAGATGCCGAAGTTCGCAGACGGAACAAAGACAGTCGCAGAAGCTCTTGCAAACACAGACGCAGTAACGATCATCGGCGGCGGTGACTCTGCAGCAGCAGTTAACCAGCTCGGTTACGGCGACAAGATGACACACATCTCAACAGGCGGCGGCGCTTCCCTTGAGTTCCTCGAAGGAAAGGAACTGCCGGGCGTAGCAGCAGCAAACGACCGATAGGCGGTGTATATGCCCCGATTGCGGCGTCAGATGCGGCTTGACGTACCTCTTTTGTACGCCGGCGCCGCATCTTCCTTGCACTCAGAACATATCCACAGCCTATCGGGGCGATTCGATATAATCAATAATATCAAGGAGAAATAGTAAAATGGCAAGAAAGAAAATTATTGCAGGCAACTGGAAAATGAACAAAACTCCGAGCGAGGCAGTTGCACTTGTAGAAGAACTGAAACCGTTAGTAGCAAATGAGGAAGTTGACGTAGTATTCTGCGTGCCGGCTATCGATATTGTTCCGGTTGTTGAGGCGACAAAGGGAACAAACATCCAGGTTGGAGCTGAGAATATGTATTTCGAGGAGAGCGGAGCTTACACAGGCGAGATTTCCCCGGCTATGCTTGTAGATGCAGGCGTTAAATATGTAGTTCTCGGACATTCTGAGAGAAGAGATTACTTCGGAGAGACTAACGAGGATATAAATAAGAAAGTCCTCAAGGCTTTCGAGCACGGTATCACACCGATCATGTGCTGCGGTGAGACTCTGGAGCAGAGAGAGCAGGGCGTGACAATGGACTTTATCCGTCAGCAGGTTAAAGTCGGCCTTCAGAATGTAACAGCTGATCAGGCTAAGACAATGGTCATCGCTTACGAGCCGATCTGGGCAATCGGTACAGGTAAAACAGCTACAACAGAGCAGGCTGAGGAAGTATGCAAAGGCATCCGTGAGTGTGTTGCTGAAGTATATGATGAAGCTACAGCAGAAGCAATCCGTATCCAGTACGGCGGATCTGTAAATGCAGGAAATGCTGCAGAGCTGTTCGCACAGGCTGACATCGATGGCGGTCTTGTAGGCGGCGCTTCACTGAAAGCTGATTTTGGTAAGATCGTAAACTACAAATAAGGATTTTCTGTATCGGGCACGGAGTAATTCCGTGCCCTATTTTATTTAGGAAAATACGGCTTGACTTTAAATGCCAGCAAGCGTAATCTTTCTGTAAAGAAAGACGGCAGGAGAGAGGAGCTGTTTACTGTCATGAATGAAAAGCTATTGAAACACAGCATTCTTTTATCAGTGGTTATTTCTGTGATTCTGGGGATTCTTGTTATACTTTTACTTCCGGGAGGAGGGAGTTTTATTGAGACGATCCTCTCCGGGGCATTGGCAGGGATCTTAGCAATCTATCCGATACTGCTGTCCCTTATCAATTTCGTGTTTATATTTGCCGGATGTACGGACCCACGTCTGACCCGGAAAGGGCAGCATTTTGAATGGATTACTCTTGTTCTTGGAACACTTTATTCTCTGCTTGTTCTGCCGTTTTCCAATATTACATTTTCCGACTGGACAGTGACGCTTTATAATGCCCAGAAACATACTCCGATCTGGACAGAGGGGGCACTTACTGTTTTGATCTTTGCAGCAGCCGGGTTCCTGGGATATCTGTTTTTATCCTGTACCAGGATTTCAAAAGCGCCGCCGCTTATCACTGTGCTGAAGATTTCGGCAATGTATCTGGGGATGATCCAGAGTATCCTGTGGATCGTGCAGATTATGCGGGGAGAAATCCTCTACCTGTATCTGTGTCTGTTTCCTTTGAATTGTATCCTGATCGGCATCAAAGTGATCCGGCAGAAAGTGATAGAGTGGGAGAGGATACAGAGATCGGAAGCGGAGAGTGAAGGGATGACTGGAAGATTTAAGAACAAATATCTGGAATGGCTGAACCGGCGTCTGGAACATTCTGCTGTCTGGCCGGCAGCGGCATTTCTTTTTATGTGGCCTATGCTTGGGATCATCATCTGTATCCTGATTTTATTCGGACAGCGCCCGGACAGTGCAATCCGTGCGTGGACTGAAACAAGTGACTGGAACTTGTCACAGAGAATCGCATCCCAGAATATTTTTTACGACGAGCATTATCTCTGCACAGTTGCCGCGGGCGGTCACAGAAAAGTGGTAAAACCAATCCGTATGGGAATGCGGCACGGACACTCAGTGATCGTGAACCGGCAGCTCTGTGTGGCAAATGCCTTTGAGCAGATACTGGAGGAGCGTGTGCCGAAGCTGCACCGTAATGTCAGATATTTTTATGACAGATACGGTTTCCCGGTTGCAAAGCTGATCCGGTCTCCATACATTGCGGATATAGTGTATTTTCTTATGAAGCCTTTAGAGTGGGGCTTTTTGCTCATAATTTATATGACGGATGTGAAGCCGGAGAATCGTATTGCAGTGCAGTATCTTCCGGAGCAAACGGAGTGTACGAGAGTAACGGAAGATTGAGCTGTGAAGAGGCGGAAGATAACAGTGTATCTTGCAAAATGCAGGAAAAGCGGTTACAATAAGTAACGGGACGAGGTCCCAAATGTACAATAAAGGAGATATGGATATGAGCAAAAAACCAACCGTATTGATGATATTAGACGGCTACGGCTTAAGAAATGACAAACACGGCAACGCAGTTGCTGAGGCGGCTACACCGGTTATGGACAAACTGATGGCTGAGTGCCCGTTCGTGAGAGGAAATGCCAGCGGCATGGCAGTAGGTCTTCCGGACGGACAGATGGGAAACTCTGAGGTGGGACATCTGAACATGGGAGCAGGCCGTATCGTATACCAGGATCTTACCAAGATCACAAAGGCAATCCAGGATGGTGATTTCTTCGAAAATAAAGCACTTGTGGCAGCATGTGAGAATGTAAAGAAAAATGATTCTGCACTTCACCTGATGGGACTTGTATCTGACGGAGGAGTCCACAGCCACAACACACATATTTACGGTCTTCTTGAACTGGCAAAGAGACAGGGAATCGAGAAAGTATATGTACACTGCTTCCTTGACGGACGTGACACACCTCCGGCATCCGGAAAAGAGTATGTAGAAGAGCTGGAAGCAAAGATGAAAGAAATCGGCGTGGGCGCGGTTGCTACAGTTGCAGGCCGTTACTATGCGATGGACCGTGACAACCGCTGGGATCGTGTAGAGAAAGCTTACAGAGCTCTTGTAAAAGGGGAGGGAGACCAGGCTGTTTCCGCGACAGAAGGAATCCAGGCTTCCTACGATAAAGATGTAACAGATGAGTTTGTTGTGCCGATGGTAGTTATGAAAGACGGCGCTCCGATGGCAACGGTAAAAGACGGAGATTCCATTATCTTCTTCAACTTCCGTCCGGACCGTGCAAGAGAGATCACTAGAACTTTCTGTGATGATGACTTCACAGGATTTGACAGAGGCGAGAGGGTGAAGACGACATATGTGTGCTTCACGGAGTATGATGTGACAATTCCGAACAAACAGGTTGCATTTGTGAAAGAAGAGATCACAAATACATTCGGCGAGTTCCTTGCAGCGCATAATCTGAAGCAGGCACGTATTGCCGAGACAGAGAAGTATGCCCATGTAACATTCTTCTTTAATGGCGGTGTAGAGGAACCGAATCCGGGAGAGGACCGCATCCTTGTAAAATCTCCGAAGGTTGCGACATACGATCTGAAGCCGGAAATGAGTGCATATGAAGTGTGTGACAAACTGTGCGAGGCAATCCGTTCCGATAAGTACGATGTGATCATCATCAACTTTGCAAACCCGGATATGGTAGGACATACAGGAGTCGAGAATGCAGCGATCAAGGCAATCGAGGCTGTTGACGAGTGTGTTGGAAAAGCAGTTGACGCCATCAGAGAAGTTGACGGACAGATGTTCATCTGTGCGGATCACGGAAATGCAGAGCAGCTGATCGATGAGGAGACAGGTGAGCCGTTCACAGCCCATACGACCAATCAGGTTCCGTTTATCCTTGTAAATGCAGATCCGTCCTATAAACTGAGAGAGGGCGGATGCCTTGCAGATATTGCTCCGACTCTGATCGAGATGATGGGAATGGAGCAGCCAAAAGAAATGACAGGAAAATCCCTGATCGTAAAATAAGGATGTCAGCAGTATTTTAAGTAGATACAAATACAAAAATGCAGGGGCACGGCATAACGCCGCGCCTCTGTCTGTATGTCGGGATTTTGTGCGATACGCCCGGAGTGCGGCCGCCGTACTTGCACGAGCGGGCTCTGACGGGCTGATATGATATATTATCGGAAGAAAATGAATCGTAATGCCGGCAGACAACCGGCTGCAATATGGACAGGAAAGAAGGAAGCAAAGCGTATGCGTGAAAAACTGACAAAAAGCGATGTAGAAAAGATCCAGGCGGAGATCGAGCACCGCAAGCTTGTAGAGAGGAAAGAATTGATCGAGGCGGTGAAAGAAGCCCGATCGCACGGAGACCTCAGTGAAAATTTTGAATATCATGCGGCTAAAAAAGAAAAAAACAGAAATGAAAGCCGTATCCGCTATCTTGAGAGAATGCTCAAGACGGCGATTATCGTGGAGGATCATTCAAAGGCTGACGAGGTGGGACTTAACAATACGGTCGAGATATATTGTGAGGATGACGACGAGGTGGAGACTTACCGGATCGTAACATCCGTGCGCGGCAGTTCGCTGAACGGTCTGGTCAGCATTGAGTCTCCGATCGGGAAAGCTCTTCTGGGACACAAAGAAGGCGACCGGGTCTATGTAAAGGTAAATGATGACTACGGGTACTATGTTGTGATCCGCAAAGTGATCAAGACAGAAAGTGAAGACGGAGATCAGATCAGGAGTTATTAAGAAACCGGGAAAGGAAATAAAAAGATGAGATATACAACTGCTATTTTCGATCTGGACGGAACGATCACGGATTCCGGACAGGGGATCATGAATGCAATCCGGTATGCAGTAAAAAAACATGCACTTCCGGAAATCTCAGAGGAAACCCTTCGTTCTTTTATCGGACCACCGCTGAAAGAACAGTTTCAGTCTGTTTTCGGATTATCCGAAAATGAGGGAGCGGACATGGTCGCAACTTACAGGGAATATTACAGTGATAAAGGAATCTTTGAAAACCGGGTTTACGATGGTGTACCGGAGATGCTTGAGGGACTGAAAACAGCAGGAGTCAGGATACTGATGGCTACATCAAAACCGGAAAAATATGCAAAACAGATTGCAGGATATTTTGGGTTTGACAAGTATTTTGATTTTATCGGCGGCGCATGTATGGACGGGAGAAGAACGGACAAATACGAGGTTATTGAGTATGTGCTCAAGTCCTGTTCCGTTGTCAGGGAAACAGCGGTCATGATCGGAGACCGCAGCCATGACGTGACAGGAGCAAAAAAGGCCGGGCTTAACAGCATCGGAGTGCTTTACGGATATGGATGCAAAGAGGAACTTGAGAAGGCGGGGGCAGGGGAGTTGGCAGCTCTTCCGTCTGACGTCGTTGAAATAGTCCTGGGAAAGGAAATCTGCCGAAAAGGAGATGTGACATTCTAAAGGCGGTTTAACATAAAGTTTCCAAAACGCAGGGTATGTTTTTAACATTCTTCGTTTACACTAAAGATGTAACAAAAGTTACTCTTTATTTTACACACGCATATGATAATAAGACAGTAAACGGGGGATGAAAGATGTACAGAGGATTATGGAACCTTATTACAAAATATCTGGATAACAGCCATGCAGTATCGGTTTTCCTTCCGGTAATAATCGTGGGATGGACTATCGCAGGAGTTTTAGTCGGACTCATTGTCTGTGCTTTGACCGGTACGGGTATCATTTCAGCACTTGCAGACCTTATCTGCGCCGGAGGATATGCAGGACTGATACTCGGGTTGTTCGGAGGCTGCTTCTTCCTCTATAGGATCGGAGTCTGAAATAAAGATTTCTTCAAGAGATAAGCTTCCGTTCGAGCGTGGGATGCCATAGCACAAAACCGTTCCGCTCTACCTCAAAGATTTGAATGGATGTAACGCCGGAATCAAATGTTCGTCCAATGGGACTCCATTTGACACCGCCTAACATCCAGAACAAATGCTTTTCGGAACGCTCTCACTTAATGTTTTGTTCTATGGCATCCCGCGCTTGAACTGGTTTTATCTCTTTCAGTCAACAAGAAAAAAGGGGAGCTGTATTCCTTATATTTGGAAGTATTGGCAGAAAAAGGATACGATGCCCCGACAGCGCCACACTGCATTGAACAGAGTCGTCTGCCGGAACTGACAGAAAATTGTATATTGGATGAACCGACGGGAAACAAGTCTCTTCTGCGTGAGCAGTGCATTCAAGCGGAACGTTCCGAATACACCCGGTTCTCCATGTTAGAAAGAGGAAATGCAAGTTCCTATGGACGAGCATTTCCTTTTTCGTTACATGGATTCCGGGGGATGAGGTAGAGTGAAGCGGGCACTGCGATGCAGCAGAGACTTGTTTCTCGGGATATTCTATATATAAAATATCCCCTGCCAGTGTGTCCGGCAGGGGATTCTCTGTGAAAAATCTTTATTTTTCTTTCTCAAGATTCTTAAACGCCGTTGACAGCATCAGTTTGATTCTGTTCAGCTGGTTTACTTCGCTTGCGCCCGGGTCGAAATCGATCGCGACGATATTGGACTCGGGATGTCTTCTTCTCAGTTCTTTTATAACACCTTTACCCACTACATGGTTTGGCAGGCAGGCGAACGGCTGGGTACATACGATATTTCCGGCGCCGCTGTGGATGAGTTCGAGCATCTCGCCGGTCAGGAACCAGCCCTCGCCGGTCTGGTTTCCGATGGAAACGATCTCGGACGCCATCTTTGCCAGATCCTCAATGTGTGCCGGCGGATCGAAGTGCTTACTGTCAGCAAATGCCTTAGTAGCCGGTGAACGCAGCCACTCTACGGCCGCGATGCCCAGGTTTCCGATCAGTGCCTTGGTCTTCTTGAATCCCAGATGGGATACTTTGAAGTTCTGGTTGTAAAAGCAGTACTGCATGAAGTCGATCAGGTCGGGAACGACCGCCTCGGCTCCTTCCGCTTCCAGAAGATCTACCAGATGGTTGTTTGCAGCCGGCAGGAATTTTACAAGGATCTCACCTACAACACCTACACGGGGTTTTTTGATATCAAGTATTTCAATGTTGTCGAAGTCGTTGATAATGTCGCGGCAGAGTTTTTTGAATTTTCTGCGTGAGGGATATCCCTCGGATACAAATTTCTGTACAACAGCAACCCATTTACGGTGGATCGCATTGGTCGTGCCGGGAACAGTTTCATACGGGCGCATCCGGTAGACACATTTCATGAAAATGTCTCCGAATACTGCAGCGTATGCGATGCGTACAGCCAGCGGGATCGTGATCTTAAATCCCGGATTTGCCTCCAGGCCACTCAAATTGATCGAAATGACCGGAATATGTCCGTATCCGGCTTTCTTCAGCGCACGGCGGATGAAGCCGATGTAGTTGGATGCACGGCAGCCGCCTCCAGTCTGGCTGATGATGACCGCCAGATGGTCGGTATCATAATTGCCGGAGAGGATGGCGTCCATGATCTGTCCGACTACGATAAGAGACGGATAGCAGGCGTCGTTGTTTACATATTTCAGTCCCATGTCCACGGCCTGCCTGTTGTCGTTCGGGAGCACCTCGATCTTATACCCGGCGGCCTTGAAAGCAGGCTCCAGAAGTTCGAAGTGGATCGGTGACATCTGCGGGCAGAGGATCGTGTGAGTCTTGCGCATCTCTTTTGTAAACGGCACTTTCTCGATGGAAGCCGGACGGATGGTGCGCTCTGCTTTCTTCTGTTCGCGCACGCGGATGGCGGCGAGCAGGGAGCGCACACGGATACGGGCCGCACCGAGGTTATTGACCTCGTCGATTTTCAGTGTTGTATAGATCTTGTCGGATCCGGTCAGAATGTCAGCCACCTCATCAGTGGTTACGGCGTCCAGTCCGCAGCCGAAAGAGTTGAGCTGGATCAGATCCAGATTCTCAGTCGTTTTCACATAGTTCGCCGCTGCGTACAGACGGGAATGGTACATCCACTGGTCCATGACATTGAGCGGACGCTCTACCTGATGCAGATGGGATACGGAATCTTCCGTCAGTACAGCGATATTGTAGGAAGTGATCATCTCCGGCAGGCCGTGGTTGACTTCCGGATCCACGTGGTACGGGCGTCCTGCCAGTACGATACCGCGGTTTCCTGTCTCGTTTAAGAACTTGATCGTCTCTTCGCCTTTTTTGCGCATATCCTCACGGCATGCGGCAAGCTCTGTCCATGCGTCATGGACGGCGGATTTGATCTCGCCCTCACTTAAAGAGAATTTCTCACCGAGCTCGTCGATCAGGCGGTAGGAGAGTGTCTCCTCGCTCTGGAAAGAGAGGAACGGATGGATAAAATCCACTTCCCCGTTTACGATAGGATCCATATTGTTTTTGATATTTTCCGGATACGAAGTAACGATCGGACAGTTGTAGTGGTTGTTGGCTTCTTCAAATTCGTTCCGCTCGTAAGGAACAGAAGGATAGAAGATATGTTTTACACCTTTGTTGATCAGCCACTGGACATGTCCATGGGCGAGTTTCGCCGGATAGCACTCGGATTCGCTCGGAATAGACTCGATGCCAAGCTCGTAGATCTTTCTTGTGGAAGCCGGTGACAGTACTACACGGAAGCCGAGTTTTGTGAAAAATGTAAACCAGAACGGATAGTTCTCATACATGTTCAGTACTCGCGGGATACCGATCTCACCGCGTTTTGCTTCCTCTTCGGAGAGGGGCTTATAGTCAAAGTAACGGTGGAATTTGTAGTCAAAGAGGTTCGGCATGGTGTTCTTTGACTTCTCTTTGCCGAGTCCGCGTTCGCAGCGGTTGCCGGTGATGAACTTGCGGCCGCCGCTGAAGTGGTTGATGGTCAGACGGCAGGTGTTCGTACATCCGCGGCATTTCGTCATTGTCGTAGAATACTCCATGGACTTGATGTCGTCAATGGAGAGCATGGTCGTACCTTCGCACTCCGTGTATCTCTCGCGGGCGATAAGGGCAGCTCCGAACGCACCCATGATACCTGCGATATCCGGACGGATCGCCTCGCAGTCTGCGATCTTCTCGAAGCTTCTCAGTACGGCATTATTGTAAAACGTACCGCCCTGTACGACGATATGATTTCCGAGTTCGGAGGCGCTGGACACTTTGATAACCTTAAATAGAGCGTTCTTGATGACAGAGTAAGCCAGGCCTGCGGAAATATCCGCGACCGAAGCTCCCTCTTTCTGCGCCTGTTTTACCTTGGAGTTCATAAATACAGTACAGCGGGTTCCAAGGTCAATGGGGTTCTGCGCATAGAGAGCCTCATGCGCGAAATCTTCCACGGTATAGTTCAGTGATTTCGCAAATGTCTCGATGAAAGAACCGCATCCGGAGGAACATGCTTCATTGAGCTGCACACTGTCTACAGTCTGGTTCTTGATCTTGATGCATTTCATATCCTGTCCGCCGATATCAAGGATACAGTCTACGTCCGGTTCGAAGAATGCGGCTGCATAATAGTGCGCCACAGTTTCCACTTCACCCTCGTCAAGCATGAGGGCGGCCTTGATCAGCGCTTCACCGTATCCGGTGGAGCAGGAGTGAACAATCTCCACACCCTCCGGAAGCTGTTCGTAGATATCTTTGATAGCGGAGATGGTTGTTCCCAGAGGATCTCCGTCATTGTTGTGATAGAAGGAGTAGAGGAGTGTTCCGTCTTCTCCTACCAGTGCCGCTTTGGTCGTTGTGGAACCGGCATCGATACCGAGGAACGCCTTGCCGCGGTATGTGGCCAGATCTTTTACAGGCACCTGATGTTTCGCATGGCGGGCAGTGAACTCTTCGTATTCTGCATTTGTGGCAAACAGGGGATCCAGACGCTCGACCTCGATCTCCATCTTCACCTTGCGTTCCAGTCTGTTCTGGAGTTCGCGCAGGGCGAACACAGTGTCTTTCTTAGAATTCAGCGCAGAACCGATAGCTGCGAACAGATGGGAATGGTTCGGCGCGATGATGTGCTCGTCATCCAGCTTCAGCGTGCGGATGAAAGCAGCGCGGAGCTCCGAGAGGAAGTGGAGCGGTCCTCCAAGGAATGCCACATGCCCGCGGATCGGTTTTCCGCATGCGAGTCCGCTGATCGTCTGGTTAACCACCGCCTGAAAGATAGACGCGGCAAGATCTTCCTTTGACGCTCCGTCATTGATGAGCGGCTGAATATCGGATTTGGCAAACACACCGCAGCGTGCTGCGATGGAGTAGAGTGCTTTGTAATTTTTTGCATATTCATTCAGGCCGGAAGCGTCCGTCTGGAGAAGGGACGCCATCTGGTCGATAAATGAGCCTGTACCGCCGGCACAGACGCCGTTCATACGCTGTTCCACATTGCCGCCTTCGAAATAAATGATCTTGGCGTCTTCGCCCCCGAGTTCGATAGCAACATCAGTCTGCGGCGCATAATCCTGGAGCGCCGTGGAAACAGCGATAACTTCCTGGACAAAAGGAACTTCAAGGTTCTTCGCAAGCGTCAGACCGCCGCTTCCGGTGATGACCGGCGATACATGGATCGGCCCCAGTTTGTAGAGGGCGCGCCCGAGAAGGTCTGACAGTGTCTCCTGAATATTTGCATAATGCCTTTCATAGTCTGAGAAGAGTACCTCGTTTTCTTCGTCCAGAATCGCAATCTTGACTGTCGTGGAACCGATATCGATTCCCAGAGTATGTAATTCTTTCGGATTCATGAATAGATTCTCCAATCTTCTGTATAATTTATATGTGTTATTTCCTATTTAATGTGTTTCCACATTTTACAGCAACATACATTATACGACAGAATATTTAAAAAGACAATTGTTATTATTATGAGGTATTTCAAAATAATTCCTGCCGGTATGGATAAATTATATAAAGATGATGTTAAACCAATGAAAAGAAATAACAACTGTTTGACAAACAGTAAGGCGGAATGTACAATTGTATAGGATTAAAATGAGAAACTGCAGATAAAGAACATGTTTTGAAAGTGAGGAGTAATCATTCTTGAACTGGCTGGATAAATTAGAAAGAAAATTAGGACGTTTTGCAATTCCAAATCTTACAGTATATCTTCTGGTGGGATATGTGATCGGTTTCGGAATCATGTATCTTATGCCGGAAATGATCGGTTATCTCACCCTGGAGCCGGCGCTGATCCTGAGGGGACAGGTGTGGAGGCTTATTTCGTGGGTTCTGATCCCTCCTTCGACTAATCTTATCTCTCTTGTATTCCTTGTACTTTTATACTATTCCCTTGGAACAGCTCTTGAGAGGACATGGGGGAGCTTCCGGTATAATGTCTATATCTTTTCCGGACTTCTATTCACTGTACTGGCAGTGTTTGGCCTGTATGCGTTTTATTATTTCGGGTACGGGGTAGAGGTGGCTTTGTCCACAGTCAGCCTGGTCAGCACCAATTATATCACGATGTCTATTTTCCTGGCATTTGCAGCTATCTATCCCGATATGGAGGTACTGCTGTATTTTATCCTGCCGATCAAGATGAAGTGGATGGCGCTCGTCTATGTAGTGATGGCAGCGTACTATTTCGTGCGCGGAGGCATCGGAACACGTGTGGCGATCGGTGCATCGCTTCTGAACTTTATCATCTTCTTCCTGTCCAGCCGGAATATGAAACGTTTCGGACCGAGAGAGCGGGCGAGAAAGGCAAAGTTCAAGCGCCAGTCAGCACCTCATATGAAATATGCAAACGGGGCGAAGCATCGCTGTGCGGTCTGCGGCCGGACAGAACTGGATGATCCGTGCCTGGAATTCCGTTTTTGTTCTAAATGCAATGGAAATTATGAGTACTGTCAGGATCATTTGTTTACGCATGAACATGTAAAATAATATATATGCCGGACAGTATATTATAAAATTCAGTGTGTGACAGCAGGTATTACATGATAAGGAGAGTATGATTTTATGAAAAAAACTAAAGTAGTATGTACGATGGGACCAAATACAAATGACAGAGAGCTGATGAAAAAACTGATGCTCAACGGGATGGATGTTGCCCGTTTTAATTTTTCCCACGGAGATCACGAAGAGCAGAAGAGCCGTATGGATCTGCTCAAGCAGCTCAGGGAAGAGCTTCATACGAATACGGCGATACTTCTCGATACGAAAGGTCCGGAGATCCGTACCGGAAAGCTGAAAGACGGAAAGAAAGTGATCCTGGAAAATGGAGCGTCCTTTACTCTTACCACTGAGGAGATCGTGGGTGACGAGACAAAAGTTTCCATTACTTATGCCGGGCTGCCGGAGGATGTGGACAGAGGAAGCACGATTCTTATTGACGACGGTCTGATCGGACTGCGGGTTGTTTCCAAGACAGATAAAGAGATCCGCTGTGAGGTGGTGAACGGAGGAGAGCTTGGAGAAAAGAAAGGCGTTAATGTTCCGAATGTAGCTGTACGGCTCCCTGCGATCACAGAGAAAGACAAAGATGATATCAGATTCGGAGTAGAGCAGGGAATCGATTTTATCGCAGCATCTTTTGTGAGAAATGCTGAGTGTGTCCTGGAGATCAAAGCATACCTTAAAGAACTGGGAGCACCGTATACACCTATCATAGCAAAAATTGAGAATGCAGAAGGAATCCGTAATATTGACGAGATCATCCGGGCTGCAGACGGTATCATGGTCGCAAGAGGCGATCTCGGTGTAGAGATTCCTGCGGAAGAAGTGCCGTACCTGCAGAAAATGATGATCCAGAAGTGTAACAACAATTTCAAGACTGTTATCACGGCAACACAGATGCTTGACTCCATGATCCGTAATCCGCGTCCGACACGTGCAGAGGTGACAGATGTGGCTAATGCGGTTTATGACGGCACAGATGCGGTGATGCTTTCCGGGGAAACAGCACAGGGGAAATATCCTCTTGAGGCTCTTCAGATGATGGTGCATATCATTGAGAATACGGAGCAGCATCTGGATTACGATACAATGCTCAATAAGACCGGTGAGCAGTTAAAGAGCGGACTGTCCAGTGCGATCGGGTATTCTTCCGTGCTGGCGGCTGCAAACCTGAATGCAAAATGTATCATCACTCCGACGGTAAGCGGTGCAACGACAAGAGTTGTGTCGAATCTGCGCCCGAAGCAGGAAATCCTTGGCGTGACACCGAATGCAAGAACCCTGCGCAGGATGTCTATTTACTGGGGAGTGCGCCCGCTCAAGACGATCCAGTATAATACGACAGACGATATGTGCAACGGGGCAATCGAGCTGGCAACGGTGAAACAGTATATCGAGCCGGGAGATGTGGTCGTGCTGACGGCAGGAATCCCGTCACAGAATATCAGCCAGGAGTGTACGGCGACGAGCAATATGATGCGGATCGCGACTGTAGAATAGACGATGGAAATATATGAATAAAAGATAGTATCCCGCAGAAAATGAACTGCTGAATGAAAAACGGCTCATTATCTGCGGGATTTCTATTGACACGGGAAGTAAGTTGTAATATAGTGTTCCTGAAAAATACTACTAAAGTACAGGCGTGAAATTAGAAGACAGAGGAAGACAATATGGAAGAAAGCAGAGTGACCGAATATCTGATGCATTTCGGCCTGTCGAGACAGGAAGCGCTGATCTATGAACAGCTGCAGGCGCGCGGAAAGCAGACCGGCTATGAGATAGCGAGGAATACCGGGATCTCCCGCTCTAATGCATATACGGCTCTTGCGGCCCTCGTGGAGAAAGGGGCAGCTTACCTCGTGGAAGAGACGGCGAAGAAATATATTCCGGTCTGTCCTGAAGAGTTCTGCGGCAACAGGATCCGGCGCATGGAGAAGGAGAAAAAGTGGCTCGTGGAGAACCTCGCCTGCCGGAAGCCGGAGGAAGAGGGGTATATCACGGTGGAAGGAGCAGAACATATCCGGGACAGGATCCTGAATCTTCTGGAAAAAGCGGAGGAGCGAGTGTATCTGTCCTGTTCCTGCTCCTGTCTGGAGAGTATGGAAGAAGAGCTTCAGAAACTGGTCAGAGCCAGCAGGAAGCTGGTGCTGATCACGGACCGTCCGTATCAACTGGAGGGGGCTCTCGTCTATGTGACGGAAGATAAAGGGAACCAGATCGGACTGATCACAGATTCCAGATACGTGCTGTCGGGAGAATTCGGACAGGGAAGCATGAACAACTGTCTGTATTCAGGACAGAGAAACTTTGTCATGCTGTTTAAAACAGCTCTGGCGAATGAGATAGAACTGATAAAAATACGAAAAGGAGAAAAAGAGAATGAGTAAGAGACCATTTGTGACAAAAGAACAGGCAGAAGAGATCGCGAAGACATATCCGACGCCTTTTCATCTCTATGACGAGAAGGGAATCCGCGAGAATGTAAAAGCGCTGAAAGAAGCATTTTCCTGGAATCCGGGCTACAAAGAGTATTTTGCGGTGAAGGCGACACCGAATCCGTTCCTCATCGATATTTTGAAGGAGTACGGATGCGGCTGCGACTGTTCTTCCTATACAGAACTGATGCTCTCGGAGGCGCTTGATATCACGGGAGAGGATATCATGTTCTCATCTAATGATACCCCTGCGGAAGATTTTATTCTGGCGGACCGGCTCGGAGCGATCATCAATCTGGATGATATCACACATATCGAATTTCTGGAGAAAGCGATCGGACATATTCCGGAGACGATCAGCTGCCGTTTCAATCCTGGCGGTCTGTTCAAGATCAGCAATGACATCATGGATAATCCGGGCGATGCCAAATACGGTATGACAGAAGATCAGATCCTTGAGGCATATAAAACGCTGAAAGAGAAAGGGGCGAAAGAATTCGGCCTTCACGCATTCCTCGCGAGCAATACCGTGACAAATGACTACTATCCGATGCTCGCGAAGATCCTGTTTGAGCAGGCGGTGAAACTCTCAAAAGAAGCGGGAGTGCATATCAAGTTCATCAACCTCTCCGGAGGGATCGGCATTCCGTACAGACCGGATCAGGAGCCGAACGACATCCGCGCGATCGGTGAAGGCGTGCGCAAAGTCTATGAGGAAGTCCTTGTTCCGGCAGGCATGGGGGATGTGGCAATCTACACGGAGCTGGGACGCTATATGATGGGACCGTACGGCTGCCTTGTGACAAAAGCAATCCACGAGAAACATACGCATAAAGAATATATCGGAGTGGACGCCTGCGCAGTCAACCTGATGCGGCCGGCTATGTACGGCGCTTATCATCACATCACAGTGCTCGGCAAAGAGGACGCTCCCTGTGATCACAAATACGATGTGACAGGCTCCCTGTGTGAGAACAATGATAAATTTGCCATCGACCGTATGCTGCCGAAGATCGATATCGGCGACTATCTGGTAATCCATGATACAGGAGCACACGGATTTGCGATGGGATACAATTATAACGGAAAGCTGAAATCGGCGGAGCTTCTGCTCAGAGAAGACGGAAGCGTACAGATGATCCGCAGAGCAGAGACGCCGGCGGATTATTTTGCCACATTTGACTGTTTTGAGATCGGGAAAAAACTGATATCAAAATAGAGCATGAATGAAAGTTAGTTGTTGCAATGTAATTTTATTAGTGATATAATCAAACATGGTCTCCGTCAGGAGACCATCATAAGCCGCTGTGGCGGAATTGGCAGACGCACTTGACTCAAAATCA
>DWWO01000037.1 GCA_019119675.1 Candidatus Mediterraneibacter faecipullorum | reverse complement strand
TCGAACTCTATCGTCCCCGGCGGTTTACTGGTCAGATCATAGAACACCCTGTTAACCCCCCGCACTTCATTTATGATCCTGCTCATCACCCTATTAAGCACTTCATACGGGATCTCCGCCGCCTCAGCTGTCATGAAGTCAATCGTCTTCACCGCTCTCAGCGCCACGGCATAATCATAAGTTCTCTCATCTCCCATGACTCCGACGGAACGCATATTGGTCAGCGCCGCAAAGTACTGGTTGATCTCTCTGTCAAGTCCGGCATTTGCGATCTCTTCCCTGTAGATCGCATCCGCATCCTGTACGATGCGCACTTTCTCGGCCGTCACTTCTCCGATGATGCGGATTCCCAGGCCCGGTCCCGGGAACGGCTGACGGAACACCAGCTCCTCCGGAATCCCCAGCTCCAGTCCTGCCTTGCGCACTTCGTCTTTGAACAGATCGCGCAGCGGCTCGATGATCTCTTTGAAGTCTACATAATCCGGCAGTCCGCCTACATTGTGGTGGGATTTGATCACTGCGGATTCTCCGCCCAGACCGCTCTCTACCACGTCCGGGTAGATGGTACCCTGTGCAAGAAAGTCCACGGCTCCGATCTTCTTCGCCTCTTCCTCAAACACACGGATAAATTCTTCTCCGATGATCTTACGCTTCTGCTCCGGCTCGGTCACTCCGGCCAGTTTATTATAATATCTCTCCTGCGCATTTACGCGGATAAAGTTCAGATCGAAGTCTCCGTCCGGACCGAACACGGCTTCCACTTCGTCTCCTTCGTTCTTGCGGAGAAGACCGTGGTCTACGAATACACAGGTCAGCTGTTTCCCGATTGCTCTGGAGAGAAGTCCTGCTGCCACAGAAGAATCAACGCCGCCTGATAATGCGAGCAGCACCTTGCCGTCTCCGACTTTCTCACGGATCGCTGCGATAGAGTTCTCCACAAAGGAATCCATTCTCCAGTCGCCGCTGCACTCGCAGACATTCTTCACAAAGTTGTTGATCATCTTCGTTCCTTCCTGTGTGTGGAGCACCTCCGGATGGAACTGGATCGCGTAAAGCTTCTCTGCTTCATTTTCCGCCGCTGCCACCGGGCAGTCTGCAGTGTGCGCGGAAATCTCGAATCCCGGCGCAACTTTTGAAATATAGTCAAAGTGGCTCATCCAACAGACGGTCGGAGTGGAAACATCCGCAAATACTTTGGAAGAAGTCTTGTCGATCAGGACTTCTGTCTTGCCGTATTCTCTGACGTCCGCCTTCTCTACTTTGCCGCCGAGCACATGCATCATAAGCTGGGCGCCGTAGCAAAGTCCGAGCACCGGTACTCCCAGCTTGAACAGCTCGTCCGAATATGTCGGCGAATCCGGCAGATAGCAGCTGTTCGGGCCGCCGGTAAGTATGATTCCCTTCGGGTTCATCGCTTTGATCTTCTCAATATCTGTTTTGTAAGAATAAATCTCACAGTACACATTACATTCCCTGACACGTCTTGCGACAAGCTGGTTATACTGTCCGCCGAAGTCAAGGACGATCACTAATTCGTTCTTCACGTTTTTCCTCCTCGTAAAATACGGCCCTTCCGGACCGCGTGCTCTTATGCTTTCATTATAGTAGAGCCGCCCCTGTTTGACAATAACAAAATTCCCGGCATATCATCAGAACTGCCGGGAAGCTGTATATCATATCCAGTTATTTTAAGCGCTCTCTTACGCCGCATATTTCAGAATCTTCTTCTGAAGCTCCTCGCAGTCGTCAGAGTGCAGCTTCAGATCCATTACATTGTTCAGTCCAAGATGCATAATTCCAAGTAAAGATTTGGCATCTACCACGACACGGCCTCTTCTCACGTCGATATCAAAGTCATATTTTGAGACCATATTTACGAACTCACGGATTTCTTCCGGATGCTTAAATGTAATCTTCATTTCGCTCATTATTCATCTCACCTCTCTTTGCAATGATATAATCCGACGCTATAATACCATATTTCTCCAATATAAAAAGGGTGAAATTCCTTAAAAAGGTCGATTTTTTTAATGAGCTGTCTTCCGGAATTCCGTCGGGAGCATCCCTGTCTCTTCCTTAAATACCCTGCTCATGTACTTTGAGTCCGCATATCCGGTCAGCTCCGCGATCTGGTTGATCTTAAGCCTTGTGCCGACCAACAGACCTTTGATGCGCTCTATCCGGTATCTCCTGATCGTCTCTGCAAATCCGGCTCCGGTTTCTTTTTTGAACTGGCTGCTCAGATACTCCTCGGAAATAAAAAGCCTGCCCGCCACTTCTTCCAGCGTGATCCCCTGATCGTAATATTTTCTCACGATCTGTACCGCCTTGCGGACAAGCGGGCTCAGCCCGGCGTCCTCTTCTTCCTCAAATGCATCGAATTTCATCGCTGACAGAAACCGGTCCATTGCGATACGCACCTCGCGCCAGCTCATCGCTGCGGCGATCGCCTGCATGCAGCGCTGGATCTCCAGCTCCGACTCGATCTCCCACTGCGTCTTGTATACATTGAGCAGCGCCATGTTGAACCGGATCAGGCATTCTTTCATATCTCCGGGGCTGTGCGGCCTGCGCCGTATATGATCATACAGCCGGTAATAGGCCCGTTTGATCTCTTCCCCGTCTTTCACCTTCACTGCCTGGCGCGCCTGATTTTCAATCTCCACGGGATATATAAGCGGCACCGTCTCCTGGCTGTCTATCGCCTCCTGGCGGATCAGTTCTCCTCTGTCAAAGAGCAGATTCCAGTCTTTCATAGAGTTCATATGTTTCAGTACATCCGGCAAATCCGCGATGCGTTTTGCCTCTGCCCAGATACAGACCACCGTCCCCGTCAGCTGCCGGCACAGCTTCGGTACGATTTCTTTCTGAAAA
Source organism: Candidatus Mediterraneibacter faecipullorum (assembly GCA_019119675.1). Taxonomy (GTDB): domain Bacteria; phylum Bacillota; class Clostridia; order Lachnospirales; family Lachnospiraceae; genus Mediterraneibacter; species Mediterraneibacter faecipullorum. Next base: position 3,833 of record DWWO01000037.1, on the reverse strand, counting down.
TATGTATATTCCCGCTCTTCATCCTCCATCTGATACAGAACGACAAACAGAATCTTCCACACTCTCGCCTCGAACACGCGGGAAACCCGGCCGCCGCCGAACGCTGCGAACTGCCCGATCAGGCTCCTCGCCTGTTCTTTCTGCTCTTCGAAACCGTCGCCAAGCCACACGGCGAAAACGGCTCCCGGTTCCTCGACCGTGAATCCGAACCGCTGGCTGGTCAACATATTAAAATCACGATCCGGACTGATCTGTCCGTTCAGGCAGGACAGAAAAATATTTTCCAGCGACACTACAGATTTCACCGTCTGTTCTCTCTTCCACTTCTTCTCTGCCCGAGTCACCGCCTTCCACAGTTCGTCCGCTCTCACCGGTTTGACCAGATATCCTTCCACTCCCAGATCGATCGCCCGCTTTGCCTGAGCGAAGTTCTCTCTGTCCGCCAGGAGCACTGCTCTCACATCACTATGCTCCCCGCGCAATTTTTCCAGCATGTCCAGCCCGGATATTTCCGCAAGCTCGATATCCGCTATCACAAGATCCGGGCATTCTCTGCGGATCATCTCGTATCCCGTCTTTCCGCCGCCTGCAATACCGCTCACTTTCCAGCAGCATCCTTCACCGCTACTCTGCTTCCCGCCGGATAGCGCTTCCATATGCCGCAGCATTTTTTCAATTTCTACAGCCTCATCCTTATCGCATAGGACCGCCAATATCTTCATTGCCCCGCTCCTTTCCCGCCTCAAACGGCGATCTGCCGGCGTTCAGGCGTTCAGGTCACCCTGCCGCAATGCCAATTAAAAATGCTTCCGCACCGAGCACAAGCAGAAACAAAAGGTTCCATATCGTAAATACCTTCATAAACGCGCCCTTTTTATCCGGATACTCTTTTGCAAAGAATTTGAATGATATCAGACTTGCAAGCGAGGCGATCAATGTGCCCAGACCGCCCAGATTCACCCCGGTGACCAGAGCGGAAAAATCACTGCTAAATCCCGACAAAAGGATCGCAGCAGGAACATTGCTGATGATCTGGCTCGTAAGGATTCCCGTCAGAAGTTCCCTTCCCTGCACGGCAGAAATGAGAAATTCGCTGACTTCCGGAATCCGCTTCATATTTCCGATAAATACAAAGAAACATAAAAATGTCAAAAGCAAGAAATAATCCACCGACCAGTACAGTTTTCTGTTTATCACCAGTATAACTAATATCACACAGATCAGGACCGGCTGATATGGAAGTATCCGAAAAACCACCAGCAGGCACAAGAGCAGCAGGATCAGTAACGGCGCTGCCCCTCGCAGCATCCGCCCCACTGTTTTTCCCGCTCCTCCTTTCTCTTCCTCCACGGAGACGTCAAGGAGCGGCTCATCCTTTCCGATCAGCGTCACAGCCATGAGCAGGAGCAGCGACAATCCGGCATAGGGAAGGACCGCCTGCATAAATTCAGCCGCAGTCAGGTCAGAGACCGAATAGAGATACAGGTTCTGCGGATTGCCGATCGGCGTCGCCATACTTCCCAGATTCGCCGCGATCGTCTCCAGCACGACCAGCTTCAGGACCCGCTCCACTCTCCCGCCCATCCGCATAACAAGGATCGTAAACGGCACAAACGTGATCAATGTCACATCATTCGTGATCACCATGCTGCTGAAAAAGCAGAGCAGGATCATCACAGCAGAAAGACCTTTGATACTTCCTGCCCTCGTTATCAGGAAATGTCCGAGCATACGGAAGAGCCCAAGCGCCTGAAATCCTGCCACAATGATCATCAGGCAGAAAAGAAGCGCGATCGTCCGGTAATCCGGATACTCCAGGTACTGCATATCCGGTTTTACCACAAACGAGGACAGTACCGCCAGCAAGAATGAGATACAGAACACTGTTTCATTTTTCAGGATCAGCTTAAATAATTTCATAACAGACTCCATTCTGCCGCCATTACGATCGCCGTCCATACCGGAAAGCACATCCCGGGATCATACGAGATCGTAAGCGGCCTCTGCCGGCATTCGCTGGCCGGCAGAACAAACAGACCTATTATATCCCTGTCCTCTGTATAACGCAATACAAATAGCGTCTTCTCATCCGGATCGCGCATCCGGGGTTCTCACATTCGGAGATGCCGGCGAATGATCAGGGCAGGATATGTCCTGCCGCAAGATACAGCCGATACCACTCTTCCCTGCTCAGATCGATCCTTCCTGCGTCAATGATCTCTGTCAGCCGTTCTTCACTGGCCGTACCCGTCACGATCTGCATACGCGCGGGATGCCGGAGGATCCATGCAGCCGCGATCGTCGTCGGACTCACACCGTACTGTCCGACAAGCTCACCGATCACCTTATTAAGATCCGCATATTCCTCATTTCCGAGAAAGCATCCTTTCCATGCCGGCATCTGGAACGGCGACCATGCCTGTATTGTAATATCATTCAGACGGCAGTAATCCAGCGCACTCCCGTCCCGGTCAGCGGAGCCTTCAGTCTCCATGTTCACCTCCATGCCGTTCGCCACCATATTAGACACCGGTATACTGAACTGGAGCTGGTCTGTCACGATTTCCTGACGGACATATCTCTTCAGCAGTTCTATCTGCATCGGCTTATGATTGGACACACCGAACATCCGCACTTTTCCGCTCTTCTCCAGGATATCAAAAGCCGCCGCGACCTCCTCCGGCTCCACCAGCGCATCCGGCCGGTGAAGGAGGAGCATGTCTAAATAGTCTGTCCTCAGACGTTGCAGGATTCCGTCCACTGACTCCAGAATGTAATCCTTCGACAGATCATAATATCCTTTCCGGATTCCGCACTTGGACTGCAGAAACATATCCTCTCTTCGAAGCGACGGGTCATCACTCCACGCCTCGCCGAAAATCTCCTCACTCCTCCCGCCCGCATAGATGTCCGCATGGTCGAAATAATACGCTCCCTGTTCAACCGCCGCATGGATAAACCGGTTCATGGATGTCCTGTCCTTTTCCCCAAGCCGCATGCAGCCCACGATCACGGCCGGCGCCTGCTGCCCGCTCTTTCCCAACATTACCTTCTTCATTGTAGTTCCCTCCCTACCTTTCTAAACTGATTCTATCCGATTTATTGTCCGAACACAAGAATATACAGAAAATCATCCGGTACATCGCTCTGTACCGGATGATCTTGTCTCATTATCCATGCTGATGCAAATATTTTTCTCTCGTAGCCATCCCGCCCCGGATGTGACGCTCCGACTTGTTTGTGTCGAGGACTTTGCGGGCCTCGCGGGCAAGGGTGGGGTTGATCTGGAGGAGGCGCTCGGTGACGTCCTTATGTACCGTACTCTTACTGATCCGAAACTGTTTCGCAGTCTGCCTCACAGTCGCGTTATTCTCTATAATATAATCAGCAATCTCCACGGCTCTTTCCTCAATATAATCTTTCAAAAAAATCCCCCTGCAAACATCATTTTTACAATGTATGCAGGGGGAAATGAAGTCATGCTCATTTAACACTACTTTAGCGCCTGTATCTCCACCCGTATTCCTTTTTCAGTCTTTCGTAAATCTCGAATGCTACCGGGCAGACCTCGATCACATCCAGCACACTGTAAAGGCTCGCCCATCTGTCCGGCTGATCTGTATACGGATATTTCTTACAGCTTTCCGGCCTGTAGTCTCCCAGCTGGCAGTTACCGTCTGCACTCAGGAAATCACAGGGTACATTTTTTGTCTGGTATCCGTTTTCTCCATCACCTTCCGTCAGATACTTCTCAATAAACTGCTCTTTTGTAAGCCCCATATGCTCCGCATCACGGGCAATATCTGCTTCCGGAATACTCCCGCAGTACATCT
>DWWO01000036.1 GCA_019119675.1 Candidatus Mediterraneibacter faecipullorum | reverse complement strand
GGGAATCCCTCCTTCAGTTATTCATTTAGATTTTGTAACTATTAACTCGTAGTCATTATTGACTACACCATTATTATACTAGGAGGAAGGACAATGGAGACGAGTACTTTGATTAGAAAAGTTCATATGGATTGTCCGCTGTGTGACAAGACACATGAAGTAGAAGAAAGAAAACGCTTTGCAACAATTATACTGAAGGGTGAGGAGGTAACCTACGAGGAGAGGTTTTATTTTTGTGCAAATGCGGATACGGATGAAAACGAATTTGAAACCGGCTCCATGACAAATGAAAATCTTCTGAATGCACGTAATGCCTACCGTGTTAATCATGGCCTGCTTACCTCTGACGAGATCGTTGCAATAAGAGAAAATTATGGTCTGTCACAGGTCGATCTTGCAAGATTACTAGGGTGGGGTGAGGCTACCATATCAAGATATGAAAGTAAAGCCATCCAGGATGAAGCGTATGACACAATGCTTCGTCTTATTAAGGATAATCCATTAATAGCTCTGGAATTCCTGAAAAAGAATGCTGCAAAATTTTCTGTGCAGAAAAGAGCAGAAATAAGAGCAAAAGTTATAGAGAAGCTAGATTCTTATGGAAAAGAGTATCTGACACGGCAGGCTTTTGAGGGAGAATACGCTGATTTTGGAGAACCATCCGATGCAAATGGGTTCACTTTATTGAACATTGATAAAATTGAGGCTGTGATTTCATATATTGCTGAAAATGTTTCGAATCTGTTTAAGGTAAAACTTATGAAAATGCTCTGGTATGTGGATTCTCTTTCTTGTAAACGGAAGGGTTATGCTATGACGGGAATGGTTTACAGGCATAATACTATGGGAGCATTACCTGTCGGGCATTACAGCCTTATGAATTTGGAAAAACTGAATGTCCATGAGGAAGAAAGTTACAATTATGATTCAATGTTGCATATTTATCCGACAAATGGAATGGATTATTCTATTTTGAGTAGTGATGAGAAGGAAATCATAGATAAGGTGATTAAGAAATTTAAAAATTTTAAGACAAAAGATATTATTGACTATATGCACGAAGAAAAAGCATATATCGAGACAAAGCCGGGGGATATCATTCCGTTCTCTTTGTCTAAAGAGATAAGAGAATTCTGACATCCTGACACATTGATAAGCGGATGAAAGCACTTGCAGAATTGCGGGTGCTTTTTTCAACGTGATCAAAGTATGATGTGATGTATGTTTGAAATGAGTTTCCCCTAGTTATAATGAACACATGACGGTACATCCCTGGTGGAGAGATTCCTGAACGATATCTCTGATATGTGGAAAAATGTAATTTGTATCGGCAGCGGCAACGAAGGTACGACTGCGGGGCATGCGGCGGGACGGGTGACAGATGAGGAAGAAGTGATCCAGGAGCTGGCTGTTCAGGAGAGGGAGCCGTCATTAAATGTACAGATCTGGAAATCCTATGTGGATGAGATGGATGTTTCTATAGTCAGTCCCTCCGGCGAACGTGTGGGTCCTTTTCGGGAGATACTCGGTCCCCAGCGGTTTATACTGGGCGGTACGGAACTTCTGATCTATTACGGGGAACCGAAGCCCTACAGTGTCAGGCAGGAGATCTATATATCTTTCATTCCCCTGCAGTCCTATGTAGACAGCGGTGTGTGGCAGATCATCCTCACCCCCAGACGTATCGTGGACGGCGCCTGGCAGATGTGGCTCCCGGCCCAGGCTGCGTTGAATGTGGGAACGGCATTTCTGACTCCTGACAGTACGTCTACTCTGACGATTCCATCCACCGCGTCTCTGGCGGTAACGGTGGCTGCATATGATGCGAGGACATTTTCCTATGCGGATTTTTCGGGAAGAGGTCCGGCGGCAGTCTATGAAGGGATCGGAGTGCCGAAACCTGATCTGGCAGCGCCGGGGGTTCTGGTAAATGCGCCTGTCCCCGGAGGCGGTTACCGTGCTTTTTCCGGTACCTCGTTTGCCGCGCCTTTTGTCACGGGAAGCGCCGCTCTACTGATGGAATGGGGGATCGTTCAGGGCAATGATCCGTATCTGTATGGGGAAAAAGTCAAGGCATATCTAAGACGAGGGGCAAGAGAACTGCCCGGATACAGCGAGTGGCCGAATGCACTGCTTGGGTTTGGGGCGCTGTGTGTGCGGGAGAGTCTGCCTGATTCGTAAGTGAAAACATGAATAGCAGATATCTTTTTTTCTCTGACTGTGATAAAATACGGGTAGATCTTTTGTGAAAGGATAGATATACCGGATATGAAATCACTTCTTATATATCTGAAAAATTATAAAAAGGAATCTGTACTGGCGCCTCTTTTTAAAATGCTGGAGGCGTCTTTTGAATTGCTCGTGCCTCTTGTCATGGCTGCGGTTATTGATGTTGGGATCGCAAATAAGGATGAGCCGTATATTATAAAAATGTGTCTCGTGCTCATTGCGCTGGGGTTGATCGGGCTTGTGTGTTCTATCACGGCGCAGTATTTTTCCGCGAAGGCAGCATCAGGGTTTGGCACAGGGGTGCGGCATGCGCTGTTCCGGCATATCCAGAACTTTACGTTTACGGAGATGGACACGATTGGGAGTTCCACGCTGATCACCAGGCTGACCAGCGATATCAACCAGACGCAGTCTGGTGTAAACCTGGTGCTCCGGCTTTTTCTGAGGTCGCCGTTTATTGTATTCGGCGCTATGATCATGGCGTTTACCGTAGATATACAGGCGGCGCTGATCTTTGTTGTGGTCATTCCGCTCCTGTCCGTTATCGTGTTCGGGATCATGTTGGTGACTATGCCGCTGTACAGGAAAGTGCAGTCCCATCTGGACAGCGTCCTGCTCACAACGAGAGAAAACCTGGCGGGTGTCCGTGTGATCCGCGCGTTTAACAAAGAGCAGGAAGAGCGGGAAAGATTTGAAAAAGAGAATCAGGCGCTGACGGATGCCCAGAAATTTGTAGGGCGTATATCAGGACTTATGAATCCGCTGACTTACGTTATTGTAAATGGCGGTATCATCGCCCTTATCTATGTTGGGGCAGTGAGAGTCAATATCGGGGATCTGTCACAGGGAGAGGTGGTTGCGCTTGTCAACTACATGTCTCAGATCCTTACGGAGCTGGTCAAGCTGGCAAACCTTATCATTACTGTCACAAAAGCAGTGGCCTGCGGCAACAGGATCGGAAACATACTGAAGATACAGCCGGATATGAAAGAGGGAAACAGGATTTTGTCAAACGAAGAGATATGTCCGGATACAGCCAAAGATGGAGGCCGGAGCGTGAAGGAGATCCCAGCTGTAGAGTTCGATCACGCCTCGCTCACATATAAAGGCGCGGGCGGCGAATCGCTGACGGATATTACATTCTGCGCAATGCGGGGGCAGACGATCGGTATTATCGGAGGCACGGGCTCGGGTAAGTCTTCCCTTGTGAATCTGATTCCCCGGTTTTATGATGTTACGAACGGCCAGATCAGGATTTTCGGAAATGATATCAGGGACTATAAGATCGAGAGCCTGCGGTCCCGTATCGGTGTGGTCCTGCAGAAAGCAGTCCTTTTTAAAGGAACTATCGCAGAAAATCTGCGCTGGGGGAATGAAAGCGCATCCGATGACGAACTGGAAGAAGCGCTGGAGATCTCTCAGGCGAAAGAGTTTGTGGACCAGAAACCGGGCAGACTGGAGTTTCAGATCGAGCAGGGCGGACGCAACCTGTCCGGCGGGCAGAAACAGAGACTTACCATTGCAAGAGCTCTTGTGAGAAAGCCGGATATCCTGATCCTGGATGACAGCGCATCAGCTCTCGACTTTGCCACAGATGCGGCACTGCGAAGTGCGATTCGCTCAATGAAAGGAAATCCAACGGTATTTATCGTCTCCCAGAGGGCGTCGTCCGTACAGTATGCGGACCAGATCATTGTTCTGGACGACGGAGAAGCAGCCGGGATCGGTACGCATGAGGAACTGCTTGCGTCGTGCCCGGCTTATCAGGAAATTTATTATTCTCAGTTCCCGAAGGAGGCGCAGGCAAATGGCTGATAAAAAGGCAGAAACTCAGATGAATGATAAAAAGAAAAAACAGGGACAGGCTGCTACCCTGAAAAAAGTATTTCGCCATTTGGGAAAATATCGCATTTTTGTTGTGTTTTCCATTTTGTTGGCGACAATTTCGGTTGCACTTACGCTGTATGTCCCGAAGCTCACGGGAAATGCGGTGGATTATATTATCGGTGCGGGACAAGTTGATTTCCCAGGTGTGTTCCGAGTTATGATCCAGATTGGCGTGTGCACGCTTATAACCGCGCTTGCCCAGTGGCTTATGAACATTTGCAATAATAAGATGACATATCAGGTGGTTCAGGATATCCGCAATGAGGCATTCCGCAAGATTGAGATTCTTCCGTTAAAGTATATCGACGGGCATCCGTACGGCGAAGTGGTCAGCCGTGTGATCGCAGACGTGGATCAATTTGCAGACGGACTTCTGATGGGATTTACCCAGCTTTTTACCGGAATTGCCACGATCGCCGGGACATTCTGTTTTATGCTGTCGGTAAATGTGACGATCACGTTTGTAGTTGTACTGATCACACCGGTCTCATTCTTTGTAGCAAATTTTATAGCAAAGAGAACCTTTTCCATGTTCCGGCTCCAGTCTGAGATCAGAGGGGAACAGACCGGACTGATCGATGAGATGGTTGGAAATCAGAAAGTGGTGCAGGCGTTCGGTCGGGGAAAAGACGTGACAGAGCAGTTCGATGAGATCAATGAACGCATGGGAAAAGCATATCTGAAAGCTACATTTTTCTCATCCATTACGAATCCTTCCACCCGTTTTGTAAACAGCCTTGTCTATACGGGAGTGGGGATCACAGGTGCGTTTGCCGTGGTAAACGGTTCGCTCTCTGTGGGGCAGTTGTCCAGTTTCTTAAGTTATGCAAACCAGTATACGAAGCCGTTCAATGAGATATCCGGCGTAGTTACTGAGTTCCAGAATGCTGTGGCTTGTGCACAGAGAATTTTTGATCTGATCGAGGAAGAGCCTCAGACTCCAGAATCAGAGAATGCTGTAGAACTGAAAGATATCAGTGGAAATGTCAGGGCAGAACATGTCGATTTCTCTTATGTTGATGGACAGAAACTGATCCGGGATTTTAATCTTGCTGTGAAACCGGGACAGAGAATTGCGATCGTGGGACCTACAGGATGCGGTAAGACGACGATCATCAATTTGCTCATGCGGTTCTACGATGTAAATAGAGGTTCGATTTCCGTGGAGGGCATCGATATCCGAGAGATGACACGTAAGAGTCTGCGGGCCGGATACGGAATGGTGCTTCAGGATACGTGGCTTAAGACAGGAACAATATGGGACAATATTACGATGGGGCGTCCGGATGCCACGGAAGAAGAGGTTATCGCGGCGGCAAAAGCCTCCCACATTCACAGTTTTATCAGACGTCTGCCGCAGGGGTATGATACATGGATCACGGAAGACGGGGGCGGTCTCTCTCAGGGGCAGAAACAGCTTCTCTGTATTGCCAGAGTCATGCTGTGCAGGCCACCGATGCTGATTCTTGATGAGGCGACGTCATCCATTGATACAAGAACTGAAATGAAGATACAGGATGCTTTTGCTGCACTGATGAAGGGCAGGACGACGTTTATCGTGGCGCACAGACTGTCCACTATCCGGGAGGCAGATGTGATCCTTGTAATGAAAGACGGACAAGTCATCGAGCAGGGTGATCACGAAAGTCTGCTCGCAGAAGGCGGATTCTACAAACATCTGTATGAGAGTCAGTTCATGAAAAGTCAGGAGAGTGCATAAGTATGGAACGACTGAGTACGCTGTGTTATATCGAGCAGGATGGAAAATATCTGATGCTCCACCGCACAGTGAAGGAAAATGATGTAAACAAAGACAAGTGGATCGGCGTGGGAGGACATTTTGAATATGGGGAAAGCCCTGAAGAATGTCTTCTGCGTGAGGTGAAGGAAGAGACCGGATATACACTGACTTCATGGAAGTACAGAGGCATCGTGACTTTTGTATACGGAGAAGATACGGTAGAGTATATGTCCCTTTATACAGCAGATGGTTTTACGGGAGAGCCGGTCGAGTGTGACGAGGGTGAGCTTGAATGGGTGGATAAGAAAGATATCCCCGCGCTGGAGCTGTGGGAAGGGGACAAGATCTTTTTTCGGCTGCTGGATATGGGAAGAGAATTCTTCTCACTGAAACTTGTCTATGACAGACAGGATGTGCTACAATATGCCGCCCTTGACGGGGTACCAATGGAACTGTTTGATGAGATCCGGGAGGACGGCAGCAGGACCGGGGTGGTCAAAGAGCGGGGAGTTGTGCACGAGGACGGAACGCTTCACACCACAGTGCACATATGGATCGTCCGGCCAAATGACAAGAGCGGTTATGATCTGCTCCTGCAGAAGCGCAGTGAGTGCAAAGATTCCAATCCGGGGTGCTGGGATATTTCTTCAGCAGGGCATATCGAAGCAGGACACGGGTATCTTGAAAGCGCCTTGAGGGAGCTGAGAGAAGAACTCGGGATCAACGCCCGCCCGGAACAGCTTCGGGAGATCGGGACGAGGCGGTGCGGATTTGAGAGTGAATTTTACGGACGCCCGTTCCGGGATAATGAGCTGAGTATGCTCTATATCTATCAGGAACCGGTAAATATTGAGGAGCTTACCCTGCAGGAGTCGGAAGTTTCCGAGGCGGCGTGGATGGACTATGCCGAATGCTGCAGAAAAGTTGCTGATCATTCGTTCCAGTATTGTATCTATGAAGATGAACTGGATATGGTGGGGAAGGCGCTGGGAATTACTATATAAAAGAGAGTGGCTAAGAGAAAGGAAGCAGAAAACATGAAATATGCAGTTGTATATGAGAGTGCAACGGGAAATACAAAGATGCTGGCAGACGAAATAAGAGACACTCTGGGAGAAGAAAACTGCGTCTGCTTTGGGACACCGGGAGAAAACATGACCGGCGGAGCAGAAGAAGCAGAATTACTTTTTCTCGGGTTCTGGACAGACAAAGGAGAATGCAGTGAGAAGATTAGACAATATATGGAAACACTGCATGGACAAAAAGTGGTTCTTTTCGGCACGGCGGGATTTGGCGGTTCGGAGCAGTATTTCACACAGATTCTGAATCGGGTATCGACACATCTGCCGGATGGAAACACGGTGACCGGAACCTATATGTGTCAGGGAAAGATGCCTCAGAGCGTAAGGAAACGTTATGAGGCGATGCAGGAGAAAGCTCCGCAGGATGATAAAATTAAGATGATGATAGATAACTTTGACAGGGCTGCATCCCATCCGGATGGAGAGGATCTTCATCGTCTAAGGAATATGATTGCGGAACTCAATGCTGAATGAGCAGAAGAAGTAAAGTTAACTGCGGTTTATGAAAGGAGATGGAATCATGACAGAGACAGGAGTGATACACGGGAGATTTCAGGTTCTCCATCTGAAGCATATGGAATATTTTCTGGCGGCAAAGATGAGATGCAGGACATTGTATGTGGGAATCACCCATCCGGATATCTCGGCATATCCTGCAACATCGCCGCTTGATGAACATGGGATAACGAAGACGGACAATCCTCTCACCTACATCGAGAGATATGAGATGATCCGGGATGCTCTGCTGGATTTCGGCGTAAAGAGAGAAGAGTTTGAGATCATACCGTTCCCGATCAGCAGTCCGGAGCTACTGCTCCAGTATACACCTGCTGATGCAGTGTATTATATGAGTATCTGCAGCCCGTGGGATGAAGAAAAGTATCAGATCCTACAGTCTCTGGATCTCAATGTAGAAGTCCTGTGGAGAAGGAAAGGCGAGGAAAAAGGGATTACGGGAACGGAACTGCGGGCCATGATAGCCAGAGGAGAAGACTGGCAGCAGTATATGCCGAAGACTGCAGCGGAATACCTGGAAAGAAACAGTATCGACCAGAGGATACGGCAGTTGTATTACACCTATGGCGGCAAGTAAAACGCTAAGGAATAGCAAACAGTCCGATATCCGGCGGCAGAAAAGTGAACAGAAAGAAAAGTGCAAGGAAGAGAACGGTCAGAAAGTATATGGCAGTTCTCTTTTCGTATATTTTTGCAGAATTTTGTAATTTCAATGCACAGAAAAAAGTGATGGCTGTACTGATAAAAAATATCAGAATATCAACCCATGTGACATTGCGGCCCAGGACTCCCGAGTAAGTATAGAAAAGAACTGGAACCGCAAATGTGCCGAGAAGACCTCCGAACAGGAGCGCGGGGCGCAGGGAAGGCGATTCATCGGAAAGATGCGGCGGAAGAAGGAGAGACCAGAGAAGAACCGGGGGAAATACCAGCTTCATATGTTCCCATGTGGATTCGTTGACAGGACTTATCAGACCGATCAGAGGATTCTCGTTTGACCAGCCATAGAAAAAGTGTGAGAACGTTCCAAATACTGCTGTAAAAATAAAACCTGCAATGAGCCAGAATCTGATATTTTTCATAAAAAACACCTGCATATACCGTAGTGATACTACCAGTATATGCAGGTGCTGCTGTTATTATCATTTTATGAGCGACGAAGACGTTGATGTCCGTCCGGATATTATTTCTCCGCCAGGAAGCTCAACAGTGATTTTGCCGAGTGGTTGAGGATCAGATTCCGCGGAACTTTGGCAAGCCTTGCTGCTTCTGCAGCATATGTAAAATCTCCTACATGTGATTTTCCGTGGCTGTCACTGGAAAACAGTACAGGGTAATTGAAGTGCACGGACAAGTTCAGGATCACAAGATCTGTAAATTTAGTATCCCCTCTGTATCCTTCCGGACTTAAAGAGCTGTTGTTGATCTCCAGTAGTACGTGATACTTCATCGCAGCGGAAAAAAGTTTAAATGGATCAATTGGAAACTTTGTGTCGTCACAATGCCCGATGACTGTTACATACGGGTTTTTCATAGCATTTATATATGCCTCAGTATTTTCTTCGACAGTACCCGGTTTGATGGTGGGGTAATGCATGCTGGCGATCACATAGTCCAGACCTTTCAGGATATCATCGTTCAGGTCAAGATTTCCTTTGCGGTTTATTATGTTTGCTTCTGCGCCATAGAGCATCTGAATACCCAGACGTTCTCTCTGTGCATACTTCAGATTGCGAAAATAGGATATCCGGCCGCCGCCTAAAGTAGCCGGGCCATGATCAGATATACCGATCATTTTGAGGTCGCGTGCCTTTGCGGCTTTGACCATGTCAGTGATCGTTGCGCAGGAACCGTGACCGCTGGCGATAGTGTGGGTATGAATGTCAAATTCATAACGTTCGGCAGGTTTTGGGTTATGTGTTTCATATGTATGCTGTTGATATGTCATAGAACACTGCCTCACTTTCTTAAAAATCCACTATTTTCAGTATGGTACATTTTTGCCGTAATGTCAATGTGAAATGATAAAAAACAAATAGAAAACAACAAATTTGGTGTTGGTTTATGTGGAAAGATTGTGAGAGGATCATGATAATACTGTTGATTCGCGTTGACTTATACTGCTGTATGAAGTATAATTAATACAATTGCAGGATTATATAAATCCAGATTGGAGTGAGGTTAAAATGGTTCAGGAACACAAGCCGGAACGTATCGTACAGGAACTGGTTCCAGGCAAAGAAATTACCATTGCCCACCTGATCGCAAGTCCCGATATCACACTTTATGAGAAGCTCGGGCTGGACCCGCGGGTAGAGTACAGCAAGTCCGCTATCGGCGTGCTGACGATCAGTCCGGCGGAGACCGCGATCATTGCCGGAGATATTGCTATTAAAGCGGCAGGTATTGAGCTTGGATTTGTGGACAGGTTCAGCGGCACGCTGATCGTGACCGGTACGATCTCGGAAACAGAAGCAGCGATCCGGGCGGTCCTTGAATATGTAAAGGATAAGATGGGCTTTTCTGTATGTGAGATAACAAGGACGTAATATAATGAAGAAAATAGTACTGGTAGGCAGGAGCGAATGCGGAAAGACCACACTGACGCAGGCTCTGAAAGGTGAAACAATACACTATCACAAGACCCAGTACGTGAATCATTTCGATGTGATCATCGATACTCCCGGCGAATATGCACAGACGAAGCATCTGGGATATGCGCTGGCGCTGTATACATATGAGGCAGATGTGGTGGGAATGCTTTTGTCGGCAACTGAACCCTACTCGCTGTATCCGCCCTGCTGTACGGCAACCTGCAACCGGGAAGTGATCGGAATCGTCACCAAGATCCATGATGAACGCGCGGATGTTGCGAGGGCGGAAAGGTGGCTTCGGCTTGCGGGATGCAGGCAGATCTTCTATGTGGATTCCAAGTGTTATGAAGGAATTCCCGAGATACTGGAATACCTGAAAGAAGATGGAGATGTACTTCCGTGGGAAAAAGACGAAAACCAATAAAAACCAACATCGAAATGTGTTGACTACTGTGGGATTGTGTGGTAATATTCAAAAAGAAACAACACAAAACAAAATGTTTTGTAAAATCCAAGGAGGAGAAAAGATGCAAAACGAATACGAAATCAAAAAAGAAATGTGTGAAATCGGCAGACGAGTTTACAACCGCGGCATGGTTGCTGCAAATGACGGTAACTTTTCTGTAAAGCTCAATGACCATGAGTTCTTATGTACACCGACCGGCGTCAGCAAAGGGTTCATGACACCGGAGTACATCTGCAAGGTTGACGAGAATGGTAATGTTCTTCAGGCTAACAAGGGATTCAGACCTTCATCTGAGATCAAGATGCATATGCGTGTATATCAGAAAAGACCGGATGTTAAATCTGTTGTACATGCTCATCCGCTGTACGCGACAACATTTGCTATCGCAGGCATCCCGCTGACACAGCCGATCATGCCGGAGGCAGTTATCGCACTCGGATGTGTACCGATCGCTCCTTATGGAACACCTTCTACAATGGAGATACCGGACGCAGTTGAACCGTACCTTGAGCATTTCGATGCAGTTCTCCTTGAGAATCACGGTGCACTGACATTCTCTGACAGCCTTCTTGCTGCATACATGAAGATGGAGTCTGTTGAATTCTATGCACAGCTGTTATGGCAGACAATGCAGATCGGCGGTCCGCAGGAGTTCAGCGAGGAGCAGGTACAGAGACTGTACGAGATCAGAAGACAGATGGGACTTCCGGGAAAGCATCCGGCTAACCTCTGCCCGAATGCACAGGCAGGCAAACCGAGCTGCCATACATGCAGCGGTTCCTGCGGCAGCAAGACAGTTGCTTCCTCAACAGTTGGAAACACAGATGCTGATCTGGTTGCTTCTATCACAAAGAAAGTTATGGAACAGCTTGGTATGTAGGAGTTCCGCCTATGAATGAACAGGATATTACCAATGCGGTAAAATCCGTGTTGGCTCAGATGAAAGAGACGGCACCGGCTGAAACAAAACCTCACATCTGCAAATGCAAAAAGCATCAGATGACGCTGGCACTTGCCAATGCCCTGATCGAGAAGGTAAAGGCAAAGGCTTCGGAAATGGGCGTGGACGTTGTGGTCGCTGTCTCGGACAAGGCCGGGAGGCCGGTAGCCATCCAGTGTATGGACGGCGCATACATAGCTAGTTTCGACATTGCATTAAATAAGACTTATACATCCGCAAGCCTGAAAATGTCTACTGCACAGCTGGCAGAGCTGAGCCAGCCGGGACAGGATCTTTACGGAATCCAGTTTACGAATAATGGAAAGATCGTGATCTTCGGAGGCGGAGAAGTCCTTGAGTATGACGGGCGTATCGTCGGAGCTCTCGGAGTGAGCGGAGGCACGGCAGCAGAGGATACAGCCATTGCGGCGTATGGAAAAGAAGTCTTTAAGGAGGTATTAGAGTGTCTGTAAATGAACAGATGGTTCAGGACATCGTACAGGAAGTTATGGCAAAGATGCAGATTGCATCTGATGTGACAGGCGACAGAGGAGTCTTCACTGACATGAACGAGGCGATCGAGGCGGCTAAAAAGTCCCAGAAGATCGTTGCAAGAATGTCTCTGGACCACAGAGAAAAGGTTATCTCCAACATCCGCAAAAAGATCAAGGAGAATGCAGAAATCCTTGCGCGCATGGGCGTACAGGAAACCGGCATGGGAAATGTCGGACATAAAATTTTAAAACACCAGCTTGTTGCTGAGAAGACACCGGGAACAGAAGATATTACAACTACGGCATGGTCCGGAGACAGGGGACTTACTCTGATAGAAATGGGACCGTTCGGAGTTATCGGTGCGATCACACCGTGTACAAACCCGAGTGAAACAGTACTCTGCAACACGATCGGAATGTTCGCGGCAGGAAACACAGTCGTATTTAATCCGCATCCGGCAGCAATCAAAACATCGATCTATGCGATCAACCTTGTAAATGAGGCGTCTGTAGAGGCGGGCGGCCCGGACAACATTGCCTGCACCGTTGAGCATCCGACACTTGAAACAAGCAATATTATGATGAAGCATCCGGCAATCCAGCTCATCGCTGCTACAGGAGGCCCGGGAGTTGTTACCGCGGTCCTTTCTTCCGGAAGAAGAGGAATTGGAGCAGGAGCAGGTAACCCGCCTGCACTTGTAGATGAGACGGCGGACCTGAGAAAAGCAGCTGAGGATATCGTAAACGGATGTACATTTGACAATAACCTTCCATGTATTGCCGAAAAAGAGATCGTAGCCGTAGATTCAGTTGCAGATGAACTGATGAACTATATGATCAATGAACAGGGATGCTATCTTGCTTCCAAAGAAGAGCAGGATGCGCTTACCGCAGTAGTTCTCAAAGGCGGAAAACTGAACAGAAAATGTGTGGGACGTGATGCAAAGACACTGCTCGGAATGATTGGCGTTACGGTTCCGGATAATATCAGATGTATCACATTTGAGGGACCGAAGGAGCATCCGCTGATCGCGACAGAGCTTATGATGCCGATTTTAGGTGTTGTTAGGGCGAAGGACTTTGACGATGCAGTAGAGCAGGCTGTATGGCTTGAGCATGGCAACCGCCATTCTGCACACATCCACTCAAAGAACATTGACAATATCACGAAATATGCGAAAGCGATCGATACAGCGATCCTCGTAAAGAACGGTCCGTCTTATGCAGCACTTGGATTCGGCGGCGAAGGATTCTGTACATTCACGATCGCCAGCAGGACAGGCGAGGGTCTGACAAGCGCAAGCACATTCACAAAGAGAAGACGCTGCGTCATGACAGACAGTTTGTGTATACGTTAAGCCATGCACTTATGACACATAAATGTGTATGCAGGCTTGCCTGCGGATACACATTTGATGTGGCAGAAGTATACGGCGCACGCCGGCAGCGAGATGAAGCAGAGCGGAATCGAGCTGTGCATGGCGTAAAGAGAAAAACAGTAGTAGGAGGTAAATAACATGGAAATGAATTCCGCTAATGTGGAAGCTGTTGTAAAACAGGTACTTGAAAGTATGCTTGACAAGAAGATACCTTCACAGTCAGCTCCGGCAGCAAGCCAGGCTGTTCCGAAGACAGCTCATGTTGCTATGCTGACATCGCTTGAGCATTATGATATTAAAGAGTTCCCGATCCCGGAAGTGGGAGACGGAGACATCCTTGTAAAAGTAGAGGGATGTGGTATCTGTGGTACAGATGCACATGAATTCAAAAAAGATCCGTTCGGACTGATCCCGGTAGCGCTCGGACATGAGGGAACCGGCGAAATTGTCAAAATGGGTAAGAACGTGAAGGTTGACAGCGCAGGAAAACCGTTGAAGGTTGGCGACAAGGTCGTTACATGTATGATCTTCCATGATGATCCGGACATCGAGATGTTCGATCTGAATAAGAAGAATGTGGGAGGCGCTGATGTATACGGACTTCTTCCGGACGATGACATTCATCTGAACGGATGGTTCTCAGATTACATCCTTATCCGTGAAGGTTCTTCTGTATTTAACGTAAGTGACCTTGATCTTGATTCCAGAATCCTGATCGAGCCATGTGCAGTTCTTGTACATGCAGTAGAGAGAGCTAAAACAACAGGAATTTTAAGATTCAACAGCAGAGTTGTCGTACAGGGATGCGGACCGATCGGTCTGATCTGTATCGCGGTTCTCCGTACACTGGGAGTTGAGAATATCGTTGCAGTAGACGGCAATCAGCAGAGACTTGACTTTGCGAAGAGAATGGGCGCTGAGAAGTCTGTAAACTTTATGGAGTACAAAGGTATCGAGGCTCTTTCGGGAGCAGTTAAAGACGCGTTCGGCGGACACCTTGCAGATTTTGCATTCCAGTGTACCGGATCACCGGCAGCACATGCGAACATCTACAAATTCATCCGCAACGGCGGCGGACTTTGTGAACTTGGATTCTTCATCAACGGCGGAGACGCTACGATCAATCCGCACTTTGATCTTTGCTCTAAAGAGATCAATCTGGTCGGCTCATGGGTATATACGCTGAGAGATTATGCGACCACTTTTGATTTCCTGAAGAGATCACAGGCAATCGGACTTCCGATGAAAGAACTGATCACTCACAGATTCCCGCTGGAGGAGATCAATGAGGCTCACAGAACAAATCTTGCACAGAAAGGCCTTAAGATCGCTATCGTTAATAAATAAGGTGGATCATTATGGGAGAAGCAGTAGGTATGTTGGAGGTCTTCGGGCTGGCCACAGCATTTGCGGCGGCTGATGCCGGATGCAAAGCTGGCAATGTATGGCTCGAAAAATTCGACAAAAATAAACCGGCGAATGCAGATGAATTACCTGTACCGCTGATCGTCATGGTCAAATTCCGTGGAAGCGTATCCGATGTCACGGCGGCGCTTGAAGCGGCAAAGGCAAGAGCCGAAGAGCTTGCGGGCGTTGTAACCGAATATAAGATCGCAAGACCGACAGAGGATACAGAGAAGATGCTGAAGCTTACCGGATTAGATAAAGGTGAACCACATATCATCAATGAAAAAGATATTGAAGAGATTTAGGAGGAAATGAACAATGGCAATGGCACAGCAGGCATTAGGAATGGTTGAAACAAGAGGACTTACGGCAGCAATCGAGGCTGCAGATGCAATGACAAAGGCAGCAGAGGTTACTCTGATCGGAACAGAGAAGATAGGAAGCGGACTCGTAACAGTAATGGTACGCGGAGATGTAGGAGCTGTCAAAGCTGCTGTAGAGACAGGCGCAGACGCAGCAGGAAGACTTGGCGAATTAGTTGCTACACACGTAATCCCGAGACCGCACAACGATGTTGAGAAGATCCTTCCTACTGTATAGTCATACTGCTTGCGGGAGGTCCTTACATTAAAGCAAAGGAGCAGTCTCATGGGAAACGCGTATGGATTTTTTGAGATCCCGAGTGTTACGGCGGCGGTAGTCGCAGTTGATATCATGTGCAAGACAGCAGATGTGCAGTTTGTCACATGGGAGAAAAAACTGGGCGGACGCTTAGTTACGATCATCATCCGCGGTGACGTATCCGCTGTAAAACAGGCTGTCGAAGCTGCTGAGGCAGGCGGAATCAAAAAGCCTGTGTGCGCTGTAGTGATCCCGAGCCCCCATGAGGAGGTACTCAAGATCGTTAACGGCAGTGCGAACAGAGTAAGTTAGGAGGCAGTTTAAGATGGCAGAAGAAAAGAAAACAACAACAGCCAAAGCGCCGGCAAAAACTGTACGAAGAGTGAGAAAGACGGCGCAGAAGGCAGAAACGGTTCAGGAACAACCTACAATTCAGAAGGAGGAAAGAAAAATGTCACAGGAAGCATTAGGAATGGTTGAAACAAGAGGTCTGGTAGCATCAATTGAAGCAGCAGATACAATGTTAAAAGCTGCAAATGTAGTTCTGGTCGGAACAGAGAAGATCGGAAGCGGACTTGTAACAGTTATGGTACGTGGAGACGTAGGAGCTGTTAAATCAGCAGTTGAGTCTGGAGCAGAGGCTGCAGGAAGACTCGGCGAATTAGTTGCTACACACGTAATCCCGAGACCGCACAACGATGTGGAGAAGATTCTTCCGGTTCTTAAATAATCTGGGATTATTGAAAAGTCAATAATCGCGTATTATCGACGAATCAATGGTGGGAACTGATCAGGCAACTGTATCAGTTCCCTGCAAATACAAGGAGAATTGAGATATGGATAACAGTAATGTGGCATTAATTACAAAGCTGGTTCTGGAAGCAGTTGAAAAACAGAAATCATCCGATGATGCAGGATATCTTGTACCCATCGGAGTGTCCGCAAGACATATCCATCTTACACAGGAACACGTTGAAGTGCTGTTCGGCAAAGGCTATCAGCTGACCAAGAAAAAGGAGCTGATGGGCGGACAGTTCGCATCAAATGAAACTGTAACAATCGTGGGAATCAAACTCAGGGCTATCGAAAATGTCAGGGTTTTAGGTCCGGTCAGAAAACAGACACAGGTAGAGATTTCCGCGACAGACGCAATTAAGCTTGGCGTTAAAGCTCCGATCAGAGAGTCCGGAAATGTTGCAGGAAGTGCTCCGATCGCCGTAGTGGGACCGAAGGGTGCCCTTTATCTTAAAGAAGGCTGTATTATTGCAATGAGACATATACATATGTCACCGAGAGATGCAATGGCAGCCGGCGTGCATGACGGGGATATCGTATCGGTAAAAGCGGACAATGAAAGAGGAACAATATTTAATCACGTAAAGATTCGTGTGGACGACAGTTTCACGCTTGAGATGCACATAGATACCGATGAGGCAAATGCTGCAAAAATCGCAACCGGAGATACGGTGAGGATCATATCATGCTGATAGGAAAAGTTGTCGGAAGTGTTGTTTCAACACGTAAATGTGAAAATTTGGTCGGAAATAAATTTATGATCGTGGATATACTGGAGCATATGCATTCCGGCGCAGACCAGCTTATCGCGATCGATAAGATCGGAGCAGGAATCGGCGAGTACGTGCTTGTGGCACAGGGCAGCGCGGCAAGAATCGGAAGCGGTATGCCTGATGCGCCGATCGATGCAGCGATCGTGGGAATTATTGACGACGGATCAGGACTGGAGTAGTGGAATTATGGATATGAAAGAATTAAGCAGCATATTGCAGCAGAACGGTATCGTTGGTGCAGGTGGTGCAGGATTTCCGACATATGCAAAGCTGGATGAGCGCGCAGAGACGATCATCCTGAATTGTGCGGAATGTGAACCGCTCCTGAGGCTGCACAGACAGCTTCTTGAAAAGCACGCCGCCGAGATCGCAGATATGTTCCATACGATCGCAGAGACTGTTGGGGCGAAAGAAGCAATTATCGGTATTAAAAAAGCGTATAAGAAGACGATCGAAGCAGTAGACGCTGTTATTGAGAAATATCCGGAAATGAGACTTGGATTGCTGGATGAAGTTTATCCTGCCGGCGATGAAGTCGTACTTATCTATGAAGTGACAGGCAAGGTTGTGCGTCCTGGCGGACTTCCGATCGAGAGCGGGGTCGCGGTATTCAACGTAGAGACTGTTTATAATGCGTACAGGGCTTTACACGAAAATACACCTGTTGAAGATAAGCTCGTGTCTGTTGTCGCAGAGGTAGAGAATCCGGTTACTGTTCGCGTTCCTATCGGTACGCCTCTTGATGAGGTGGTAGCGCTCGCAGGACACGTCACAACACCGAATCCGGTGTATTTTGTAGGCGGTCCTATGATGGGCAATATCGGAACAGGCGCCCAGCCGGTAACAAAGACGACGAATGCAATTCTCGTACTGCCGGAAGATCATTATATTGTTCAGAAGAAATTAAAGAAAAACTCAATTGATATGAAACGTGCAGCGGCATGCTGCTGCCAGTGTACAATGTGTACGGACTTATGTCCGCGGCATCTGCTCGGACATCCGATCGAGCCGAACAAATTCATGCTTGCAGCTACCTGCAAGGATATACAGGAGCCGAACATTTTTGTAAATACAATGTTCTGTTCTTCCTGTGGTGTCTGCGAATTGTACTCCTGTTTTCAGGGGCTCTCGCCGAGAAGCCTGATGGCTGAATATAAAGCCGGTTTACGGGCGAACGGAATCAAAGCTCCGCATGTGGAAGCAAAGCCGGTAGGACCGGAGAGAGAGTACAGAAAAGTTCCGATGGAACGCCTGATGGCAAGGATCGATCTCACAAAATATAACAGAGAAGCGCCTCTTGATGAATCAGAGATCGCAATAAAAAAAGTGAAGATCATGATGAGCCAGCATATAGGCGCACCTGCTTCCCCGATCGTTAAGCAGGGTGATAAGGTAACAAAGGGACAGATGATCGCTGAACCGGGCAAAGGCTTGAGCGTGGGAATTCACGCATCAGTGACAGGTACAGTGACCGAAGTAAATGACAAATATGTCATCATAGAAACTTAGGAAGGACGTGCAGGCAATGAGTAAGGCAATTGGAATGGTAGAATATAAGACTGTTTCAGCAGGCATTACCGCAACAGATGCAATGGTAAAGACCTCTGAAGTCAGTATAATCGAAGCTCAGACAGTATGTCCGGGTAAGTATATTGCGATCATTACAGGTGACTTAAGTGCCGTGAAAGCAGCGGTTGACAATGCCAAAGAGCTGCACGGTTTCCACCTGATCGACAGTTTTGTACTCGGAAACCCGCATGAGTCTATTTTCCCGGCGATCTATGGAGCATCCAAGATTGAAGATGTATCGGCGCTCGGTATTTTTGAGACATATGACGCTGCATCTATTATCGTAGCAGCCGATGAGGCAGCTAAGACAGCGATCGTTGATCTGATCGAGCTGCGTATCGCAAGAGGTATGTGCGGAAAATCATATATGCTGCTGACAGGCGAAGTTGCTGCCGTAGAGGCGGCGATCGAACGGGCGAAAGAAGCAGTGAAAGACAGAGGAATGTTCCTCGATTCGTCAGTTATTGCTCATCCGGATGCCCAGATTCGTGATGCAATTTTATAAAGCAATGAATAGACAGGCTCTCCCCTGCTTATGACTGCAGTATGCGGCATGTTCCAGCATAAGTGCAGAGCGGTCGGAGGGTCTGTTTTGTCATAATCAGGAGGCAGTGAGATGCTTGCAATAGAAAGACGTAACGAGATCCTGGAAAAGCTTCAGACAGACAGACGAGTTGTTGTGAGCGAACTGAGCCAGTTGTATGATGTCTCAGAGGAGACGATCAGAAGAGATCTTGAGAAACTGGTAAATGACGGTTATGCTATCAAAAGTTATGGCGGAGCTGTTATCAATGAGAATGTTAATATTGAACTGCCATTTAATATCAGAAAGAACCGGAATATTTTAGGTAAACAGCACATAGCGGAATTGGTTGCCGGACTGGTGAATGATGGAGACAGCATTATGCTGGATGCCAGCACTACCGCGGTATATATTGCGAAAGCATTGCAGGAGAAAGGGAAAAAGAACCTTACGATCATCACCAATTCTATCGAAATTATCATCGAGCTGTTTGATGTGCAGGACTGGACGATCCTGTCAACAGGCGGTGCATCACGGGAAGGGTCATTTGCACTCGTAGGACCGCAGACAGACAGGATGCTCAGCAACTACCATGTTGATAAAGCGATTATCTCCTGTAAAGGCATTGATGTATCGGCCGGATTTACGGATTCAGACGATCTGCATGCCAACAATAAAAGGACAATGCTAAAGTCTGCAAAGGACAGGATCCTTGCGATCGACAGCAGTAAATTTGATCGGATAGCATTTACGGAGATAGGAACTCTGGATGATCTTACGGCAGTGATAACCGATGAGAGACCGGAGGAAAAATGGCTCCAGGTATTTAAAGATTCGGGAATACAGTGTATCTATCCTCAGTAATTGAGAAGTCATATGAACGCGGAATCCGAATGAAGAGAGGACAGCTATGAAAAGCTTTGATATTAAAACAAAAATTTATTTTGGAGATCAGGCACTTGACCGTCTGGCAGAGATCCCTTATCAGAAAGTATTGGTCGTGACTGATCCGTTCATTGCCCAGGGAGACCTGATCGACCTGGTCACAGAACCGCTGAAAAGAGGAAATAAGCAGTTTGAGGTGTTTAAAGATGTTGTGCCTGATCCGCCGATCGAGAAGATCAGCGAAGGCGTAAAGAAGATGCTTGAATACAGACCGGATGCCATTGTTGCGGTCGGCGGCGGATCTGCTATTGATTCATCAAAGTCCATCCGGGAATTTGCACTGCGTGTAGATCATTACGCAGAAGTCGGGCTGATCGCTATTCCGACAACAAGCGGGACCGGATCCGAGGTGACTTCTTTTGCAGTAGTTACAGATCCTGCAGCAAAAGTTAAATATCCGCTCGTATCCTATTCCATGATGCCGGATGAAGCGATCCTGGATGCCGAGCTGGTTAAGAGTGTCCCCCCGGCAGTGACGGCTGATACCGGAATGGATGTATTTACCCATGCTCTGGAGGCGTGTGTCAGCATCAACCGCAGTGATTTCTCTAATGCGCTCGCGGAAAAGGCTATCGAGATATGCGGTGTGTTCCTGCTCAGGGCATTTCTGGACGGAAGTGATATGCACGCAAGGCAGAAAATGCATTCGGCATCATGTCTTGCCGGACTTGCATTTAACACGGCGTCACTGGGACTCAACCATGGAATGGCGCATCAGCTCGGAGCGACATTCCATATCCCGCACGGGCGTGCCAATGCGATGCTGCTGCCGCATATCATTGAGTTCAACAGTGATATCAACAAACACAGTAAAAGCCGGGAAACATATCTTCCGGCAGTGAAGAGATATGCGACCGTGGCACAGATATTAGGATTGAGCAGCTACAATAAGATCATGACAGTGAGATCTCTTGTAAACTGGGTACAGTTCATGTTAAAGGAAATGGATATCCCGCTGTCGATTTCACAGATCGGTACGATTTCTGAAGAGGAATATTTCGGAGCGATCGACCGTATGGCAGACGCCGCGCTTGCGGATGCCTGCACGGCGACAAATCCGAGAGTGCCGACAAAAGATGATGTAATAAGGATTTATAAAGCTCTCTGGTAGAGATAAGGATTTTCAAATAAGTAAAAAATTTCCGCCGGGAGATATGTATTGTTAGCGCACGCGCTTTCGCTCTGTCGCTGCGTAACGGTACGTAGGAGCGCAAAAGACGCGCTCCAAGTGCCGACGCAGCTCAAAGGTGCGTACACAATACATATCTCCCGGCTGCTTTATTTCCTTGTTAAAAAAGGATTGTAAATGTTAGTGACGAGATAGGAACTTTGTTGGAAATGTTCCTATCTCGTTTTATTATTTTGATTCGCGAAAATTACATGGCCTTTTATGAAACAAATAATCAAAAGTTCCCGAAAAAGGTATTGCTATCACGCTAACGTGATAGCGTATGCTTTTTATGCGGAGAGAGGAAAGGCCGTGATGAAGAAGACAAATGAAGTGAGAAAATTGGTAGGAGTAAGTAGACGAACATTACAGTATTACGATGATGAGAGGGTAATTGTGGCAGAGAGGTCAAAAAATAATTATCGTCTATATGACCAGAAGGCGTTGGATAGAATATGGGAAATCATGATATGTAAAGAAATGGGGTTCGATTTAAAGGAAATTAAACAATTGTTGATAGCTTCGGATAATAAGAAAAAAGAGCTATTTAGATTATGTATAGAAACAGTCAAAGAGCAAATTAACATAATGTAATTTTAGTGAGTAAAAGGCAACGAATCAATAGATGCCTTTTGTTGTTGGCTGAACTGGAAATATTAAAAATATTTTCTTTACGGATGACAATATATATATCAATCAGTATAATTAAGGTCGGAAAGACTCCACGGGAATGATTAATTATATTAAGAGTGAGCATTCCAACAGAAATACAAATGGAGGGATTTGAGCGAAAAGAAGAAATGTATTAGTAATTGGATATTTAATTGTTAATGCCATTATTGCCGGTATTTTCGATAGCTTTGAGATAGCTATTTGCAAAGCAGATTACAGATATAACAGACAATAAGGATATTGGAAAATCATCCTTAAGTTGTTTACAGAGAAGAGAATAAATGTATATACATATATGAGAACACATGAAATTGATAAATATAAAGCGTGGAATTATGGGAGAAAGAACATGAAGAAGAAAGTAATAGTAATTATAGTTGTTGTTGCAATTGTCGCGATATCGTTTAGTCTGTTTGGCCCAACAGTAATTAATAAGATAGGTAAAGATAATGTCATAACGGCATCTCGACTTGAAGAAGCAATAAATATAGAGCAGCTTTCTACCGCTGAGTTTGTGTATAATGGAGTGGCAGAAAAACATGATGACGAACAACCTGAAGAAGTGGAGTGTTACATTGCATACAATGCAAATGTAAAAGTTGGAATTCAGATGGACGAGGTAAGCTTTAATATCAATGAAGAGCAAAAAACAGTGACACCTGTGCTGCCGGAAATAGAAGTGAACATAGCAACATTAGATGAAGAGTCAATCAGCTATATCCCAAAGGATCCAGATCTTTCCCTAAAGGAAATAATTACTCTTTGCAAAGAAGATGCTA
>DWWO01000035.1 GCA_019119675.1 Candidatus Mediterraneibacter faecipullorum | reverse complement strand
TTGATTAACGCCACATCACAGGCTTTAACTTTGTCTAACGACCTTACACAGTCACCGTCCGCATTACAATCCCGCCTGATCCGAAAGGTGCATCATATAGGCTGTATCCGTTTGATTTTCTGCGTTTTCTCAATCGGAAACGCCTCTCCAACAATCACTGAATTTACAAAAAACTGGTTGAAAGGGTGAACTTTATCGACTCCGTTCCCATTTCAACTGGTTGCTTTGATTTTCAGTTTTGGCAGAGTGACTGCCGAATCTGATAAAGCAGAAAACGGACAGAGGTGAGGCAGAGGAATACTTAAAAAGAGATGACCGGTATGTGAGGAAGATTACATAGCGGAGCCTGAAGCACATGCCGGTCATCTCAAAAAAGTATTTCCATGCCTCATCTCCGTCCTTTTTCGGACCTTATATCATTGGCATACAGTCCGATAAATACGGAATTTTATTTCTTCAGATCAATTTCTTCTTTGATCTTCTCTACAAACTCTCCGAGTCCGCACTGGCCCTCATCTCCGTTTGCCCTGCTTCTGACGGATACTTTTTCTTCTTCCTCTTCTTTCGCACCGACGACGAGCATATACGGGATCTTCTTCATCTGCGCCTCACGGATCTTGTAGCCGATCTTTTCGGCGCGGGTATCGATCTCGGCGCGGATGCCTGCTGCCTGCAGTTCGTTCAGGACTTTTGTACCATACTCCATATGTTTATCGGAGATTGGCAGGACTTTCACCTGTACCGGTGCAAGCCATGTCGGGAACGCGCCTGCGAAGTGCTCGATCAGGATACCGATAAAGCGCTCGATAGACCCGAATACAACTCGATGGATCATGATCGGTCTGTGCTTTTCACCGTCTGCACCTGTATATTCCAGATCAAACCGCAGCGGGAGCTGGAAGTCGAGCTGGATCGTACCGCACTGCCATGTTCTTCCAATGGAATCCTCCAGATGGAAGTCGATCTTCGGTCCGTAGAACGCACCGTCCCCTTCATTTACGACATAAGAGAGTCCGATATCGTCAAGGGCAGCCCTGAGGGCGTCTGTTGCCATCTCCCAGTCTTCATCGCTTCCCATGCTGTCCTCCGGACGAGTGGAAAGCTCTACGTGGTACTTAAAGCCAAACAGGCTGTATACTTCGTCGATCAGTTTTACAACTTCTTTGATCTCGTCCTTGATCTGCTCCGGAGTCATGAAGATATGCGCATCATCCTGTGTAAAGCAGCGCACGCGCATCAGTCCGTGGAGCTGTCCGGATTTCTCATGGCGGTGCACCAGACCGAGCTCACCCATACGGATCGGCAGATCACGATAGGAACGTGGCTCTGACTCATAGACAAGGATACCGCCCGGGCAGTTCATCGGCTTGATGGCAAAATCCACATCATCGATCACTGTTGTATACATATTTTCTTTATAGTGATCCCAGTGCCCGGAAGTTTCCCACAGATGACGGCTCAGCATGATCGGCGTGCTGATCTCCACGTATCCGGCCTTGCGGTGGATCTCTCTCCAGTAGTCGAGCAGTGTGTTCTTAAGCACCATTCCATTTGGCAGGAAGAACGGGAATCCAGGCCCCTCCTCGCGCATCATGAACAGTCCCAGCTCTTTACCGAGTTTTCTGTGGTCACGCTTCTTCGCCTCTTCGATCATGGTCAAATACTCTTCCAGTTCCGCTTTCTTCGGGAATGCAGTACCATAGATTCTCTGCAGCATTTTATTATGCTCGTCGCCTCTCCAGTATGCACCTGCAAGGCTTGTCAGCTTGAAGGCTTTTACCGGTTTGGTAGTCATAAGGTGCGGGCCTGCACAGAGATCTGTAAACTCTCCCTGAGAGTAAAAGCTGATGGTCTCGCCCTCCGGCAGATCCTCGATCAGCTCTACTTTGTAGGGCTCACCTTTCTCTTTAAAATACTCGATCGCCTTATCTCTCGGCATTGTATACTGTTTGATCTCAAGATTCTCCTTGACGATCTTCTTCATCTCCGCCTCAATCTTCTCCAGATCCTCTGTTGTAAACGGAGTCTCTCTGTCTACATCGTAATAGAATCCGTCTGCGATGGACGGTCCTATAGCAAGCTTTGTCTCAGGATACAGGCGCTTGACCGCCTGAGCCATGATGTGGGATGCCGTATGGCGGAACGCACCTTTCCCTTTCTCATCATTGAACGTAAGGATGCTGAGCTCACAGTCGTGATCGATCACTGTCCTTAAGTCGACAACCTCTCCGTCAACCTCACCGGATGTGGCAACTCTGGCAAGTCCTTCGCTGATATCAAGAGCGATCTCATACACACTCTTCGGCTCCTGATACTCTTTAAATGAACCGTCTTTTAATGTAATCTTCATTTTTTCTCTTCCTTTCTCTCTTTATCTTCTCTTTTCTTTTCCGGCTGACGCTGATAAAATTCCCGCCCACAGGAATCTCCTGTAAGACTCTCCATCGGATAGGGAAATCCTTGACTCCCTATCCGATCGCACAAAAGCAAAAGAGACATTCCGCGGAATGTCTCT
>DWWO01000034.1 GCA_019119675.1 Candidatus Mediterraneibacter faecipullorum | reverse complement strand
CGATAACAATACCTGTCTCCCGGCGGATACTTTGTTAGTACGGAAAATACGAAATTTGATTTACAGAAAGATCTCCGCTTTTTTATCGCTCTGGCAGGCTTTTTTCAGTTTCCCTTCTGCCACTTTCATTTTCAGGGAATTGACGCTTCTTGCGTTCTGCTTACAGACACGGACGCATTTCATGCAGCCGATACATTTCTTTGTATCTGTCTTTTTCGGCTCTTTTACCGGGATCGCACCTGCCGGACAGGCTTTTGCACAGGCGCCGCAGAGTGTGCACATACTGGAATCTGCTTTCGGGAAAAGTGCATTTTTTCCGTATTTTTTGTAAGGTGTGCTGCCGGGTACCTGAAGGTTGATGTGGTCGAAGGATTCTTCCTTTCTGATCCTGCGGTTGAGGTCGACACCGAATTCAGCGATTGTCTTCAGATCTGTTTTATTCGGCCTTCTCGCGCCAATCGTCGGTACGATGGAGTGCTCTGCCGGGAATGCAGCAGCGCCGATGACTTTAAAGCCGCGGCTTTCCACTTCGGTCTTGAGTTCAAGGAGGGCGTCTTCATATTCGCGGCAGCCGTATGTAGCGACCAGGGCGGCGGGGGTATTGTCACCCGAGATATTCTGAAGGTATTCCATAAAAAGGGCGGGTACCCTTCCGTAATATACCGGAATTCCGAAGATGGCGAGATCATTGGGGGTAAATTTCAGCGTCGGCTTTTTTTCCTTATAGACGGAAAAATCGAAAGATACAGACTTCAGATTGATGTTACGGGCAGTCTCCATGACTGCCTTTCTTGTTGCGCCTGTCGGACTGAAATAGACAAGCTTTAATTCGTTCATTTTCATAAAATAAAACTCCTTTGTATGTATTTGATCTTCCGGCAGCGGGATAGACACCCGATGGCGGAAGTCATGATCCGGTAACAACTATGATAGCATACAATGTGAAAAAATGCACGGTATTCGGAAAAAGGATATTGTATCATTTGTATCATGTGATATAATACAAAAAAGAGGTGATATGCATGATACTTAAGATTGATATGGCGGGAAGTATTCCCATTTACGTCCAGCTCAGGAATGAGATTGTCAAGGGGATCGGAAGAGGAGAACTGGCGGCGGGGGAAAATCTGCCCACAGTGCGGCAGCTTGCTTCAGAACTTGGGGTTAATACGATGACGGTGAGTAAAGCTTATCAACTCCTGAAAACGGAGGGATTTATTGAGACAGACCGGAGAAAAGGCGCTGTTGTGAGCAGTATACCGGATAGGGGAACTGCGGGAGACGCCGCGGCGGAGAGGTATATGGACAGGTTGGGAGACGAGCTTGAGTTATTGAGCGCCGAGGCGAAACTGCGGGGACTGAAACGAGAAGATTTCCTGAAGCTGTGCGAGAATGCATTTGCGGAGATGGGGGTGTAAGCGATGTTCATGTTTTGCGTATTCGCAGTGACCGATCTTGTGATCATAGGTATTTTTTATGCGGTCTATGGAACGAGACGGAAGTATTCCGAGGGGATGCTTCTGGGCGTGCATCTGCCGCAGAGCGCGGCGGAGAGTGAGGAAGTCACGGCCTTTATGGCACGGTATTGGAGAAATACGAAGATATTCTATGCAGTAAATGTGGTAATCAGCACTGCTATCTGTGGATTCTGTTTCTGGTACTTTTCTGTTTTTATGATCGTATGGTCCGTGTGGCTGCTGGAATTCTGTATCGGAGCAATGGTGCTTTTGTATGGTACCCATCGGAAGCTGTACGATATGAAAGTAGAGAAAGGGTGGATCGGAAGCAGCGGCAGCCGGATCATGGCAGTGGATACGAAAGCGGCGGCGCAGTCCGGCAGAATGGGAGTGTCCGCTCTCTGGCACCTGCTTTTCTGCGCACTGATCCTGATGCCGTGCATCGATGCGGATATAAGGCATTTCCTGGTGATGTCCGATGACGGATGGATCTTTCCGGTTACGGGGATTCTTGTCAGTTTTACATTTGGCATCCTGCATACTGCGGTATTAAGGATGCGCAATAAGGTATACAGCGAGGATTCGGACCTGAATGTGGAGATCAACCGGATGCAGAAAAATGTATGGTCCTGGGCATTAGTCGGAAGCAGTCTGTTTAATGCGGCGGCGTATCTTGTTGTCGTGTCCGGTATTGATGCGGACGGGGAAATCAGTGCAGGGATGCTTGTGGTCTACTGCATTATGGAAACCATACCGGGAATCTTTATGATCGGCGGATTCTTCTATATGCGCAGCAGGAAAGAAAAACTGCTCCGGAAAAATGACCGGCCGATGTATATTGATGACGACGTGTACTGGAAGAACGGCTGGTACAGCAATCCTAATGACAGGCGTCTGATGGTCCAGGACTGGGCGTGCACATGGAACTACACGACAAATATGGCAAGACCTGCGGGAAAGATCTTTATGTTCCTGGCTCTTCTGTTTGTTGCGGCATGTCTGGTATGGGGATGCGTCCTGATATGGAAGATTGATTTTGTACCGATCGGACTGAATATATCCGGGACTCAGGTGGTGATCACATCAGGATATTCGGATTACGGCATAGCCTGTGATGACATCACGGGCGTGGAACTGCTGGACAGTCTTCCGGATGATGATTACCGGAAGATCAACGGCGGGGAAGACCAGCACAAGATGATGGGCAGGTTCAAAGGCGAAAATACGGGGAAATGCAGGATGTATCTTTATACCGGATATACGCCGGTCCTGGAGATTATGACCGGAGACGGACCGGTGTATGTGAACAGCAAAGATCCGCAGGAGACAGAGGAATGGATGCGTGAAATATCTGTGAACATCGCGGAAAGTTCTTGACAATTCTATGATACCGGTGATAATATGCACAAAACAAATATTTAAACCGATGATGCGGAGATCAAAGTATTCATGCGCGCACAGAGAGTCCGGGTGGGTGAGAGCCGGGCCGAGATGCAGTTTACCAAATGGACCGCGGAGGGCGCAGTCAAAGGGAGATGATCCTGAGTATTCTGCGACGTGTGGGCATACGTCAGTTGCCGGGGATATGCTGGTATCTCGCAGAGCGCACGGGGAAACCGTGAATCAAGGTGGCACCGCGGAAATTATATTTTATGAATTTACCGTCCTTGACAGAATAATTATATTCTGTCAGGGACTTTTTTTGTATTGTAGTTCAGCCATCTGATGACGGGAGACGGATTTATGCCTGCATAAGAATCCGGCGACTGTCAGTCAGATGAGCAGAGCGCCTGTCAATGAGCAAAACAGCGGCGCAGCCGCAGTAAGCACGTCAGTGCGGTTTTGCGAATGGCGCGTGCTGAACGGACATTTGCAGGACGACGGACAGCGAACGGCGCGGGCTGAACAATTACTTTATCTCCGGCAGAATGAACAGCAGCAATCCAGTAATTAATAGCAGTACAGTCAAAAGGAGGAGACCAGATGAAAAACATGCTTGAAACATTACGATCCTATGCAGAGGCCGGGAAGTACAAAAGGGTGCCCGTGAGCAGGGAACTGTATGCAGATGCATTTACTCCCGTGGAAGTCATGCGGACGCTCCGGGCAGCGAGCCGGCACTGTTATCTGCTGGAAAGTGCGGAGGACAAACAGCGCTGGGGAAGATATTCTTTCCTCGGATATGCGCCTACAATGGAGATTACCTGTACGGATGGTCATGTGACCATTACGGAGGGCGCAGAGGAAGAAGAAAGAAAGCGGCGGGAGTTTGATGCGGATCATCCGGGCGAAGTACTCCGTGAGATACTTCAGGATTACAAAAGCCCGGTGATGGAGGGGATGCCGCCTTTTACAGGAGGACTTGTGGGATACTTTTCCTATGAATATATAAAATATGCGGAGCTGTCACTAAAACGCGTACTGGAGCCGGAAAAGTGCAGGGATGGACAGGATGCGGGCAGCGGCAGGGAATTCCGGGATATGGACCTGATGCTTTTTGACAAAGTGATCGTGTTCGATAATTACAGGCAGAAGCTGATCCTCATAACCGGTGTCAGTCTTGAGGGAGACCTGAAAGAGAATTACGGAAATGCATTAAAAGAGCTGGACAATATGGAGCGGCTCATAAAGAGCGGAGCAAAAGCAGAGTTCCGTCCGCTGGAGTTGGAAGAGCCAAAGCCGGAGGCAGATAAGGAAACATACTGTCAGATGGTGGAGAAAGCAAAAGAATATATCCGGGACGGAGATATTTTTCAGGTTGTGCTCTCCAATCCTATGACAGCAAAAGCAAAAGGAAGCCTGTTTGATACGTACAGGGTCTTAAGGACAACGAATCCGTCTCCTTACATGTTCTACTTCTCCAGTGACGATATTGAGGTGGCGGGGGCGTCTCCCGAGACACTGGCAAGACTGGAGAACGGACGGCTTTATACATTTCCGCTTGCGGGTACAAGACCGAGGGGAAAGACGGAGGAGGAAGACCGGCGGCTGGAGAAAGAACTTCTAAGGGACGAGAAAGAGCTGGCAGAGCACAATATGCTGGTGGACCTCGGAAGAAATGATATCGGGAAGATCAGCAGGCCGGGAACTGTACACGTAGAAAAATACATGGAGATCCAGAGATTTTCCCATGTGATGCACATCGGCTCCACTGTCTCGGGAGAGATCAGGCCGGATAAGGACGGTGTGGATGTCATTGACGCGATCCTGCCGGCGGGCACTCTCTCCGGGGCTCCGAAGATCCGTGCCTGCGAGATCATTGCGGAGCTGGAACAGAGCAAGAGAGGGATTTACGGCGGGGCTGTCGGATATCTGGATTTTACGGGAAATATCGACACCTGTATTTCGATCAGGCTGGCTTATAAGAAAAACGGACGTATCTGTGTACAGTCCGGAGCCGGGATCGTGGCGGACAGTGTTCCGGAGAATGAATTTAATGAGTGCAGGAATAAGGCCGGCGCAGTGACGGGAGCGTTGCATATGGCGAAAGGAGGACTGGCATGATACTCTTGATCGATAATTACGACAGTTTTGTTCACAACCTGTATCAGTTCCTCTCGGTAGAAGATCCGGATGTAAGGCTGGTGAGAAATGACAGGATCACTCCGCAGGAGGCGCTTGCGATGGAGCCGGATGCAATCGTCATTTCCCCCGGACCGGGGAGACCTTCAGATGCAGGCGTTTGTATCGGGTTGATCCGGCAGTTGAAAGGAAGGATACCGATCCTGGGCGTGTGTCTCGGTCATCAGGCGATCGGGGAGGCGTTCGGAGCGACAGTTACTCACGCGTCACGGCTGATGCACGGCAAGACTTCCCTGCTGACGGATGTGGCGGATGACATTATATTCAAAGGTATAAAGAAGCCGGTACAGGTGGCCAGATATCATTCTCTCTCCGTGCAGGAGAGTACACTTCCGGAAGAACTGGAAGTGACGGCACGCAGTGAGGACGGGGAGATCATGGCCATGCGGCACAGGGAATATCCCATATACGGACTGCAGTTTCATCCCGAGTCGGTGATGACGCCGGACGGACCTGTGATGATACGGAATTTTCTGGAGGCGGCCGGAACTGCTGTAAACGGAAGCACAGATCAGAAACCAGACAGATAAAAGGAGGACTATAGAAATGATCAAAGAAGCAATCATCAAACTTTCACAGAAACAGGACCTGACATACGAAGAGGCAGAACAGGTCATGAATGAGATCATGGAGGGAAAGGCAACGGATGTGCAGAAATCCGCTTACCTTACCGCACTGTCCATGAAGGGAGAGACGATCGACGAGATCACGGCATCCGCGGCGGGGATGCGTTCCCACTGCGTCAAACTGCTCCACAATATGGATGTGCTGGAGATCGTCGGAACAGGCGGGGACGGGGCGAATTCTTTTAATATCTCCACTACGGCTTCCATGGTCATCGCAGCGGCGGGCGTCCCGGTGGCAAAGCACGGCAACCGGGCGGCGTCCTCCAAGTCGGGGGCAGCAGATGTTCTGGAGGCGCTGGGGGTGAAGATCGACCTGCCGCCGGAGAAGAGCGCCGCCCTTCTGAAGAAGATCAACATCTGCTTCCTGTTTGCGCAGAACTATCACATCGCCATGAAATATGTTGCGCCGATCCGGAAAGAGCTGGGGATACGGACGGTATTCAATATTTTAGGACCTCTGTCCAATCCGGCGGGAGCCAATATGGAGCTGATGGGAGTCTATGAGCAGGAGCTGGTAGAGCCGCTGGCACAGGTTATGGCAAAGCTGGGCGTTGTCCGGGGCATGGTCGTCTACGGACAGGATAAGCTGGATGAAATCTCCATGAGCGCTCCGACGTCCATCTGTGAGATCCGGGACGGATGGTTCCAGTCTTATGAGATCACACCGGAGCAGTTCGGATATACATGGTGTGAGAAGTCAGAACTCACGGGAGGCACGCCGGAGGAAAACGCACAGATCACGAAAGAAATCCTTTCCGGAAAAGAGCGCGGAGCAAAGAGATGTGCCGTGTGCCTGAATGCGGGAGCCGCGATCTACATTGCCGGTAAAGCCGCGTCAATTGAAGAGGGTGTGAGAAAGGCAGAGCAGATCATCGACGACGGGCTTGCATTGAAGAAGCTGGATACGTTTATTGAGGAGAGCAGAAAATGAATATATTGGAGACAATCACAGAGAGGACGAGGGAGCGGATCAGAGAGCAGGAAAAACTGATTCCGCCGGCTGAGATGAGACGGATGGCGGAGGCTGTGTTCAGGGAAGAACAGGCAGGCGCAGCGGCAAACAGCAGCGGAGACAGACTTGAAAAGGATTATATGCCGGTTTTTGAGCGGGCGCTCCGCCAGCCGGGGATGTCCTTCATCTGCGAAGTGAAAAAGGCGTCCCCATCCAAGGGGATCATTGCAGAAGAGTTCCCCTACATGGAAATCGCAAAGGATTATGAGGCGGCGGGCGCTTCGGCAATCTCCTGCCTGACAGAGCCGTACTGGTTTCTGGGCAGCGATGTGTATCTGGAAGAGATCGCGGAGACTGTGTCCGTCCCCGTGCTCCGAAAGGATTTTACGTGCAGTGAATATATGATCTGGCAGGCAAAGGCGCTGGGGGCATCCGCGGTGCTGCTGATCTGTTCAGTGCTGGATGATGTTGAACTGAGGGAGTATCACCGGCTGACGGAGGAACTTCATATGTCGGCTCTCGTGGAAGCACATGATGCCGGTGAAATCGAACAGGCAAAACAGGCGGGCGCCCGGATCATTGGAGTGAACAACAGGAATCTGAAAGATTTCTCTGTGGATATCAGCCACAGCGCCCGGCTGAGACGGCTGGCGGGAGAGGATACAGTGTTTGTCTCCGAGAGCGGCATCCGCGGGCCGGAAGATATGAAAGCACTTTATGAAAACGGCACGGACGCGGTGCTGATCGGGGAGATGCTCATGCGTTCACCTGACCGGCAGGCAGCGCTGAAAACACTTATGCAGGAGGTCCAGGGAAGATGACAGCAGGAAGGACCAGGATCAAGATCTGCGGATTAAGCCGCGTGGAAGATATCGACTATGTCAACGAAGCACTGCCTGATTACTGCGGATTTGTCATCGGTGTGCCGTCGAGCAGGAGGAATGTTACTGTTGAACAGCTTGTCAGCCTCAAGGAACGGTTGTCAGACCGGATCTGTCCGGTGGGCGTCTTTGTAAACGCAGAGCAGGAGCTTGTGGCGGAACTGCTGAATGGCGGTGTCATTGATATAGCGCAGCTCCACGGACGCGAGGATGAAATCTATATCAGGCGACTGAGGGATCTTACGGACAAACCGCTGATCAAGGCATTTTCGGTACAAAATCTTTCTGACCTTGAGACGGCGGAAAAGAGCAGTGCGGATCTGGTGCTCCTGGATCACGGGAAAGGCGGCACCGGGGCATCTTTTGAATGGGAACTTCTCAGGCATTGGAAAAAAAGACCGTACATTCTGGCAGGCGGGCTGGATGCCGGAAATATCCCTGAAGCGGTAAGAGAGTACCATCCTTATGCTGTGGATCTCAGCAGTTCAGTGGAAACAGGCGGAAAGAAAGACAGAGAAAAGATATTGGCAGCAGTGGCTGCGGTAAGGAGTATTATGATATGAAGAAAGGAAGATACGGCATTCACGGCGGACAGTATATACCGGAGACGCTGATGAATGCAGTGAATGAATTAGAGGAAGCATATAACTATTATAAAAATGATAAGCAGTTCAACGAGGAGCTGACGCAGCTTCTCAATGAATATGCAGGAAGGCCGTCCAGGTTATACTATGCAGGACGGATGAGTGAAGATCTGGGCGGGGCTAAGATCTATCTGAAGCGTGAAGACCTGAACCATACCGGCGCGCATAAGATCAATAATGTGCTGGGGCAGGTGCTTCTTGCAAAGAAGATGGGAAAGACAAGAGTGATCGCGGAGACAGGAGCGGGGCAGCACGGCGTTGCAACGGCTACTGCGGCGGCTCTCATGGGTATGGAGTGTGAAGTATTCATGGGTGAGGAGGATACGAAGAGGCAGGCACTCAACGTTTACCGGATGCGACTTCTCGGAGCGCAGGTCCACGCGGTGACAACCGGAACGGCAACTCTGAAAGACGCCGTGTCCGAGACGATGAGAGAGTGGACAAGGAGAATCGAGGATACCCACTATGTGCTGGGCTCCTGTATGGGACCTCATCCGTTTCCTGAGATTGTGAGGGACTTTCAGGCAGTCATCTCAAAAGAAATCAAAGAGCAGCTGATGGAGAAAGAAGGAAAACTCCCGGATGCAGTGCTCGCCTGCGTGGGCGGCGGCTCCAATGCCATCGGGGCGTTCTATCATTTTATCAATGATAAGAGCGTGCGGCTGATCGGATGCGAGGCGGCCGGAAGAGGAGTCGACACGGCGGAGACGGCAGCCACTATCGCCACAGGGAAGTTGGGAATCTTCCATGGCATGAAATCTTATTTCTGTCAGGATGAGTTCGGACAGATCGCACCGGTCTACTCGATTTCCGCAGGTCTGGATTATCCGGGTATCGGACCGGAGCACGCGGCCTTGTATGACAGCGGCAGGGCGGAATATGTGGCTGTGACAGATGACGAAGCGGTGGATGCATTTGAATATCTGGCACGGACAGAGGGCATCATTCCGGCTATTGAGAGTGCCCATGCAGTGGCGTACGCAAGAAGACTGGCGCCCCGGATGTCGAGGGACCAGATCATGGTGATCAATATTTCAGGAAGAGGCGACAAAGACTGTGCCGCCATCGCAAGATACAGAGGGGAGGATATTTATGAGTAGGATACAGGAAGCATTTCAGGGAAAGAAAGCATTCATTCCGTTTATCACGTGCGGTGATCCGGATCTTGAGACTACGGAGCAGCTTGTCTATGCAATGGAGCAGGAAGGAGCTTCAATTATCGAGCTTGGAATCCCGTTCTCGGATCCTATGGCGGAAGGACCGGTGATACAGGAAGCAAACCTGCGGGCGTTAAGCGGCGGCGTGACCACGGACAAAGTGTTCGGGACGGTAGAGAGAATCAGGAAGAATTCACAGATACCCCTTGTGTTTATGACGTATGCGAATGTCGTATTTTCCTACGGAACAGAGCGTTTCATAAAGCGGATGAAAGAGACGGGGATGGACGGGCTGATCCTTCCGGACGTGCCTTTTGAAGAGAAAGAAGAGTTCGATTCTGTATGCCGGGAGTACGGCATTGACCTGATCTCTCTGATCGCGCCTACATCCCATGAGCGGATCCGCATGATCGCAGAGAAAGCGGAAGGATTCGTGTACTGTGTATCTTCTCTTGGGGTTACGGGCATGAGGAGTGAGATCACTACGGATATCGGCGAGATGGTGCGGCTTGTAAAAGAGGCGAAAGACATTCCGTGCGCGGTGGGCTTCGGGATATCGACGCCGGAGCAGGCGGCAGAAATGTGCCGGGATGCTGACGGCGTCATCGTAGGAAGCGCTATTGTAAAACTGTGCGGTGCGAATGGCAGGGCATGTGTTCCTTTCGTAAGAGATTATGTAAGAAAAATGTCAGAGGCAGTGAAATAATCCAATTATGCAAGACCTTTTTCTTCCAGCCAGTCGATCAGGAGCGGCTGGCTGTTTTTGCGCCTGCGGGCCATGCGGTGGAACTGCAGGATCGTAAGTACGGTAAAGATCATTGTCAGTAAAAGCAGCAAAATGACAGAAGTCAGGATACTCCCGCCGCCGCTGATCGTACTGCGGAAAGCATCTACCGTGTAGGTAAAAGGCAGATAAGCATGGATATCCGCGACAAACGCCGGGGAAATCTCCACAGGGTATGTGCCCGCAGAACCTGAAAGCTGGACGACCATGAAGATCAGCATAAGAAAACTTCCGACTTTGCCGAGCGTAATGTTAAAAAAGTACATGATCGATGTAAATGCAACAGATGTAAGGCAGGCAAAAAGTATTGTCTTCGTCATTTCTGCAGGATTAAATCCGTCAACTGCGTGGAGCAGGCAGATCAGAAGCAGCCCCTGGAGCACAGCAACCGGATACAGTACGGATGCTTTGCTGCCCCACCAGGCGAGACCGGATTTTAGTTTCCCTTCATATCCGGTAAGCGGATACATGAGACAAAAGGCAAGACAGCCGACCCAGAGGCCCACTGACATCATATACGGCGCCATGGCGTGACCGTTATTTTCTACTGTTGTGATCATGGTTTCCTCTGCGTTTACAGGGGAGGCGAACATATCGATCGTTTCTTCACCGGGTGTTGTGCCGCTTATTTCATCTGCGCCCTGTACAAGTCCGCCGGCAAGTGATCCGGCACCGTCTTTTAACAGGGACATTCCTTTGTCCAGATCATTTGAGCCGTTGTAAAGCTGCGATGCACCGTCACAGATCTGTCCGGCACCTTCCGAGAGAAGTGCAGCAGCGTTATTCAGACTGTCATTATTTTCTGAAAGTGCGTGTGCACCTTCTGCCAGTGTGCCTGCTGCATTAGAAAGTTTTCCGGCACCTGCAGCAAGAATATCTGTGCCGCCTGAAAGTTTTGCCGCACCGTCTCTCAGTTCAGGGCTCTTATCTGCAAGGGATGATATACCGCCGGTATAAGTCCGGAGCCCGCCGCCCAGTTTCATGATGCCTTCGGAGAGAGATGTCCCTCCGGAGCAGACGGTGCTGATTCCCTCTGTTACTTCAGTCCCGGCGGTCTGAAGGCTGCCGGAGGCCGATATAAGTGCATCGCCGGAGGAAACCAGTGTATCTAGTCCCGTATTGAGACTCCTGATGCCGTCAGCTGCGTCAGGAAAATTCTCAGTCTGTGACTCCAGGGTCGTCAGTGCATCTGAAACCGATCCGGTACTTTCGGCAAGCTGTCTGGCGTTTTCATACAATCCTCCGGTAGTTTCCGCCAGTTCACGGATATCATCGGCGGATATGGACGGGAGAGAGTCTGCATCGTTTTCAAGAGCGGAAGCAGTCTCCTCGAGCTTTACGGAAGCATCTTCCAGTGTATTATTAAGAGTGTCAAGACCGGAAGAAGCGGCGGTGTATATCTGCCCGGCTTCCTCTGTATAGCTGCCGGAATCCAGAGCAGGAACTTCCCGGATATTTCCGGCGGAAGACTCCAGAGAACCGATGACCTGGCGGATGGAATCAAGTGCATCTTCTGAAACAGAACCATTTTCTTCCAGAAGGAGGCACGCTGTTTCCAGAGATGAAGCGGAAGATTCCATGGTCTCCTTTGAATTTCTGAGCTGTTCGTTGGCGGAGCTGATCTTCTCATTTCCGTCTTCTGTGCAGGAACTGATCAGGGAAGTGCTGTTTTCTGCGGCGGCCCTTACAGATTCCCCGGCAGATGAGATTTCGGAAGCTGTGCCGGAAAGAATGCCGGATGCAGAACGCAGGGAATCTGCGGATCCTTCAAGTTTATGTGAGGCGTTACCGATAACTGAGGCATTTTCTGCAAGTTTTTCTATGCGGTCATACAGATCACCAAGACTGCTGCTTAATCCGGCAGTCCCGCTTTTCAAAGAAAAATCGCCGTCAGACACAGAAGCATTAAGCTGTGAGATCCCGGAAGAAATCTGATCCAGATTTTCCAGTGCTTTCAGCTGTCCGGCTCCGGCGGCAAGCTGCTGTGTACCTTCGGCATATTTTGCGGCGCTGTCTGCGAATGTATTGACGGAATTGACATATTGTTTTGTGCCGGTCTGAAGCGTATCCAGTCCGATGGTAAGACTCTTTGATCCTGTTTCAAGATCCAGTGCGCCGTTCAACAGTCCTGATGAGCCTGTATCGAGGGCATCTACACCTCCGGTATATCTCTCTATGCCGCTGTTTAATGCACTGACACCGGATGTCAGTTCCGGGAGGGATGACACAAGAGCGTCCGTTCCTTCCTTCAGCTGTGCAGCGCCGGTGCCGGCACGGCTGACGCCGTCTGTGTACTCACGGAGCCCTTTTGTGAATGTACCGGCACCGCCTGAGAATGTCAGAGTGCTGTCGGAGAGTTTTTTTAAGTTTTCAGTGATCGTACGGCTGCCGTCGGATGCTTCCAGAATACCGGATTCTAATTCCAGCGATCCGTCCGCAGCTTCCGCGACTTTGCTGCCTGCCTGCGCGATCCTGTCAAAGACAATACCGGTGTAAGTTTCCGTGACCTGTGTACTGATTTCGTCACGGATCTGTGTAAGTGCTGTTTCGCTCATCTTAGAGGCAATGTAATTTGTCCCCGGGTTAGTTTCGTAGTCCAGCTGCATTTTCCGGGGACTGTCATCCAGCAGGGTGGCGGCGTTCCCGGAAAAATCTTCCGGAATTGTGATCACCATATACCACGTACCGTCTTTCAGTCCTTCCTGCGCTTCTGATCTGTCAACAAAGTGAAAATCCAGGGAATCGTTCTCTTTCAGTGCGTCTGTCAGATCGTCTCCTATACTTAAAGTGTTTCCCTCGTACTCCACGGGACGGTCTTCATTTACGACCGCAACCGGAAGCTTATCCAGGTTTCCGTACGGATCCCACATGGATTTCAGGAACAGGCCTGCATAAATAAAAGGAATCGCAATTATTGCGATCAGGACAACGATCAGTATTTTATTCTTGAGCAGGCTTTTCCATTCTCTTTTGATCATAATATTCCTTCTTTCTATTTTTTTACCTATAGAAAGATAGCATGGAGAATGGTATTTTCATACAGACAATCCGGGTTCTGTGCCTGAAAACCAGACACAGAACCTGAAATGTCTGTATGTAAGATCCGGGGAAGCGGGAACTATTTCTCCTCGAATCTGCGGATCATTTCTTCTACGGTCCCCTTTTTCAGATGATAGATGCGTTCGAAAGTAAGTCGGATATCATCTGTAAGGCCGGCCTGCAGCCATGCAGATACAACTCCGAAACTCAGCGCTTTCAGATACTGGACGATAATGCGCCGGTCTTCGGTGCTGATCTGACGGCCGTCCAGTATGGAGTCCACATACAGGATCACGACACGCTCACACACCTGCCAGAGATACTGCTCGAAAAGTTCACGGTTTACGGAGTTATAGATGTGCAGAAACAAGGATTTTTTCTCGAGCATATAGTCGATCGTAGTTTCAAAAAAATCCTCGATAGTATCAGCGGACGGATATTTCTGAATGATATGTTCGGCTTCTTCTGTTACCATATCTTCAATGAGAGACGGGATATCATGAAAATAATAGTAGAATGTATTCCGGTTGACGCCGCAGTCAGCTACGATGTCTTTCACTTTGATCTGGGACAGCGGGCGCTCGTTTAAAAGCTTTATAAATGAAGCTTTGATCGCATTGTATGTAAAATTTGGCATAGGTATTCTCCTTCCTGAAGTAGAATAGTTATATCATTTTTACCTTATCATACTTTTCGGTTGTATGGTATTCTTTCATATCTTTTTTAGGAATGAAGGAATGATTGAGAATGGTTGAGAATGTGTCTATTTTTCTGGTATGCCTGGCTAGAATATGATAATATAAAAATAGGAGTCCGATGTAACAGTACTGGTGACAGAAAAGGGGCAGATTTATGAATTACAAAAATGAGTGGTTTTTACTAGAAGCGGATGATGATATAGATGAAATTGAACATCGTGAGCCGACGGAAGAATTCCTGTTCTACCGTGCGGTGGCAACGGGAGATGTTGACAAGGTTAGACAAAACTGCGAACAGGGTCGTTTTGTAGAGGGAGAGGGAGTCGGTATCCTTTCAAGGGATCCGGTTATCAATCTGAAATATCATTTTGTGATCACAACAGCGATGATCACGCGGCTTTGCAGGCAGAATGGCATGGAGTTGGAGCAGGCGTTCCGGCTGAGTGATTTTTATATCCAGAAACTGGATGATATTCATACCGAAGAAGAAGTTCACAGGCTGCACGATGAGATGGTCATGGATTATGCGGAGAAAATGCGTAAGTATTCCCGAAGTGATACAAATTCAAAGCACATCAATGCGTGCAAGGAATATATATATTCGCATATCAAAGAGCGGATTACGATCGAGGATCTGGCAGATGAACTGGGGGTTTCTTCAGGGTATCTGTCCCGTCTGTTTAAGAAAGAAACAGGGGTATCTGTAAGTGCTTATATACGCAGCCAGAAGATAGATATGGCAAAAAATCTACTCAGGTTCAGCGATTATTCTATGATAGAAATAGCAAACAGGCTTTCTTTTTCCTCCCAAAGCCATTTTATACAGCAGTTCCGTGAAGTGGTCGGTATGACTCCGAAAAAATATCGTGACGAGTATTATATGGTTCAGTGGGATATCGAATCCGGGTCTCCGCATCTGGACGATGGTGCCAATGGAGCGCCGAATATACAGAATTTCTGAAAAGAACACGGGATACAGTCAGCGTTTTGACCGTATCCCGTGTTTATTTGCGATGGCGACGAGCCAAAGTCCGGGCTTGCCCGAGACCTTGGCGACCGCTTACAATCCCGGAATG
This sequence comes from Candidatus Mediterraneibacter faecipullorum, assembly GCA_019119675.1. Lineage (GTDB taxonomy): Bacteria > Bacillota > Clostridia > Lachnospirales > Lachnospiraceae > Mediterraneibacter > Mediterraneibacter faecipullorum. The sequence goes on along the minus strand of DWWO01000034.1, from coordinate 4 downwards.
TGCC
>DWWO01000033.1 GCA_019119675.1 Candidatus Mediterraneibacter faecipullorum | reverse complement strand
GGGAGAAGCGGGTATGGAGGGTTCGGTGTGAAGATTATGCTGCCGCTCAACGTATAGAATTGTTCGATTGCAGATGCAGGTACCTTTCTTAATTGAAAATACGAATGACTTGTGTTAAAATTGTAAAGAATCAGAGAGTGCTACGCCCTGTACAGCAGAATACAGAGGTGTATTTATTTATACAGGAGGTTGTGATATGGAACAGTATAAGCAGGAATTTATACATTTTATGGTAGACAGTGACGTGCTCAAATTTGGTGAATTTACGTTAAAGAGCGGGCGAAAATCTCCGTTCTTCATGAATGCGGGAGCATATGTGACAGGCTCCCAGTTAAAAAAACTCGGCGAATACTACGCAAAAGCAATCCACGACAAATACGGCGATGATTTTGACGTTCTCTTTGGACCGGCTTATAAAGGAATCCCGCTCGGCGTTGTGACTGCGATCGCATACAGTGAGTTGTATGGAAAGGAAGTTCGTTATTGTTCAGACCGCAAAGAAGAGAAAGATCATGGAGCAGACAAGGGCAGTTTCCTCGGCAGCAAGTTAAAAGACGGTGACCGTGTGATCATGATCGAGGACGTGACCACCTCCGGAAAATCTATGGAGGAGACAGTGCCGAAGGTGAGAGCTGCGGCTGATGTGACGATCGTCGGGCTCATCGTATCCCTGAACAGGATGGAAGTTGGAAAAGGCGGAGAAAAGTGCGCTCTTGACGAGGTGAAAGATCTTTACGGATTTGATACGGCGGCGATCGTAACGATGGAAGAAGTGGTAGAGTGCCTGTATAATAAAGAATATAACGGGAAAGTTGTCATTGATGATACATTAAAGGCAGCAATCGACACATACTATGAAACATATGGTGTAAAATAAGGAGGCTCGGAATATGGAAAAGGCATATGTGACAATGAAGAACAGCGGTGCGGGAAACATTGCGGTCGGGATCATTATCCTGGTAGTCGGGATCACGGCAGGTGTCCTTTCCATTGTGAGCGGCGCTAATCTGCTGAAACATAAAAAAGAGATTACGTTTTAATCGGGAACAGACAGTATAAGGGGGCGGCAGCAGGCCGGTCCCCTTTTCAAAGTGTCAGGGGAATTATTTTGGGTATAAAAAAAGCGAGTGTTATCAGGGCATTTGGAAAAGTCCTGTTTTTATTATATGTCGGATTTTTGATCTATTTTCTGTTTGTTGCAGAGTGGTACGGCAGAACCGAGATCGCAGAGGACTACCGGTACAATCTGGAACTTTTCAAAGAAATCAGGCGTTTTATCACATACAGGGAGCAGCTGGGGACATTTACTGTGTTTGCCAATCTGTTCGGCAATATACTTATCTTCGTTCCATATGGTTTTTTTATTTCTATGGCAAGCAGATCGAGAGGATTTTTTAAAACACTGTTCTTCAGTATGGGACTGAGCCTGTGCGTGGAAATTGTACAGCTTTTTACAAGAGTGGGGAGTTTTGACGTGGATGATATCCTGCTCAATACCATCGGAGGTGTTCTGGGATATATTTTATTTGCGGTATGTAATCGGATAAGGAGAAAGCATCATGTTCGGAATCGGAAAAAGCGCTGAAGAGCGTCAGAGAGAGAAGGAAAGAAAAAAGAGGGGGGCAAGAAAATACGGGCAGGCAAACTTTAAACATTCCCGGATGGGAATTGTTTCCTGCATAAACAGCATCGGAGGGCTGCTTATCCTGGCAGGCTGTATTTTCTATGCATTTATGGCAAGAGGAAATGCACACGGGATCATCGGCGGACTGGCTGTCCTGTCTCTGGTCCTGTCCATTAACGGAGTCCGTCTTGCAATCCGGGGGTTCCGTGAGCGTGAACGCAATTATCTGACGTGTAAGATCGGGCTGCCGGCCGGTTTTGTGTCAGTAATCCTTTTTCTTGCAATATTCATAGGCGGTTTGAGCTGATAAAAGGAGGTCTTATCAGATGGATATAAGAGAAATACAGAAAGAGAAGAACGAACAGTATGAAGAGCGCCATGTCCTGGCGGTCGGCAGGCTGCGCGGGATCGTCTCCGAGGAGACAGTGCCGGAGCAGTATCTGTCTTATTTCCAGGATGTGGCTATTTTTTTACTGGAGCTTGAAAATGTAAGACGAAAAGTAGAAAGCGGCGAGTGGAACCGATACAGTGTTGAAGAGATGAAGAGCCTCAACGAGATTCTTTACAGTGATGTTCTGGAAGAACATTATGGCAGCAGCTATGCAAATCCGGCTTATGCAGCAGAGAAGTTCGGGCTGGAAATGGGACGGCTGCTGAGCATGCTTTATGCAGAAATGCGTTCGGGAATTCCCTATTCATTTGAAAACAGGGCAGATTATCTGACGATTCTGTTTGAGCTGTTTATTGAAGTTTATAACAGCTTTGAAAGTGATACGGTTCCGGACACAAAAGAAATCCGTGATATAATTTACTGGTATGCAAGCGACTACTGTGATGTATTCCTGGCAGACCGGATCATGGAGCAGATCGATCCGGCATATTCATTCGCCGCCGATATCATTGAAAATGCAGATCTTGACAACGACAGATATCTTTACTGCTTCGGTGAGTATATCACGGAAAATGAGCTGGGGACAGCCCGCCATCTGCGTACGCTGCCGGAAGAGACGCTCCGGAAGATGGCGGATGTGTATACGGAAGGGTACCGTATCGGTTTTATCAATACAGGAAAGGATCTGTCGAAAAAATCTGTGGTGAATATCCGCTACAGTCTCGGATTTGAAAAAGTGATCCGCATTGCCATAGAGAACTTCCGCAGGATGGGACTTAAGCCAGTCATTTACCGGGCCGCTTCCGGTATCATCACAAAACGGGAGCACCACAAGATCGGATATTACGGCGCAGTGCCGAACTGGCAGTATGAATATGACCACCGGCAGGATCAGGCGCTTTTTATGGATAAGCGGTATATCGAGCGGCGTCTGGAAGTGTCCCGCACAGTGTATGAGCAGCACAAGGAATTGGCAGCGAAGTTTGCCGGTCCGGCGGTCATGGAGACATTCGGGGAGAAGCCGTTTTCACCGAAGTCGGTACCGGAAGCTCCGTCCTACAATGAAGAACAGAAGAAGCTGGCGGTCAGCTGCGACAGCCGGTCCGGGCAGCTGACAAATGAATATATCAAAGGGGAAGAACGCAGCTTTACCATCGTGGCGTATCCGGTGCCTGAGATCGGAGAGAAATATCCGGAAATCTTTGATGAAGTGATCCGCATCAATACACTGGATGCAAAGCTCTACGAGAAAGTACAGCAGACAATGATCGATGCACTTGACCAGGGGGAATATGTTCATGTGAAAGGCCGGGGAGAGAATAGGACAGATCTCAAAGTGAAACTGTATCATCTCAATGACGATGAGAAAGAAACAATTTTCGAAAACTGTGTGGCGGATGTAAATATTCCGGTGGGCGAGGTGTTTACCTCTCCTGTACTTGAGGGAACATCGGGCGTTCTCCATGTGAGCCGTGTATATCTGGAAGGACTGCAGTATACGGATCTGGAGCTGACATTTGAGGACGGAAAGATCACGGACTACCGCTGCGGAAATTTTGATGATCCTGAAGAGGGGCGCAGATATATTGAAGACAATGTATTGAAAGGCCATCAGTCGCTGCCGCTTGGGGAGTTTGCCATCGGCACGAATACAACAGCCTATGTAACAGGAAAGAAATACGGTATCGAGGACAAGATGCCGATCCTCATCGCAGAGAAGACGGGCCCCCATTTTGCAGTAGGCGATACCTGCTATTCATGGAGCGAGGATATCCGTGTCTATAATCCCAATGGCAAAGAGATTGTGGCAAAAGATAATTCGGTTTCGCTGAATCGGAAAGAGGATGTGTCAAAAGCCTACTTTAACTGTCATACAGATATAACCATACCTTATGAAGAGTTAGAAGAAATATGTGTAGTGACAAAAGATGGGAAACACATTATACTAATAAAAGACGGAAGATTCGTTCTGCCGGGGACGGAAGTTTTAAACGAGCCGTTGGAGAAGTAATAGTTCACTTATAAGGAGGAGTTATGATGCCAAAAGTAGCAATCGTAATGGGCAGCGACTCAGACCTGAAGGTCATGAGCAAGGCTGCGTCAATGCTTGAAAAACTGGGAATTGACTATGAGATGACGATCATTTCCGCACACAGGATGCCGGATACATTCTTCGACTGGGCGAAAGGAGCCGAGGGAAGAGGTGTAAAGGTAATCATCGCGGGAGCAGGAATGGCAGCTCATCTTCCGGGAATGTGTGCAGCGCTCTTCCCGATGCCGGTGATCGGCGTGCCGATGTCCGGCAAGAACCTGGATGGTATGGATGCACTTTACTCTATCGTACAGATGCCGCCGGGAATCCCGGTAGCGACAGTTGCCATCGACGGTGGAATGAATGCAGCAATCCTTGCAGCGAAGATCCTTGCTGTATCAGATCCGGAGATCCTTCAGAAACTGAAAGATTATTCTGAAGAGATGAAGGCCGGTGTTCAGGCAAAGGCAGACAAACTGCATGAGATCGGATATGAAAAATATTTAAATAATTAACAGGAGATCAGAGAATGGATTATAAGAAAGCAGGCGTAGATATCGAAGCCGGTTACAGATCAGTAGAATTGATGAAAGAGCATGTGAAAAAGACAATGCGTCCTGAGGTGCTCGGAGGCCTCGGAGGCTTTTCCGGCGCGTTTTCCCTTGCGAAGATAAAAGAAATGGAAGAGCCGGTGCTTCTGTCCGGTACAGACGGATGCGGGACAAAAGTAAAACTTGCGATGATCCTGGACAAGCATGACACCATCGGAATCGATGCAGTGGCAATGTGTGTCAATGATATTGCCTGTGCAGGCGGAGAACCGCTCTTCTTTCTGGATTATATTGCCTGTGGAAAGAATGAGCCGGAGAAGATCGCGGATATTGTCAAGGGCGTAGCAGAAGGATGCCTTCAGGCCGGTGCCGCGCTGATCGGCGGCGAGACGGCAGAACATCCCGGACTGATGGCTCCGGAAGAGTATGACCTTGCAGGTTTTGCCGTAGGTGTATGTGATAAGAAAGATATGATCACGGGAGAAAATCTGAAGGCAGGAGATGTGCTCATCGGTATGGCGTCAAGCGGCATTCACAGCAATGGGTATTCTCTTGTGAGACAGGTGTTCAGCATGAAGCGCGAGGCGCTGGATACATATTATGACAGCCTTGGCTCTACACTGGGAGAAGCACTCCTTGTTCCTACAAGGATTTATGTAAAAGCACTGAAAAGTATCAAGGATGCCGGCGTGACAGTCAAAGCGTGCAGCCATATCACGGGAGGCGGCTTCTATGAGAATGTTCCCCGTATGCTGAAAGAGGGCACGAAGGCAGTGATCCAGAAAGACAGCTATCCGATCCCGCCGATCTTCAATATGCTCTCTGTAGATGGAGATATCGCGGAGCAGATGATGTACAATACATTCAATATGGGACTCGGCATGATCGTTGCAGTGGATGAGGCGGATGCAGACCGCGCCATGGAGGCGATCCGCGCTGCCGGAGATGCGCCGTATGTAGTGGGACGCATTGAGGCAGGAGACAAAGGAGTAGAATTATGCTAGAGAGGACAGGTGCAGCGGCAGATAAGCCGCTGCGCGTTGTCGTGATGGTATCCGGAGGCGGCACAAACCTGCAGGCGATCATCGACAGCGTAAAAGACGGTACGATCACGAACACACAGATCGTGGGAGTGATCAGCAACAATAAAAATGCATATGCACTGAAGCGCGCGGAAGAAAACGATATTCCGTCCGTATGTGTATCTCCAAAAGATTTTGAGACACGGGATATTTTCAACGAAAAGCTGCTGGAGGCTGTGGACAGCTATGAGCCGGATCTTGTTGTGCTGGCAGGTTTTCTTGTGGTGATCCCGCCGGAGATGATCAAAAAATATGAGAATAGGATGATCAATATCCATCCGTCTCTTATCCCGTCATTCTGCGGGAAAGGCTACTACGGCTTAAAGGTTCACGAGGCGGCTCTCGCCAGGGGCGTAAAGGTAGTTGGAGCTACTGTGCATTTTGTGGATGAGGGAACCGATACGGGACCGATCATCCTGCAGAAAGCGGTAGAAGTACAGCAGGACGATACGCCTGAGGTGCTTCAGCGCAGAGTGATGGAACAGGCAGAATGGAAGATCCTTCCGAAAGCGATCGACCTGATCGCAAATGGAAAAGTTCGGGTGGATGACCATAAAACAACGATCCTGCCGTAACAGAGGCATCGGCGGATGGATGAAATACAGGACAACGGACAATATCAATACAGATAAGACCGGGTGAGGAGGTTTACAGATGAAAATATTGATCGTGGGAAGCGGCGGAAGAGAACACGCCATTGCGGCAAGCGTGGCAAAGAGCCCGAAAGCGGACAAGATCTATTGCGCACCGGGCAATGCGGGTATCGCGGAGTATGCCGAGTGCGTGGAGATCGGCGCCATGGAGTTTGATAAACTGGCGGCATTTGCAAAGGAAAATGATATTGACTTGTGTATCGTAGGTATGGACGACCCGCTGGTAGGCGGTCTCGTGGACGTTATGGAAGAGGCGGGAATCCGCACATTCGGTCCGAAGAAGAATGCGGCGATCCTTGAGGGATCAAAAGCATTTTCCAAAGATCTGATGAAGAAATACAATATTCCGACAGCGGCTTATGAGAACTTTACAGATCCGGATAAGGCACTGGAATATCTTGAGACAGCAAAGTTCCCGATCGTTCTGAAAGCGGACGGCCTTGCACTCGGAAAAGGCGTGCTCATCTGCCAGAATCTGGAAGAGGCAAAAGAGGGTGTCAGGACGATCATGCTGGACAAGAAGTTCGGCACGGCGGGAAATGAGATGGTTATTGAAGAGTTCATGACCGGACGTGAGGTATCTGTTCTCTCATTCGTGGACGGCAAGACGATCAAGACGATGACAAGCGCCCAGGACCATAAGCGTGCGGGAGACGGCGATACCGGTCTGAATACAGGCGGAATGGGCACATTCTCCCCGAGCCCGTTCTACACAAAAGAAGTGGAAGAGTTCTGTGAGAAATATATCTATCAGCCGACGGTTGATGCCATGGCAGCAGAAGGACGCCCGTTCAAGGGGGTAATATTCTTTGGTCTGATGCTGACTGCGGACGGACCGAAAGTACTGGAGTACAATGCCCGCTTCGGTGATCCGGAAGCACAGGTCGTACTGCCCCGTATGAAGAATGATATCATCGATGTAGTCGAGGCATGTATCGACGGTACACTGGATCAGATCGACCTTCAGTTCGAGGATAACGCGGCGGTCTGCGTAGTACTTGCATCCGACGGCTATCCGGTGAAGTATGACAAAGGCTTCCCGATCAAAGGCCTTGACGAGTTCAAGAAGCATGACGGCTATTACTGCTTCCATGCCGGAACAAAATTCGAGAACGGACAGATCGTGACAAACGGCGGTCGTGTCCTCGGCGTGACGGCAAAAGGAAAAGATTTGAAAGAAGCGAGAAAGAATGCTTATGCCGCGACAGAGTGGGTAGACTTCAAGAACAAGTATATGAGGCACGATATCGGAAAAGCTATTGATGAGGCGTAAGAAGACAGAAAGTAATTTGTTCAGATCATAGAAAGATATATCAGAGGGATCGCATATTGCGGTCCCATTTTTATGGTATGACGGGCATGCCGTCAGTCTGTGGTGAAAGTCCAC
>DWWO01000032.1 GCA_019119675.1 Candidatus Mediterraneibacter faecipullorum | reverse complement strand
TTCAAGGAGCGAAGCCCATTTCAGGTATGGGAAGTCTTAGTTATTAAATCACCGGAAGTGACCAAAGGCACATTCCGGGATTGTAAGCGGTCGCCAAGGTCTCGGGCGAGCCCGGACTTTGGCTCGTCGCATTCGCAAAAAAGGCAGATACCGCATGTGCATCTGCCCTGTCTGAACCTATTCCTCTTCTTCTGCATTCTCGGCCAGGATCTTCAGTTTTCCCTGATTGAGTTCATCGATTGCGATAGAGAGCGGTTTTTCTCCTTCCTTTGCATCTACCAGAGGCAGATCACCTGCAATGAGCTGTCTCGCTCTTTTTGATGTCGCCATAACAATGGAATACCGGCTGTTGACAACCTTTGTATCGCCCTCCTCGACATCTTTGTTTACCACTTTCATCAAATCTGTATAAGACGGGTGCAGCATAACCTAACATTCTCCTTTCCTTAATTAAGCTGTGCTTATTACAGCATAATAGTTTACTTTCAGTGTTTCATTCTTTCAAGGTCTTGTTTTATCTCTTTCATGAATTCGCAGTTGCGTGAACTTCTGCGGTGTTCGCCCCGGATAATGGAATGCATCTCTTCAACGCACCTGTCCAGGCTGTCATTGACGATCAGATAATCATAATTTTCCATTCCTTCCGCTTCCTCGCAGGCACGGTCCATACGGGATTCGATCACATCCATCGTCTCAGTACCTCTGCCCACAAGCCGCTTCTTCAGCTCTTCTGCGCTCGGAGGTGTGACAAACAGAAGCAGTGTATCCGGAAACATCTTCTTTACATTGAGCGCTCCCTGGATCTCGATCTCAAGGATCACATCTTTACCTTCATCCAGCTTCTTCTCCACATAATCACGCGGTGTACCGTAATAATTTTCCACGTACTTAGCATACTCTATCAGTTCGCCTTTGGCAATCATTTTTTCAAATTCATCTTTCGACACGAAAAAATATTCTCTGCCATCGACTTCTCCCTCTCTCGGTGAACGTGTCGTCGCCGAGATCGAGAGCGCATATGTATCCGGATACCGGGTCAGCAGTTCTTTCATGAGTGTTCCTTTGCCCGAACCGGAAAATCCGGATACTACGATCAATATTCCTTTTTCGTTCATGCCCATCCCTCTTACTCTATATTCTGAATCTGTTCTCTGATCTTTTCGATCTCTGTCTTCAGGCTGATCGCACGGTCAGACACCTCGATGTCGTTTGCCTTGGACAGGATCGTATTTGCCTCACGGTTCATCTCCTGTGCGATGAAATCAAGTTTTCTTCCGATTTCATCCTTCTCTTCCAGTGTATTCCTCATATGGCTGATATGGCTTTTAAGCCTCACAACTTCCTCATCCGTACAGATCTTGTCGGCAAAGAGGATCACCTCCGATGCGATCCGGCTTTCCTCGATCTGTGTATCTGCCAGCAGTTCTTTCATCTTATCCTCAAGCTTTGCCCGGTACTCGGCGACGATCTGCGGGGAACGCTCCTCGATAAAGCCGATCTGTTCACTCAGGAGATCCAGTTTTGAGATAATATCTTTCTTCAGGTTTTCCCCCTCTGTTTTCCTTGTCTCCACAAACTGTGTGAAAGCTCCTTCCAGAGCCTCTTTTAATCCGTTCCACAGCTCTTCCTCGTCCTCGCTCTGCTCCTCCATCGTAAAGACTTCGGGATAGCGGGAAAGTGTAGAAACTCGGACATCATTTTCCAGACCGAATTCCTCTTCCATCTGCTTTAAATATTTCATATACTCTGCCGCCAGCGCCGCATTATATTTCACTGACACCTGTGTCTGGGAGAGATCTTCGTAAGTAATAAAGATATCCACCTTGCCCCTGTTTGCATAAGACTTTAAAAGTGTCCGTATAGCGGTCTCGAAGAAATTCAGTTTCTTCGGCATCCGGATATTTACGTCGAGATACCGATGGTTCACACTTTTCAGTTCCACCGTGAACTTCCTTGAATCCTTCTGTACCTCACACCTGCCGAAACCGGTCATGCTCTTTATCATGTCAATCATCCTCTGTACATTACTATTCTGCCTCACATCCGCAGCGCGGAGTAAATCTATATTATTATACCTTCTTATACCGGAACGGTCAACACTTAATCAAGAACCGGCGGCTGTCTGCTGACAGAACGGCTAAAACACTTTCTCGATCCGCCCGATTGTGATATACTCTCTTTTAGTGCCGGCCGGATAAATGCCGGCAGGGAATTCTTAACCGAAAGGAAATTTAAAGATCATGGCTTTTGACGGAATTGTCGTGGCAGACCTTGTCCACGAATTCAGAAGAGAACTGATAAACGGGCGTATCGCAAAGATCGCCCAGCCGGAGAACGATGAACTGCTGCTCACGATCAAAGCGCCGGACGGACAGAAACGGCTGCTGATCAGTGCAGACGCATCTCTTCCGCTCATTTATCTGACGGATACAAATAAAAACGCTCCCATGACTGCGCCAAATTTCTGCATGCTCCTGCGGAAACATATCGGGGGCGGAAGGATCGTGGATATCCGCCAGCCGAAACTTGAGCGGATTGTCCATTTTACTGTCGAACATTTAGATGAGATGGGTGATTTATGCAGAAAAGAGCTGATCGTAGAGATCATGGGAAAACACAGCAACATCATTTTCTGTACGGAGGACGGAAAGATCATCGACAGCATCAAACATGTTTCCGCTCAGATGAGTTCCGTGCGGGAAGTCCTGCCCGGCCGGGAGTATTTCATCCCGGATACCATGCACAAGGCAGATCCTCTCACGGTAGATGCAGAAACTTTTAAAGATCTGCTGACAGCAAAACCTGTGCCTGTCTCCAAGGCAGTCTACACAAGCTTTACCGGGATCAGTCCTGTGACAGCGGAGGAAATCTGTTTCCTCGCAGGTCTGGATTCATCCATTCCCGCAAAAGAATATTCGGATGATATCCTGCTTCACCTGTATACACAGTTTGCGATCTATCTCTCAGCTGCAAAAGAAGGGCGTTTCTCTCCCGCTATCTACTATGACGGCAGGGAACCAAAAGAGTTTTCCGCACTGCCTCTCGCTCATTTTTCACAGTATGAGCGCAGGGAATATGCCTCTATGTCCGAAGTTCTGCGCACCTACTACTCGGAACGCAGCCAGCTCACACGCATCCGGCAGAAATCCGCGGATCTCCGGCATATTGTCCAGACTGCCCTTGAAAGGAACCGGAAGAAATATGATCTCCAGATCCGGCAGCTAAAAGACACGGAAAACCGGGAAAAATACAAGGTCTACGGAGAACTGATCAACACCTATGGATATAATGTGGAAGAGGGAGCCAAAAAACTGGAGGCGCTGAACTATTATACAAACGAGATGATCTCCATCCCGCTCGATCCGACGAAAACACCGCAGGAAAACGCACAGCGCTATTTTGCAAAATATAATAAACAGAAGCGCACCTTCGAGGCGCTCTCCGAGCTGAGCCGGGAGACGAAAGATGAGATCACTTACCTCGAATCCATCCAAACCGCACTCGACATCGCCCTGACCGAGGACGATCTTACAGGAATCAGAGAAGAGCTTGTAAATACCGGATACATCAGACGGCGGTTTACAAAGAAAAAGGTGAAGATTAAAAACACACCGCTCCACTATATTTCAAGCGACGGTTACCACATGTATGTAGGCAAGAATAATCTCCAGAATGACGAGCTGACCTTTAATTTTGCCTCCGGGAATGACTGGTGGTTCCACGCCAAACAGGCGCCCGGCTCCCATGTGATCGTAAAGACAAACGGAGATGAACTTCCGGATACAACTTTTGAGGAAGCAGGACGGCTTGCTGCATACTACTCCAGCATGCGGGGCAGCGACAAAGTAGAGATCGACTATGTAGAGAAAAAGCATGTCAAGAAGCCAAAAGGTGCAAAGCCGGGATTTGTCGTATATTACACAAATTACTCCCTGGTGATCGACAGCGACATCAGCAGCATAAAGGCTGTCTCTTCTATTTCACCTGCGTGAGCACACCTGCATCCATCTCACAGATAGTATCGCACAGATACTCGATTTCCATCATGTTGTGCGCTGCGATCAGGATCGTCCGCCCCCTGCCTCGCAGTTCATCGAGCAGGCCGCACACATCCTGTGCGCCCCGCTTGTCCAATCCATTGAACGGTTCGTCCAGCACGAGCAGCCCGGGGTCTTCCATGATTGCCTGGGCGATCCCCAGCCGTTCCCGCATGCCGAGGGAATACTGCCCGACTTTCTTCTTTGAAAAGGGATCCGGCCCCACCCGGGCAATGCTCTCCCGGATCTGTTCATCGGTCACCTGGTTCCGGATCGCCGCCAGCCGCTTCAGGTTGGAGAAGCCGCTGACATGGGGCAGGAATCCCGGGTTTTCGATGATCATGCCCACAGACCGGGGAAAGTCCCCGTCCTTTCCGATCCGGCGGCCCTGCACGATGACCTCCCCGGAATCCGGCCGGAGGAATCCGCAGATGCATTTAAACATGACCGTCTTGCCCGAGCCGTTAAACCCCATGATCCCATGAATCTTTCCCTGCTCAAAAGAATGTGTGATCCCTTTGAGCACCCGCTCTTTCCGGAAGGATTTCGTCACATTAATAAGTCTTACTGCACTCTTCATCTTTCTCACTCCTCCACCTGGATAAATGTAAAGTTATAGTTCCTCATCCGGACGCCCGAAAGGATCAGAAGCACCGCCGTCAGGATCAGAAAGATCATTACGCTGACGCTGATCCTTGGCAGATAGTCATATCCGAAATTATGCAGCGGAAATGTAGCGTGCCGCAGCAGCGAGAGCCACCCGCAAAGCACGTTTGCCCGGTAGAGCAGCGTGGCCGGGATATCGAAGATCTTCTGGAGCAGATCCGGATCCAGCAGATAGCCGTACAGATTGATAAGCAGCGCTCCGACAACTCCTGCCGCACTCCCCGCTGTCAGATTGAGGAACAGCATCAGGGAAGCGATAAAGAGCGAATACAGGAGCATCAGCAGGAACACCATCAACGCGCACGCATAGGGCGTGGACATTTCCATAGTCTTGAGGGACACCGGCACCGCACCGCTCCCCTCCCCACTGTACGCAAACGCCGCTGACGTCTCGCTCCATACATTTCCGGTATAAGCCCACGGCATGGCGATCAGCGACTCCGCGATCAGAAGGAACAGATCATACACGATCACCGAAAGCGCCACATAGGCCACCTGGCCGGCCAGCCAGATCTCCCGCGTTGTGCGCACCAGGCGGTAAGGCGCCGCCTGATCGATAAATGGCATGTCAGCAAAAAGCACCAGCAGGAGCAGCGTGGATAAAAGCACGGATTCGGTATCCCCGAAGGTCCAGATAAAGGGTTCGAAGATCTGAATCGCCGCTTCGTAAGTCTGCGCCCGGGTGAGCATCTGGTCCGACAGCATCAGGCAGAGCACCAGCCCCAGGGTGAACGTCAGCCAGATCCTTGCATTCCTGTGTCAGCCAGAGAAATTCTGTCCGGCGATCAGGCATATTTTCCGGATCATCCTTTCAGCCTCCTTTCTGTGAGCTTCGCAAGAAACAGCGCCGCAGCCGCTATAAGTAAAATCAGTATCCCTGCACAGAAGCCCGCGCCGAAATAAGACGGATACGCCCATTGCCGCGGACTTAAAGCATACAGTTTTGCATAGTACCGCTCCTGAAACACCGTCAGGACATAATACAGGATAAACGGAACCGCATACCCCAGATAATGATTTCTTGTAAGTACTGCCGCCGCGCTTCCTGCAAGCGCCCAGAATACCCCGTTCAGGAAACCGCACAGGAAAGCCGGGATCAGCGGTATGATCCCCCGCAGAGTCTCCTGTCCGCTCAGATCCGGGATGCCCGCGCACCATGGAGCGATCACAGCCAGAGCAGCCGCAAACGCCGTCACTGTCATCAGCCCGCCGGAAAGCGCTGCCCCCAGGATCTTTCCTGCCAGATAATTCTTCTTTCCTGCTCTTGATACGAGAAAGACCGCTCTTTTCCCGTATAAACGTTCAGTTTCAGCTTCATTCCGTCTGCCGCGTCTGCATACATGATCTGTTCGATCATCGGAAGGATACTCCCTTCTCTTACAAATAGCGGTATTCTGTCGATAGGCGCATCTACTGTCACATACTGTCCGCCTTCATATTTAACTATATCTGTTTTTGTCACCCAAAATCACTGTTATTTTAAACAACATCTTCCTTGTACGGGAGTCAGAATACGGGAAGTTACCATATATGTAACTCCCCGTATTCTGTAAACTGTATCTTATTTCACTACTCCTGCCCCAGCAGATAATCGATAAACTGCTGTGCCGTTCTTCCCGACAGACCGCCATGGGCAAGTTCCCACTTATTTGCCTCCAGCAGCAGCTTCTCTTCCGGCATATCGATGCCGCCCCGCTTTGCCAGGACTTTCACGATCTCCTGGAACTCCTTCTTCTCCGGCGAACCGAAATAGATCGTCACGCCAAAACGGGCTACGAGGGATAACTTCTCCTGCACCGTGTCATTTGTATGAAGTTCTTCATCCCGGTCCGCCTTGTCCTTAAATGTCTCCCGGATCAGATGCCTTCGGTTCGAGGTTGCATAGATCAGCACATTTTCCGGCTTTCTCTCAAGCCCGCCCTCAATTACGGCTTTCAGATATTTATACTCGATCTCAAACTCTTCAAAAGAGAGATCATCCATATAGATAATAAACTTATAATTGCGGTTCTTTACCTGGGCGATCACGTCATTCAAATCTTTAAACTGATGTTTGTAGACCTCGATCATGCGGAGTCCCTGGTCATAATACTGGTTCAGGATTGCTTTGATAGAGGAAGATTTACCCGTTCCCGCATCTCCGAAGAGCAGACAGTTGTTCGCCCGGCGCCCCTTTACGAACGCCTCTGTATTGTCGATAAGCTTCTTCTTTGCTATCTCATATCCTACCAGATCATCAAGATGGACATGCGCGATGTTTGTGATCGGCACGATCTCCATATCGCCCCCTTCCGGATGCTCAATGCGGAACGCCTTGTGAAGTCCCAGCTTTCCTACGCCGAATTCTCTATAAAACTGAGTCATCTTCTGCTTGAACTCTTCCACATCTCCGGCATCTCCAAGCGCTTTTGCCAGCGTACAGATCCTGTCTCTCACCCTGCGGTTGAATACTTTTCCCGTCCTGCTGCCATTTTTATAGTCCATGAGGACCTGAATGCATCCTGCCCCCAGATTCTTCTCCAGTCCGCTGAAATCATAATTGAACAGCTCCTTGAAAATGCCGAAATCATGGAGCGCGATCTCATTTATACTGCCCTCGATCTCCCCCACGATCTCACAGGAAGTGCTGTAGGCATTCTCATCATTTACCAAAAGGAACGTCAGATAAGTATGCCAGAGATTACCTTCAAATCCATGGCTCACCGAGAGTTCCAGGAGTGCATTGACACATTCAAAAAGAAGGCTCCTCAGATCTTCCGTGTTATAATACTCGCTTCCGTGATTTTCCATAAGAAATGTCATGTCCTGCAGGATATCTCCGTAGTCCATATTTTTATAAAGCATCAGTTCATTTGTACGCATGTTATTTCCTCCCGCTGTAGTCTCCCTGAAAATTTCGCCTCTAATAGTTTCCCAGGATCTTAAGATTCTTGGATTCTTCTCTCAGGCCCCGGATTGCATTCTTCACGGCCGGCTCCTCCAGATTGCCGTCAAAATCGACGAAAAAGCAGTATTCCCACGGTCTTCCCTTGATCGGGCGCGATTCGATCTTTGTCATGTTCAGATCATTATAAATGAAATGTGACAAAATCCCGTAAAGAGACCCGCTCTGGTGCGGCAGTTCGAACCGGATGCTGATCTTGGAAGCATCTTTAAGGAATACTTTCTGGTTCGTTACTACAATAAAACGTGTAGAATTGTCAGAATCATCATTGATCTTATCTTCCAGCACAGACAGACCATATACCTTTGCCGCATACGCACTGCACACAGCCGCCTGTGACATGTCATTATCCTCCAGTACTTTCTTTGCCGCGATCGCTGTATTTACCACACTGATCCGCTGCCAGTCCGGATGATCGTCCAGAAAACGGGTCGTCTGCATCAGCGCTTCTGCCTTTGAATAGACGCGTTTGATATCAGAGAGTTCTGCCCCCGGAAGTCCCGACAAGGTATGTACAACGGGCAGTATCGTCTCTGCCACGATATAGTTTTCAAATTCATCCAAAAGGTCATACATTTCGATCACCGGCCCTGCCGTGGAATTCTCGATGGGAAGCACCGCATAATCGGCAGCCCCTTCCTCGATCGACTCCATAGCCTCCCGGAATGTCCTGACATGGAAACTATTGACATCTTCACCAAAAAACTGGTGCATCGCAGCCTGGCCGTATGCCCCTTCTGTCCCCTGGAACACAACGCGGGCATTCTTCTTATCCAGGTCATCAATCCGGATAAACGGCAGCCTGCCCAGTGCCCCCGCCTCCACGAGCTGACGGTACTGAAGCTTTCGGCTCATGGACATGAGCTGCTGGTACAGCTCCTGAATGCCTTTTTTATTAAAATCGCCGGATACCTTTGACGCAACATCCGTCAACTTTTCCTTCTCTCTCTGCCTGTCAAATACTTTTCGTCCGGCCTTTACTTTATATTCACCGACCTCACTGCAGACTTTCATCCTCTGTTCGTAAAGCTCTGCGATCTGGTCGTCTATCTTATCCAGTTTATCTCTGAGTACTTCCAGTGACTCCATTATTTTACTGCTCCTTTCGATTTGCTCAACCACAGTTCACACGCGCCATTCGCAAAGCCGCACTTACATGCTTACTGCGGCTTACGCCGCTTCTTTGCTCATGGAAAGGCGCTCTCTTCGTATACATGGCGGCATTCTGATTCTTATGCAAGCATAAATCAGCCTGCCCCATGCATACGAGTGAACTGTAAATCAGTATAGTACATTTCTCGGATAAAATCTACTTTGCAGTTGAAAATCGCTCCGATTTATTATATGATTATGTGGAGAATTTAGGGAGGTACACAAATGAACGTTACTGAATGTTTAAAAACCCGCAGAAGTATCCGGAAATACACGGCTGAACCTGTTGATCATTCTGTTATTGATTCTATTGTTTCTCTGGCATCTTATTCCCCTTCCTGGAAAAATACTCAGATTACCCGCTATATTGCAATTGAAGATTCTTCTCTTCTTGCCGAGATCGCGGACAAGTATACCCCTGATTACAATTCAAATATCATACGTCAGGTAAGCATGCTGATGGCTGTCACCTTTAAAAAGGGACGCTGCGGCTATGAGCGCGACGGATCATTTTCTACTAAAAAAGGGGACCGATGGCAGATGTTTGATGTAGGGGCTGCATGCCAGAGTTTTTGTCTTGCGGCATGGGATCACGGTCTGGGCACCGTGATCATGGGCATATTTGACGAGGACGGCATCAGCGGCCTGCTCGGTCTTCCCGAAGATCAGGAGCTGGCGGCACTGATCGCGATCGGTCAGCCCGGCATTATTCCCGCTGTACCAAAGAGGAAAACTGTCGATGAATTGCTCCAGTACAGATAAACCAGAGACAATACCGGACATTTGGTAAAAACACATTTATATATTTAAGGAGGACACTTATGAGACATTTGATGAGCCCACTGGATCTTACCGTGGAAGAACTTGACAAGCTTCTGGACCTTGCACAGGATATTGAGGCAAATCCGGAGAAATATGCGCATGCATGCGAAGGAAAAAAACTTGCCACATTATTCTATGAGCCGAGTACAAGAACACGTTTAAGCCACGAGGCTGCCATGCTGAATCTTGGCGGAAGCGTGCTTGGCTTTTCCTCAGCTGACTCCAGCTCTGCTTCTAAGGGAGAGAGTGTATCCGATACGATACGGACAGTATCCTGCTATGCAGATATCTGCGCTATGAGACATCCGAAAGAAGGAGCACCGATGGTAGCCTGCCAGCACTCCTCTATCCCGGTCATCAACGCCGGAGACGGAGGACATCAGCATCCGACACAGACACTGACAGACCTTCTGACGATCCGCAATGTCAAAGGAAGACTCAATAACCTGACCATCGGCCTGTGCGGCGACCTGAAGTTCGGTCGTACCGTACACTCGCTGATCAACGCCCTTGTGAGATACGAAAACATCCGTTTTGTCCTGATCTCCCCGGAGGAGTTAAGGCTTCCGGAATATATCCGTCATGATGTACTGGACCGCAACAACATCGAATATGAAGAAGTTGTCCGTCTCGAAGACGCTATGCCGAGCCTTGACATCCTCTACATGACACGAGTACAGAAAGAGCGTTTCTTCAACGAGGAAGACTACGTACGCATGAAAGACTTCTACATCCTTGACAAGGCAAAAATGAAGCTTGCTCCAAAGGATATGTATGTACTTCATCCTCTTCCGCGAGTAAATGAAATCTCTGTGGAGGTGGATGATGATCCGCGCGCAGCATATTTCCGCCAGGTACAGTACGGCGTATACGTCCGCATGGCACTGATCCTGACACTGCTCGACATCCATGTAGATTAATAATCGTCAGGCTGCTGTAACAGCAGCAAAACCTCGTGTTGAAACATAAGACATTGATCATACGGAAGAAATTCCGGAATAACAGAAAGGAAACAACCATGGTAAAAAATACACTGAATGTAGGAAGTATCTCTGAAGGCTTTGTTCTCGACCACATAGAAGCTGGCAGAAGCATGGATATCTATAAATATCTTCACCTCGATAAGCTGGACTGCTGCGTTGCGATCATCAAAAACGCAAAGAGCAATAAAATGGGTAAGAAAGATATCATCAAGATCGAGTGTCCGATCGATTTCATGGATCTGGACATTCTCGGATTCATCGATCACAACATCACGATCAATATTATTGAAAATGAAAAGATCGTGGAGAAGAAACAGCTCAGACTCCCCAAGGAGATCCGCAATGTGATCCGCTGCAAAAACCCGAGATGTATCACATCTATCGAGCAGGGACTTGATCACGTATTTGTACTCACTGATGAAGAAAATCAGATCTATCGGTGCAAATACTGCGAAGAGAAATACCGCAGAAGAAGATAGATTCGTGTTTGTCAGCGAGACATCCTGCAATAAATCATCCGAAAATCACTCGGATACAGTGGATTGAGTCACGTATCCGGGACGGGCGGGGAGAGGATGCTTCCGGCTCCGGTTACAGGGAATAAGATAAAGTTAAAGCCTGCAATACGGCTAAAGACAGCCGGGAAAAGGAAGAACTCGTTTCACTCAGACAACTTCCTTTTCCCGACTAACGCCGCACCACAGGCTTTAACTTTATCTAATCCCCTTCCACAGTCACCGTCAGCATCCTCTCCCCGCCCGTCCCGAAAAGTTCATCAAAGGAGCTGTATCCGCCTGATTTTCTGCATTCATCCAACCGGAAGTATCTCCCCGACAATCATGGAATTAGATAAGCCGAGTCGAAAGGGGAACTGTATCGGGGCGAATATCTGAAATCTTAGTTTGTAAAGTTCCGATCTCTTCCGGTTTGTATGAGTGTTTGTTGGAAGACGACGCTGCGGTGGAAGAAAAGATTACCGACCGGATGAGACAGCAGAAAAAGAGGATACTGCATAAGCTGTGCATCGACATGGAGCGTTCCGAATACA
>DWWO01000031.1 GCA_019119675.1 Candidatus Mediterraneibacter faecipullorum | reverse complement strand
GTGGACTTTCACCACAGACTGACGGCATGCCCGTCATACCATATAAATAGCCGGGGCATCTGGCCGCCCCGGCTATTTGTGAACATATATCCGGTCTGCGATAATCTGCTGCCCTGTCTTATCAGGGTGCCCCCCGTCCTCCTGTACATGTTCGCAGATATCAGAATTATAGACATCCACCACCTGATACCCGTACTCGTCCCCGTAACGATCAATAATCTCATTCATATTCCGGATAATATCCTCCGCCACTCTGTTCATAGTGGATGGCAGTTCAAGATTCGCAACCGGATTGTAAATATTAGTGACCACTACCCAGGCATCCTCTTTTTTCAATCCCTCTATTGTATCCAGCATCTGCAAATGCAGAATAATCCCATTCCTGAATGGCCTCAATCACAATGAGTCATGGGAATCTTAATGGTATAATCCGAGCCCCGGATCGTATCCTCCATCAGTCTCTCTCCTTCCATTCCCATACTGACCCGGATTGCCCGCCGGTACAGCGGATTACTGCGGCCCGGCTTCAGTTTATACCCGGTCAATTGTGTCAGAACCTCAAAAGGCGCCGTATATACCGGTATTTCCGGGCACCGTACGAGCACTTCTTTGGCTTCTCCTTCCACATGAAAATCTGTAATCTCTATTATATTCCCTATATTCCATCCGTTTCTTTCCTGTTTTGTACAACCGGAAAAACTTCCCGTCATTTTTTCATCCGTCACCTGGTAACCACGCCGTCATTTCCACAGATAATTGCCCGCTCCGGCCGCCGCTCATCATAGCGGATCCAAATCTGATCCCCTTGTGCCACAGCTCCCATTACAAAAGACTTCTTCTGTCCCACGGGTATCTTTCCCACCTTAATCGTCCTGGATTTCAGCTTTGCCGTCTCCTTGATCTGATACTCTTTTTCATTTACGTGATACACTGCATGAATCACACTGGGATGATCAATCCCGCCGGGTCGGATCCATGTCACAGTTCCAAGGACCATTCCCCGGTACTTTTCATATTTCCTTTTTCTTCGTTTCTTCGCAGCCGCAAGCACAATCAGCACTGTCACAAACGGAATCAATACAATTCCTCCAAATATCAACACGATCATTGCTCCATCTGACAACATACCGGCACCTTCCTCTCTCTAACTCTCATTCTACCACACTCGCGTGGTTATATGTCATCTCCAATCTGAAATATCAGAATCCTTTCCTTCGTCGCATCACCCGCAAACAAATCCCCGCAATCGATCTCATCCAGAAAAGCCACCTCTTCTTCCGTCATCAGAAGGCTTATGTATTCCTCCGAAGGATAATAGAAAAACAACAGAATCTGCCGTGGATTCTCATACCAGGATTCTTTGATTCTGGCCAGCACTTTTCTGAAAATCTCCACAGAAAACGGGTTAAAAAAATAGCACCGGTCCACCTCCGGTCCAACCATATATTTCTCCGCATTTTCCAGCGCAAATGAAACCTTTTTGCCGGACACGGCATGCTCCAGGTTCTCCGCCGCCCTTTTATAAATGTGTTCATTATATTCAATTCCTGTGCAGCGGCAACGGGTCTGATAAGACAGAAAGAAGCACACCCGCCCTTTCCCTGTCCCGTAATCCAGAAGCACGTTGCGCTTCCCGATCCAGCCGCTGTCCGCCAGCCGTTCCAGCACACAGTAAGGCGTGGGCTCATAAGGATAGTAATACTGATCGGAATGAGAGTCGTCCCGTCCGGAAGTCCGGATCTTCAGCAGCTTGTCCCATTCCTGTTCCTTCTGATTCATCTAAAATCTCCTTCCGCACTGGGGCCAGAACTCAAAATCTTCCTGAGTCTCATATCCGCACTGGCTGCACCTTCTGTACCCGCTCCGGTATCCGGGCCGCACCATCGTAAGGTGCTGCGCACAAAATATTCTTTCTTCCACTTGAATACCGGGATGAAAAAGAGCGGAACATACATATTAGTCATAAACACCTGTAAGCAGCTCCTTTTCCTTTCGCTACATTTAAATATTAAGCGCTCTGCAAAGCATCTTCTCAAAAGATTCAGCAAACCGCATATCATCCTCTTCCGTTCGCCTGGCAGGCCCCTTCAGATGGTATTTCTTGCTGCTCCGTCTTGCCTTCTTCGCCAGATGCCGCTCCATCAGCATCTGATCGATGTTCTCGTTGGTATACCATTTTCCATTCTGATGGATACAGGAACAGCCTTTGCCAAGCGCCATCGCCGCCACTCCATAGTCCTGAGTCACACAGATATCCCCCGGCTTTAAGAATGTGATCAGTTTGAAGTCTACTGCATCTGCCCCCGCCCCCACCACAATCACTTCACTGTAATTCGAATGAAGTATATGGTTGGTATCACAGAGCAAAACGCAGGGGACATGATATCCTGCTGCCAGGTGTTCAACAATATGTACTACCGGGCAGGCATCCGCATCTACATAAATTGTCATATGGTTCTCCTTGAAATAAAAGAAACGTTTCCCATTTTAGCACATAGCCAGAATGATTTCCATGCCAAAATAGAAAGCAAGAGGTGAGTGCTAATTTTTTCAATATTTTTTTGGAAAACCTCAAAAAAGCTTGATTTTACGGGCTTTTTCGGG
>DWWO01000030.1 GCA_019119675.1 Candidatus Mediterraneibacter faecipullorum | reverse complement strand
GTGCTTCCCATGGCAAATTCATCCATGTTTGTCTTTCCAATGATCACTGCACCGGCTTTCTTTAAGTTTTCCACCGCCTCAGCAGTATAGGTGGGTTTAAAATTCGAAAGTATCTTTGAGCTGCATGTCGTAAGCTGCTCTTTGATACACATGTTATCCTTAATCGCAACCGGTACGCCCGCCAGCGGTCCGGTCAGTTCGCCTGCATCGATCTTCTTCTGGATTTCTTCCGCCTGCGCAAATGCGCCTGCTTCGTCCAGTGTCACATAGCTGTTGATCACCGGCTCGACTTCCTTTGCACGGTCAATCACCGCCTGAACAGCTTCTTTCACCGTGATCTCGCCGGCTTTTATCTTTTTTCCCAGCTCAAGGGCTGTAAGTTCTAATATTTCCATAATCTATGCCGCCTTTCTGTCATGATCCGCTTCGTCTCAGCCGATTGTTCTCGGCACTTCAAAGGTATCCTCTTTTCTCTGCGGTGCATTCGCCAGTGTCTCTTCCCTGCCGTCACCGTTTGTCACCACATCCTCGCGGAATACATTATTTACTGGAAATACATGGGACATCGGCTCGATCCCTGATGTGTCCAGTTCATTCAGCGTGTCAATGTAATCCAGCATCTTCTCCATCTCCGCTTTCGCAGCCTCTTTCTCTGTATCTGATAACTCAAGTTTTGCCAGAATTCCGACATACTCGATCGTCTCGTCTGATATCTTGTTTGCCATGACCGTCTCTCCTTTCTTCGATCTGCCGGCAGCTTCCATCTGCCGGCACAAAATCTCTCAGTATCAATCGACTGTATGTTCCTTCCACGTTGTGCTTACTGCCTTATGGCTCCAGTCTGCTCATATCTCTCGGGAACAATGTAGTCTCACGGACATTATCGTCTCCTGTCAGTTTCATAGTCAGACGCTCCAGTCCGATTCCCAGTCCGCCGTGCGGCGGCATACCGTATTTGAATGTGCTCAGGTACTGCTCCATTCCTTCTTCTGTCATGCCGCGCTGTTCCATCTTGGCAACCAGGCTTTCATAATCGTGGATACGCTGTCCTCCCGTCGTGATCTCCATTCCACGGAACAGAAGGTCAAAGCTCAGCGTATAAGTCGGATCTGCCGGATCGTCCATCGCATAGAACGGGCGCTTTCTTGACGGATAGTGTGTGACAAATACGAAATCCGCATCCCATTTTTCTTTCGCATATCTGCTGATCAGCACTTCCTCTTCCGGCTCCAGATCATACGGGCTTCTGATCTTGCGTCCGTACTCCTCTGATACGAGTTTCTTGATCTCATCGAAACGCACTGCCGGGATATCTTCTGTCTTCGGGATTTCAATTCCGAGTATTCTGATCTCGTCCGCATACTCTTTTTCAAGGAGCTTCATTGTATACTGGAGATATCCGGTCTCCATCGCCATCACATCCTCGAACCCTTCAATATAACCCATCTCAAAGTCAAGGCTCGTATATTCGTTCAGATGGCGCTTTGTATTATGTTTCTCCGCACGGAATACCGGGGCTGTCTCGAATACTCTGTCAAATACCCCGACCATCATCTGTTTGTAGAACTGCGGGCTCTGCTGCAGGATCGCCGGACGGTGGAAATAATCCAGACGGAACAGATTTGCGCCGCCCTCTGCACTCTTAGCTCCGATCTTCGGCGTATGGATCTCTGTAAATCCTTCGCCGTAAAGGAAATCACGGAATCCTCTCACAAGCCCTTCCTGAATCCGGAATCTTGCTCTCTCCCTTAAGTTTCTCAGGGAAATGGGACGATAGTTCAGCTTTGCCTCAAGTGAAGTATTCAGTTTCCACTTTGCGATCGGCAGGGGCATGGGCGCTGCCGGTTCACTTAAGATGCGGATCCCTCTCAGACGGATTTCAATGCCGTGGGGAGCTTTCTCAGATTCCGCCACAACACCTGTAACTTCTACTGTGGCAGCCTCTTTCACATCCTTGAGATCAAAGCCTGACACGCCTTTCTCATACACACACTGCACAAGGCCGCCGCGTTTTCTGAGGATTACGAACGCTACCGTACCCATATCACGGATCGTGTGGACAGCGCCGTTTACTTTCACCGTCTGACCTTTTACACCTTTCTCAAGCAGTTCTGCAAGTTCCAGAGTTTCTGACTTCTTTACACCTTTTACCAGTTCCATTGTTTTCTCTCCTTTCCCCTGATATGCCATGTTTCTTATGGCATCTGGTATACCCTTATGGTATTTCAGCTGCTGCATCCCGGGGAAAACAAAACGCCCCGGGATACTTAAGTATCCCGGGACGGAAATTATCAAGATAAAATCCGCGGTACCACCCGCATTGAACCCTCGCACTAAACTCGATCTGCACCTTTAACTTGCTCTCATCAAGCGCTATATCCAAGGAAGTTCCGTTCGCTCAGCATTTGAAGTTCTTGCTCTCTAGGCTCGAAAATACCTCGCCAAGTTCCCAAGAACAACTCCTGCTTACTAGGTCCGAAAGAACCTCGCTAAGTAATCAGGGTTCCACTCTCTGCATGTAACGTATGCTTTACGTACCGCCCTACTCTGTGCTGCTGCATCTGTTCAGACGGTCAGCTCCCAAGTGTTCCCATGATCTCCTCCGCTGTCCGGCGCTCTCAGTCGGTGACGCCTGCTTCCTGTCAGTTTCTGGAAATCAGAGTCTTGTTCATTGCCTTTCTCAATTTTAACACTTTAGCCTGTTAAAATATGTTTCCAATATTATCACACTGTTTTTCAAATTGCAAGCTCTTTTTTTGTAAAATTGACGCGGACTGAACTTTTACTTTCTTACTCCAGTTCCCCGCGCACGACCTCCAATGCTTTGTCAAGCTGGTTATCGGCTTCCGGATTATTTTCGTCATATTCGTATTCTACTTCCACGTCCGGTGTAACACCGGCACCATTGATACTCCTGCCACTCGGTGTATAATACTCGGCAATGGTCACTTTCAGACAGGTTCCGTCACCCAGATCCATGAGCTGCTGTACCACACCTTTTCCATAGGTAGTCGTGCCGACGATAGTTCCTGTGCCGTAATCCTGTATTGCTCCGCTGAATATTTCCGAAGCGCTTGCACTGTACTGATTTACAAGAACAGCCAGCGGTTTTGTAAATTCATGCTTTCCATCGCAGGTAATCTCTTCTGTATTGCCGTACTTGTCTTTCGTCGATACAATTGTTCCTTCCGGAAGGAGGAGTTTTAACATATCCGTAACTGTCGTAAGATTTCCGCCCGGGTTCCCTCTCAGGTCGATAACAAGCCCCTGCATCCCCTGCGACTCAAGGTCATCAAGAGCCGACTCAAACTGGTCATATGTCACGCTGTCAAATTCACTTACCGCTATATAGCCTATCTGACCGTCTTTCATTTCACTGCTGACCGTCTGTACTTCGATAATGTCACGCGTAGCCGTCAATTCTACTTCTTCGCCATTGCGCAGCACACACAGAGTCACGTCTGTCCCCTGTTCCCCTTTGATCCACGATACGACCGTTTCTAGGTCCCGCCCGGATGCAGAGCGTCCGTCAACTTCATAAATGACATCCCCCTGCTTCAATCCCGCCTTGTCTGCCGGTGAATCCTGATACACATTGCTCACTGTGATCTCACCGCTGTCCAGGCTCCGGGACATTGTAGCTCCGATACCCGAAAATTCGCCGGTTGTGGACTCATAGAGGGCTTCCGTCTCCTCTTCATCGTAATACTCTGTATACGGGTCGCCCAATGCTTCTGCATACCCGGAATATATACCGTCGATCAACGTATCTTCATCAATATCATCCTCATACAGATAATACTTTTCGATCAGGCTGTTGATCTGATCCAGCTTTTCGTTTACGTCGGTTTCAGACACAGTACTCGCTGATGTATAATCCCCGTTTCGTATATTGGAAAACACTTTCCAGACCCATGCCGTGCCACAGATAACAAGAGCTGTGACCAGCGCGCCTGTCAATACACCCAGACCGAACTTTCTGCCATCGTTTCCGCTCTTCCTGTTCCAATCTTCCATCTCTCCACGCCTCCGATATCACTTGCTGTATTAAAATATTGCTCTTTCGCCCGCCTCCCCGCCCTCTACCAGAAAAAGGACAAAGCGGAACTTCTTTTTCCACTTTGTCCTCCCTTACTCTTACCTTCATATCATGTCAGTATATTTCCAGAACGGACATATACTCTGTCAGAAGTTTTATACTTTCAGATGCTTGCGCACCGTGAAGAAACTGCCCAGGAATCCGATTCCGATACCCATGACAAGTCCGATCGGAAGCAGAATCTGATATACAGTTCCCACAGGCAGAAAGTCTATGATGTTCTGCAGGATACGGAATCTCGTCATAATATACTCTACTGCCCTGTCATACAGGAAATACAGCAGTGTCAGCGGAATCGCGGCACCGAATATACCGATGATCAGACCTTCGATCACGAACGGCGACCGGACGACAAAGTCCTTGGCGCCAATGTATTTCATGATCGCAATTTCCTCCTTTCGTACAGTAATACCCATCGTAACTGTATTACTGATCAGGAAGATCGACACACCCAGCAGGATGATAATAATCGCAACAGATACAATTGCCACCAGTGTATTTACACTGGAAAGCGTATTGGCAACTACATCTGACTTGTTTACATCACGGACTCCGTCCAAGCCCTGTGCAAATTCTACCAGTTCGTTCTGTGTTTCAGAAAGAGAGCGGCTTCGCGCTACCAGACTCTGGTCGCTGTTGTCCGTAGTTTCCATATATACTTCATAGTTATCAGAACTTGCAAGCGGGTTATCATCTTTGAATCCTTCCGCCAGCTCGGGATTGTCGCCGAAATATTCTTTCTGGAACTCTTCCCATGCCTCATCTGCGGAGACATACCTCACATCCGCTACACCTTCGTGTTCCTCAAGCTGCTGCCCGATTTCCTGTTTCTGCTCGTCTGTTGCATCCTCTTCAAAGAATACCGTGATGGCAACGCCCTCCTCGGCAGTTCTTATGATATACTGAAAGTTGACAAGAATCGAGAAAAATAATCCAAACAGGAAGATACAAGCTGACATCGTCGCAATGGATGCGAGTGAAAACATCTTGTTCCTCCAGATATTCTTGATACCCTGTTTTCCTACGTATCCTATTGTACTAATCCTCATTTATATACCCACCTTTTTGTTCATCACTGACGATCACGCCCTGTTTCATCGTGATCACTCGTTCGTTCATCTCGTTTACGATCTCCTGGTTGTGCGTAACAACAAGCACTGTCGTCCCTCGTTCATTCGCCTCTTTCAGAATGCTCATGATCTCCCATGAATTCGTCGGGTCCAGGTTTCCGGTAGGCTCATCCGCCAGCAGTATGGCAGGTTCATTTACAAGCGCTCTCGCAATGGCAACACGCTGCTGCTCACCGCCTGAAAGCTCTTTCGGAAAAGATTTGTATTTCTGCGCCAGTCCGACCAGAGAAAGCGCCGCCGGCACTTTCTTTTTGATGATTCTCGTCGGTGTCTCCGTCACGCGCAGGGCAAAAGCGATATTTTCATAGATATTTCTGTCTTTCAGAAGACGGAAGTCCTGAAAGACAACGCCTATCCCTCTTCTGTATTTTGCAATATTACGGTGTTTCATCCTGTTCAGGTTCTGTCCGTTCACGATGATCGTTCCCTCGGTCGGATTCAGTTCCTTCATGATCAGTTTGATCAGAGTAGACTTTCCGGATCCGCTGTCACCTACGATAAAGACGAACTCACCCTGTTCGATCTTTACGGAAATTCCGTTCAGGGCTGCATTACCTTTGGAATACTCCTTTGTCACCTTTCTTAATTCAATCATATGTTCCTCCTAATTATTCATACCCCTGCTTGTATATTATACGAAATCACTGCGCTCACCTTTCCGCCATGCAAGCTCGATTCCGGACTTAGTACTCCAGCGACTCCATATAATTCATGTATTTTACGACCATCAGCGCAATCTTGAATGTGATCGCATCCTCGAAAACGCGAAGATCCAGACCGGTGCTCTTTTGGAGCTTATCCAGCCTGTATACAAGAGTATTTCTGTGAATATAAAGCTGCCTGGACGTTTCTGATACATTGAGGCTGTTTTCAAAGAATTTATTGATCGTAGTCAATGTCTCCTCATCAAAATCGTCCGGAGATTTCCCCTCGAAAATCTCTTTTATGAACATCTTACACAGCGGGATCGGCAGCTGATAGATCAGGCGTCCGATACCCAGAGTGGTAAATGCCACGATATCCTTTTCATCGAAAAAGATCTTCCCAACGTCAAGAGCGAGCTTGGCTTCTTTGTAGGACTTTGAAACTTCCTTGATGTCGCCTACGATCGTTCCGTATGCAATGCGGATCTGCTCCTCCCCTCCCTCGTTGCGGAGCGTATCCAGCATTTCCTGTGCCATCTTTTCAAGTTCTTTATTACCGTCCTTGTCAGTAAGCTCCTTCACCACGATAATATTTTTTTCATCGACCGCAGTGATAAAATCTTTTGACTTGCCACCGAGCAGGCTTCTCACATTCTCGAGCGCGGCATTGTCCCTTTCGTGTGATGTCTCAATAATAAAGATAACACGTTTTACTTCTGTGTCAATATGTAATTTTTTTGCACGGTTATAAATATCTACCAGAAGCAGGTTGTCAAGGAGCAGGTTTTTAATGAAATTATCCTTGTCAAACCGCTCTTTATATGCCACCAGCAGGCTCTGGATCTGAAATGCTGCAATCTTGCCGAGCATGTACACATCCTCGGTATCTCCGTCTGCGAGGAGCACATACTCAAGTCTCTGTTCGTCAAAGATCTTGAAAAACTGACAGCCCTGGATCACCTGACTGTCCGCAGGGGATTCCACAAATGAAAGCACCGCTTCACTGCGGTCCTGCGTACTTTCAAATGTAGCCGCAAGCTCTTTTCCCTCTGTGTCAAGAACACAGAAATCCACTCTTGCAATCCCTTTCAGGCCATCGATCGTATTTTGTAGTATCTGATTTGAAATCATAGCTCTTCCTCCACTCCTCCAGATAACATGTACACTTTTCACAAAATTTGAGCATAAAAAATATTCAAATTCACATATTCACGTATTATATTAATGCAAAACACCAAAAAAATAAAGAGGAAATCCATCTTTTTTATGCATTTCCTCAAATGTTTTACAAAAAATTCATATTATTTTTCTTTTTGCTGCTTTTCTACCTGCCTTCGGAACATTTTTTTCCGAAAGAAATGCTTGATCTGCTGCAAAATTTTTCTGTCGTCATAGCTTCTCGAAAGCATTGGACCGCATCCGAACCAGAGTTTTGTATTGAGCAGAGTCTTATTTCTGCTGATAAAACTCTCCTGATAAGGCGAAGACAGGACCGACAGGACACAATCGGTCTCTGTTCCGTTAATATCATTTACCACTTCTTCTTCCCTGTTTCCGCCCGGATCCAGACATGCATGCCCGCTCACACGTATTCCCCGGTTATAGTGCCGGATCGCATTTTCTGCCTGGACGATTTCCTCCTCTGTATCTGCAAGAAGATAAATCCTCTTCTGATTCTTCTGAAGGTATTTCATAAACATTTTCAAAAATATTCTGTTTTCAGTTTCTTTCAGTTTTACTCTGTCATGGATTTCTGCCGCCTCAAGTATCTCGACCTCCCCGGGAAGTACCAGTTTAAAGTCCTTCACCCGGGATATCCACGTTTCATCTTCCTGATTGTTCATCAGGCAGTCCATAGTCATTATTTCTATTGTATCAACCGGGTCATTTTCCATGAACTGTATAGCCCGAAGCATCGTCTCCTTCGCTGTCAGACAGTCCAGCCGGATTCCCAGGACTTCTATCTTTTCTTCCATAGTTACATCACCTATCGTCTCCCCAGTTGTACAATTTTATCAAATCTACAGTTCTTTGTAAAGTTTTACCGATTTTGTTTTATTGTTTTTTTATTGTTTTTCCCGTTTCTTTTTGGTCACTATACCTCCGATCCGCCCCGTTTCTTTTGATGTAAGAGACTTCCATCCCTCCGACAATACTCTGTCAAGAAGCCCCAGTTCCTCTGCCACTTCATACTTCATTTTCTCCTCAGGTTCCAGATTGTTAAGATCGATCTTTTTCTCTTTCTTCTTTGACACAATACCCCTTCTTTCCGTTTTTCAGGAGTATTGCCGGAATTTTACCAGGATATTCACGCCAAAAGCACCGGGCACTTTTTAATACCCGGTACTTTATGGTCACCCTTTCTGCTTTTCCTACACTACCGGACTGTCCGGTATAATGATCGCAGCTATGATATACGCCAGTATCCCGCTGCCTGATAAGCCAAAGAGCACAAACAGCAGCCGTATCAGTGTAGGATCGATATTAAAATACTCAGCGATCCCTCCACATACTCCACACAACATCCTGTTTTCTCTCGAACGATATAATCTTTTTTCCGACATGATCTGATTCCTCACTTTCTCTGATTTGAACCATATTTATTGTTTTTCTTGATTATCTTTTATTCAAACATAATTTCCATTCTGCCTATCCTGCATTCTGCTTCTATCAGGCAGCTGCTGCCGTTATCTATCTTCATTTTATTACGGAGGCCGCTGTAGGCTTCATCCCCCACGATAAGCTCGCCTGCCGAACAGGATAGTTCATAATTATAAACTTCCATCTCGCCTGGCAGGGTAAAGAGCACTTCCCCGATGTCACAGTTAAGGTCTGCATTTTCCACAACCTCGCCCTGCAGTGTGATCTGTCCGGCCCCGCAGTCCGCTTCCAGCACGTCTGCATAAAAGCCTTCCGCAATGATCTGCCCGGCTCCCACGTCAAGAGAAATCTCTCCTGCTGATATTCCCCTCATCTCAAGAAATCCGGCTCCTACATCTGCAGAAAACGAATTATAATATGCTCCCTGCGGAAGACTGATATACAGCATGCCCGGATCACTTGCATTCCGGCCAAATCCACGGTGACTGTCAGTCTCCATTTCCAGTTTCCCGCCGTCCTGAGTGATAACAAGAGCCTCTCTGATATCTGCTCTGAGCTGCGATGTATCTATAATGACATCGTCCCCATCGGTTGGTTCCGCTATCACTCCCAGGCCGGACAGATCCATCGATATTTCATCAATCCCTTCATATGCCGTGATCATATCCCCGTCCGGTTCTCCCGGAACATATCCACCGCTATAAGCTCCACTGTCTGTCGTAATATCCGGCTGATCATCCGGTTCTCCCGGAGCTGTATTTTCTGTCACGATCCTGCCGGTCCGCTGCAGCCACTCATGCACCGGTCCCGATTCATCCGCACTGCTCAGCATTGCAGCCCCGCCCAGAGCGATGCCGGCCGCTGTCATTACAATACCGGCCGCTGCCATGACCGCACATACGATCCAGAACACTTTCCACCCTTTTTTCATCCCTTACACCGCCTTTCCATAAAACGGTCTTCTGCACAGATTTACGAATCCCCTGAGCATGGCCGGATACACTATGATACAAAGTTTCACCGTTCCGACCGTGGCAATGAGCCCGAGCACGAACATGAGGAGCCCGATCCCGGCTGTCACAAGTGCTGCCGGAGGGACCGCGATCGCAACTGCAAGTCCGACGACGATCGTAACGCCTCCGGCGATCAAAATTGCAACTGACGCGATCACAAGAACTGCAAAGAAACATACCACAGCCGCAGCAATGCCGAAAACTGCAAGGGCAATTCCCAGAGTCACCGGCCAAAGCACGACCGCAATTGCAATGATCAAAATAAGCTTCAGTGTATTACTCGTCCACGGCCTGCTTTTTCCCGCCTCACCTGATGCACTCCCGGCAGAAGATTTCTGTCTGTATTTCTCCATATAATCCTTATGTTCATAGTCGGCTTCATTAAATTCTGTCCCGTAATAATCCGCTTTGATCGACTCGGCCGCTTTCTCCGGACTTCCCAGCTCCCGGATCACATCTGCCTCGTTTGCTTCGCCGGCATCCGCGAAATAATCTGCATAATACTGAACCGCCGCCTGTCGTTCCTCTTCCGGCATATCGGCGAGCAGCCGTTCAAGTTCAACCATAAATTCCATACGGTTCATGCAGTCACACCTCCCTCAAATATCTCGTTGATCTTCTGTATATAAGTCTTCCATTCTGACTTGTACAGACCAAGCTGTGCCATCCCTCTGGATGTCACTTTGTAATATCTTCTGTTTCTGCCGTCAAACTGCCTGTCATACACTTCCAGACACTCATCTTTCTGCAGGCGCCGCAGAACCGGATACAATGTCGATTCTGACACTTCTATGACTCTGCGCACATCCTGAGTGATCTTATAGCCGTATGTCCCCTCGTCCTCCCGGGAGACAACGGCCAGTACGATCGCGTCCAGAAGCGCTGCACCTGTATTAAATACCATGCAACCACCCTTTCTGATCCAGGGCTGATCTCTCCATCACGCCTCTGCTCTTTTCTTCAAACTGTAATACTGTGTCGTTTTCTATATTATATTTTGTATAATATTGGTTGTCAATATAATATTGCTTAAGTTATATGGAATAAATTCTAAAGATTTTCTCAAGAAAAAAATATGACAGATGTCCGTCCCGCATACGCTCAATCCATATACTCACGAACATCCGTCATATTCTTATATCAGATTTTTTAGAACAGCTTGTCAAATCTCTCCATAGCTTCCTTCGTCTTCTCATGGGTGCCGAATGAGGTCAGACGGAAATGATTCTTTCCGTTCACTCCGAATCCTGCTCCCGGTGTTCCGACTACCTGGATATTATCAAGCAGATAATCGAAGAGCTCCCATGACTCCATTCCGTTCGGGCACTTGAACCAGATATAAGGAGAGTTTACTCCGCCCGTGAACGGGATATTCTTTTTCCTGAGAGTCTCTGCGATCACACGGGCATTTTCCATATAATAAGAAATATTTTCCATGCACTCGTTCATTCCCTGTTCTGTGAACACCTGCGCAGCCGCATACTGGATGATATACGGTGTACCGTTGAACTTCGTGGACTGTCTTCTGTTCCACATGTCATGCAGGCTCAGTTCTTTACCGTCAGAAGTGGCAAATACCAACTCTTTCGGCACAACTGTATAGGAGAAACGTGTTCCAGTAAATCCGGCTGTCTTGGACAATGAGCAGAACTCGATGGCACACTTCTTCGCGCCCTCTACCGCATAGATACTGCGCGGCAGTTCCGGCTCGGATACAAACGCTTCATAAGCAGAGTCAAAGAGGATCACCGCCTCATTTGCAAGCGCATAATCTACCCACGCTTTTAACTGTTCTTTGTTATAGCATGCTCCGGTCGGATTGTTCGGGGAGCACAGATAGATGATATCTGCCTTTACGTTATCATCCGGCATTGGGAGGAAATCATTCTCCTCTGTTCCGTTCATATAGATGATCTGCTTTCCGTCCATTGTGTTTGTATCTACATAAACCGGATATACCGGGTCCGGCACAAGGATCACATTGTCCTTTGCAAAAAGCTCTGTAATATTTCCGGTATCGCTCTTCGCACCGTCAGAGATGAACACATCGTCTGCGTCAACTTCCACGCCGTTTCTTGCATAATAATCTGCAACAGCCTTGCGCACAAAATCATATCCCTGCTCCGGTCCGTATCCTATAAATGTCCCGGATACAGCCTGCTCGTCCACCGCTTTATGAAGTGCCTCAAGTGCGCTCTTCGTGAGCGGGCGGGTCACGTCTCCAATCCCGAGGCGGATAATGTTTCCCGCTTTGTCGGGATGATCTTCTTCATATACCTTTACTCTGCGCGCAATCTCCGCGAAAAGATAGCTGTCCTGTACGTTCAGATAATTCTCATTTAATCTTGGCATTGTTCTCTTCCTTTCCTTATCATCTGACACTGTTTTGTTATTTCAGCACCAATCTGTACATCAGAATCACAAAAAAGCGGGATGATCCTGACGTGCCGCCCCATTGTGGCAGGTCAGGTCTCAGCAGCCCGCTCTTATAATCTGCATCACTATATTAGCAGAAATCACCGGATTTGAAAAGTATTCTCACCAGATTTCTTTTACCTATACATCAAATAGTTCCACGCCCCGAATCTTATTTGCCGTTCAGATGTGCCCTTGTCAAGACTGCGTATATTCTATATAATGAATATCCGGCACAAAAAAGAAAAGGAAAGAGAGGAACTTATATTGTTTGCACAAATCATCAATACACTGAGCGATCTTTTGTACAGCTATATTCTGATCATCCTGCTCCTTGGTACAGGCATCTATTTTTCGATCAGGACGCGTTTTGTACAGTTCCGCATGCTGCGGGAATCCATCCGCGTTATTATGGAACCGAAAGAGGACGAGAACGGACTTTCATCATTTCAGGCTCTGATGGTATCCACCGCCTCACGCGTCGGCACCGGAAATATCGCCGGCATCTCCACTGCTATCTGTCTGGGCGGTCCGGGAGCCGTATTCTGGATGTGGGTCACCGCCCTACTCGGAAGCGCATCAGCTTTTATCGAGAGTACACTGGCACAGATTTATAAGAGAAAGGCCGGGGACGGCACCTGCTACGGTGGTCCTGCTTACTATATCCAGGCAGTCCTGAAAAAACGCTGGCTCGGCACACTGTTCGCGGTATTTCTCATCCTCACCTATATGGTCGGCTTCAATCTTGTCGCATCTTTTAATATCGTTGATACATTCCGGGCATACAGCTTCTTTGACGAATCATGGACGCCGGCAGTGATCGGCGGGATTCTGGCAGTGATCTTCTGTATTTGTATCTGCGGAGGCAGCAGACAGATTTCGAAGATCACAGGATTCCTTGTTCCGGCGATGGGAATTTTCTACCTTGCTCTGGCGCTCTTTGTCGTTGTCACACATTTTGAACTGATCCCGTGTATGTTCGCTGATATTTTCTCAAATGCATTCGACCTTCAGGCTATCTTCGGCGGATTCACCGGTTCCTGTGTAATGCAGGGAATCAAACGGGGGCTGTTCTCTAACGAGGCGGGCGTCGGCTCCGCTCCGAATGCGGCTGCCAGCGCTTCCGTTTCTCATCCTGTCAAGCAGGGACTGGTACAGATGCTCTCCGTATTTATCGATACGATCGTCATCTGCTCGGCAACATCATTCCTGCTGCTCTGCTCCGGGGTCGCCCCCAGTGACGAACTGAAAGGAATGCCATGGGTACAGGCTGCCGCGGAGAATGCTTTGGGAGAGATCGGAATTACATTTATCACGATCGCACTGTTCCTGTTCGCATTTACAACACTGATCGGGAACTTCTTCTATGCAGAAATGGGACTTGGATATCTATGTGATAAAAAGCCGAATAAGGCGCTCCTCATCGGGCTGCGCGCCGTCGCAACGATTGTTGTGTTCGGCGGATCAATGATAGAATTCAGCGTGGCGTGGAGCACAGCAGACGTGATCATGGGCTTCCTTGCACTGATCAACCTGCCGGTCATCATCATACTCGGCGGTCCGGCTGTCCAGTGTATGAAAGACTATATGAGACAGAAAAAAGAAGGAAAAAATCCCGTATTCCGGGCTGAAGATATCGGACTTGAGGACAGAACAGATTTCTGGAATTGAAATTCGGATTTATCAGACTGACAAAGCATCCGCCGGGAGGTATGTATTGTTATCGCACACGTTTTCACTCGGTCGCGACGTAACGGTACATAAGAGCGCAAAAGATGCGCTCTAAGTACCGACGCCGCTCCAACGGTGCGTACATAATACATACCTCCCGGCTGCTTTCTTTCCCATCCCGAAAATCGAATTTCAGACGGAAGGAACAAAGCCGGATCTTTCTCGACTACCTTCTATTTTCTACTGTTCTTGCAACTTTCTTTTTCTCCCTCTGCGTAAGGTGCATCAGAACGGCTGTAATCGTCCGTTTTGACGTGTTATCGACTTAACAAACCGAGACCAAAAATCCTCCTATAAACAAGATGATAGTGTGAGTTTCCTGATTAAGGTTTCATGGATTCTGACTGAATATAATACCAGTTAAGCTATGGGTTCGAATTCGAACCACTTTGATTTCTGGTCCGCTTGATTAATATTTACTATAACCGGAACCGGTTATCGCGGCTATGTTTTTAATCAGTTTTCAGATTCTTTAATTTTTCTCAGATTATGAAGCGGAGCCTGAAGCACATACCGGTCATCTCAAAGAAGTATTCTAGCGCCTCATCTCCATACGTTTTCGGACGTTATTATTCACTGGCAATCAGTCTGATAAATCCGAATTAGTCAAGCGTTGCACTTCTGCAGATTTCATCCTCTGCTTTTTCCGTACCATTCAATTCCGTTTTTGACTGGTCACGGAACTGGATCTCTCCGGTCTCTGCATTCATTCCATCAACGATTGCCAGTGACTCGAGCTGAAAACCAAGGTTACGGATGATGCGGCCTCCGGACTGGAAACCTTTTTCAATCGCGATTCCGATTCCTTCCACCGTGGCTCCGGAAGACTGGACGATCTGGATCAGTCCCTGAAGCGCACATCCGTTTGCAAGGAAATCATCGATGATCAGCACATGATCCTCCGGATTCAGGAACTTCTGCGCAACGATCACATGATTAATACATTTGTGTGTGAATGACTCAACTTCCGCCACATACATATCTCCGTCCAGATTGATACTCTGGGATTTCTTCGCAAATACGACAGGAACATTAAAATGCTGCGCAGCTACACACGCGATCCCGATACCCGAAGCTTCTATCGTCAGTATTTTGTTGATCGGCTTGTCTGCAAACCTGCGCTTGAACTCGGCTCCCATCTGATCCAGCAGCTTAATATCCATCTGGTGATTCAGAAAACTGTCCACCTTCAATACATTTCCCTCTTTTACTACACCGTCTTTTACAATTCGTTCTTCCAGAAAGTTCATCTCTTACTCCTTTTCCTCCGTACTGTCATTATCTGTACCATTCTCATTATCTTCAAATACAAGGAATACCCTCCTCAATATGTAGGAATTGATCCATGCGATCAGCGATCCTCCGATCAGAAACCATAGCGGGATTGCAAACATCAGAGTCGCCGTATTCCACAGAGACGCAATCACTGCCCCTGCTGTCACTGCTATCATCAGCACCGTATACGGAAACTTTCCCACTGTAAGGATCAATGCATTGCGGATCGTAGCGCGTATGGTATTTTCATAACGGGCTGTCAACGGAAAGACATAGATTATGACCGACAACAGGACAAAGCCTGCCAGAAGAAATATACTCCTCAAAACAAATCCTGCCGTTCCGGATATCACCCCCGCCACTCTGTAATCAATCCAGCAGACGATTCCCAGCAGAAATAAAATAATCCATATGATCGTGCTCTGCTTGAAATTGGACTTAAACGCCTTGAAAAAGCCTCTGAAAATGTATCCTTCTTCGTTTTTCACCATTTTTAACATGATCGTGTACAGCGCTGTCGTGGATGCTCCGATCGTTATGATCGGGATACAGCAGATCAGCCACAAAACATTGAGGCATACCATATCGCAGATCTTATTCAGTGCCCTTACGATCACATTGTCTGTAATATTAAATCTCATATCTATCTCCTGACTTTTCTGATTGATTTCTTACAGTATAGCACAGCAAAAAAAATGATACAATCTGAACATAACAGTTAAGCCGTCTAATCATCAGGAGATGTGATGATATCTCATTCATAGAGGTCACTATGCCAGAAGTATCCCTTGCAAAAAACTTTCACTTATCAGTATAATAAACTGCGCGGGCTATTGGGTGTCAATCTGCAAACAAGCCCACTCTTTTTGTTCAGGTAACCCATGAAATAACTGTTTTAACCGGAGGTGGACCCCATATGAAATTCTTATTTGCATCTGACTCTTTCAAAGGAACTCTTTCTTCCCGAAGGACTGCCGAACTTCTCTCTCAGGCTGCCAGAGAAGTCTTTCCCGCCTGTGAGTGTGAGGCCGTAGAAATTGCCGATGGCGGCGAAGGGACAACCGACGCGGTTTTATCTGCTGTCGGCGGAGAAAAGATCTCATTATCCGTACACGGACCACTGGGAGACATGACAGAAAGTTACTATGGAATACTGGGAGACATGACAGAAAGTTACTATGGAATACTGGACGGCCGGAGAGCCGTCATGGAAATGGCCTCCGCTTCCGGACTTCCACTTGTCCCCGTCTCTCTTCGCGATCCCCGCCGGACTTCTTCTTACGGCACAGGAGAGATGATCGCCGATGCACTGGCAAAAGGCTGTACCGACATCTCCATAGCGATCGGCGGCTCGGCCACCAATGACGGCGGAATGGGCTGTATGCGAGCTCTCGGCGTCAGATTTTTAGATAAAGACGGCAAAGAACTTTCCGGATGCGGCCAGGACCTCATAAACGTAAGGGAAATCGACACAACCGGTATCCTCCCGCTTGTAAAGGCTGCTTCCTTCACCGTGATGTGCGATGTCACAAATCCACTGTGCGGTACAAACGGTGCTACGTACACTTTCGGGAAACAAAAAGGCGGAACCCCGGGGATTCTCGAAGAACTTGAAAAAGGGATGCAGAATTACAAAGATGTCATCCACACACAGTTCGGAATCAATATGGACGAGATTTCAGGAGCCGGAGCAGCCGGCGGCCTTGGGGCAGCGCTTATGGTATTTCTGAACGGGAAACTGAAATCCGGCATCGAAACCGTGCTCGACCTCGTTGATTTTGACCGGAAACTCGACAGTGTTTCTCTTGTAGTGACCGGAGAAGGAACCACGGACTGGCAGTCTGCCTTTGGGAAAGTCATGCAGGGCGTAGGGATGCGCTGTAAGAAACATAATATTCCCGCCGTAGCTATTGTAGGAAGTATGGGAAAAGGCGCTGAAGATATTTTTGACTACGGCATTGAATCAATCCTTACCACCGTAAACGGGATCATGCCGCTGGAAGAAGCGCTGGACCGCGCAGATGAGCTCTATCTCGGAGCAGCAAGGCGGATGTTCCGTATGCTGAAAGCCGGGACAGGATTATAAACACCAGCCTGGCCCATGGCGATAAATCATCATAAAATAACGTAAAAATGCCGGACGGCTTTTCTGGCTGTCCGGCATTCTGACAATAAAAAAGCGGGTGATGAGAATCGAACTCACGTATCCAGCTTGGAA
>DWWO01000029.1 GCA_019119675.1 Candidatus Mediterraneibacter faecipullorum | reverse complement strand
CTGACAGTGGCCCTTGATCCGGGTTCTCTGGAGAAAAACGCCAGTTTTAGAAGCGTGATACAGTATACGATCAGAAGAAAGCGTATAATATCATGCTTTAAAGTGCTTTTGTCGAACGATGTCTTCCGGAAATGGCGCCATATTTTAAGAACGAGAAGGTAGAGGCACCCGGCGCACAGTCCCCACGGAAGATAACCGATGGGTTCCATCATGTCATGTGTGATACAGCTGAACAGCAGCTTCGCGTTTTCCAAAATTAGAACCTCCTATGTAAGCAGCAGATTAAAATGCTGTATCATACAATATAACACACATTTTTTGAAAATAAAAATAAAGAAATCCTTAAAATTTCCAGACGTGTGAATAGGAGAATCAACTTGTGTATATACTATTCCATAAAACACGGCTTGTACAGGAAAGGACGGATGACAGAATGGTTACATTTATCAGTACTTTAGTTGGATTTGTGTTGGGGGCTGTAGTTGGGATGGTACTGACATGTCTGATGCAGGTGAAAAGGTGACGAGAGAACGAGTGGTAATCGCTTTCTTTTCTTGATTCTTCTCCCTTCGCATGGTAATCTTATAACGTATAAACACATGTAAATATATACACCTGCAAGGATATAATATGCTGCCATATTCATACACCCGGCAGCGGGAAAGTAGGAGAACGATCATGAGATTTAAGAAGATGAAAAACCTGTTCCTCCGCCAGTCATATCTGGATTCCTGGGAGGACTATGAGAGAAGTCTTAGAAAGAAGAATTTTATCAAGTGGGATTACATCATACTTACGGCTTCAAATGATGCCCAGGCCGAGGCGTACCGTGCCCAGATCGATGAGCGACTGGAGAAAGGCCTCTTGCCGGCAGAGACGCACTATGCCGTTCTGCCGGATCCGGACGGAAAACGTGTAGGGTCCGGAGGAGCCACATTTCAGGTTATGCGTTACATAGGCGAACAGAACTCTGATGAGGGGAATCCCTTCATGGGCCGCAGGATACTTGTGATCCATTCGGGCGGCGACAGCAAGAGAGTACCCCAGTATTCAGCGACAGGCAAGCTTTTTTCTCCGGTGCCCAGAGAGCTTCCGGATGGCCGGGGGTCTACACTGTTCGATGAGTTTATCATTGGTATGTCCGGCGTTCCGTCTCGGATCCAGGAGGGAATGCTCGTTCTTTCGGGAGACGTGCTGCTCTTGTTCAATCCGCTGCAGATCGATGCCCAGTTTGACGGGGCGGCAGCCATATCGATCAAGGAGCCTGTGAGTACAGGAAAGAATCACGGGGTATTCTTAAATGACGGAAATGATTATGTGAAATGCTTTCTCCATAAGCAGACGGAAGAGCACCTCAGAGAAATGGGAGCTGTGAACGTAGAGGGAAACGTAGATCTGGACACCGGAGCGGTTATATTTGGGAGCGGGCTTCTGAAAGCGCTGTACGGGCTGATCACGACGGATAACAGGCCGGATGACGAGAAGTTCCGGAAGTTCTGCAACGAGGAGGCGAGGATCAGCTTCTACGGCGATTTCCTGTATCCGCTTGCAGGGGACTCAACACTGGAAGATTTCTATAAGGAAGCCGCAGAAGGCACCCTGAATGATGCTCTGCATGAATGCAGGACAGAGATATGGAACGCAATCAGTGGGTTCACTATGAAGCTGATCTGTCTTTCACCGGCGGAATTTATCCACTTTGGCACGACAAAGGAACTGCGCCGGCTTGTCACACAGGATGTACAGGATTATGAATTTCTTGACTGGAAGATGCAGGTCAACTCGGCGGTCACCGGAGATGATTTTGCGGCGCACAATGCTTATGTCGGGAGACGTGCATCAGTCGGCGCCGGGGCGTATATTGAGAATGCATATGTGATCGGTTATTCCGTGATAGAACCGGGTGCAGTCCTGTCCCATGTACGGGTCTGCGACCGGCATGTGCCGGCAGATACAGTGCTCCATGGAACTGAGCTGCCTGGCGGCAGATATGTAGTGCGCATATATGGCGTAGAAGATAATCCGAAAGGAAAATATCCGGACAGCGTGCCGTTTCTGGGAACTGCGCTTGAGAGCATGATGGCGGCAAACGGGATCACTCCGTCTGATCTGTGGGATGGCGATGAGACATATCTCTGGTTTGCACGGCTGTATCCGGTATGTGCCAGCCATGAAGAGGCTTTGGATGCAGCGACTGTGCTGTACAGGATGGCACAGGGGACAGCTTCTCCTGAGGAAGTGGAGAAATGGAAAGCCTGCGAGAGGATGAGCCTGTATTCCAGCTTTAACGAAGCAGATATTGCTGCCGCGCACAGATGGGAAGAAGAGCTTGAGAATCGTGTGCTCACGAAGCGGTTTGTATGGGCTCTTGAGGAGGGGCGGTATTACAAGGATGCCCTTGAGATATTCGGGAAAAGGGGCATTTCCGACGATATATTCCGCATACTGGAACAGGATGCGCAGGAGGCGGATTTTTCCCTGCGGATCAGGATTTACTATGCTTTGTCCCGCTATATGAAACACACAGGGAAAAGCTATGAAATGCAGCAGTATGACGCCCTTGAGACAGAATGCTTCGGAACGATACAGAAAGCTGTCTACAATTCAGCCAGGAAGAATCTGCCGGACAGCAGCGGTTATCGTATAAGTAAGGACAGAGTCGATGTTGCACTCCCTGTGCGTGTGAACTGGGGAGGCGGCTGGACGGACACACCACCTCACTGTAATGAAAAAGGCGGAGTCGTCCTGAATGCAGCGATCAAACTGCGGGGAATATATCCGGTGCAGATCACGGTGAGAAAGCTGGACGAGCTGCACGTAGAGTTTGAAAGTAAAGATATCGGCGTTTATACGAAGATTACGGATGCTGCAGAGATCCAGGATTGTCACAACCCGTATGATTCTTTTGCGCTCCACAAGGCGGCGCTGATCGCATGCGGTATCATACCGGTTCAGGGAGAGGCAGACCTGCAGGAGATTCTCCGCGTGCTTGGCGGCGGTATTTATCTTTCCACCCAGGTATACGGTGTACCGAAAGGCTCCGGGCTTGGGACGAGCAGTATCCTCTCGGGAGCATGTGTAAAGGGAATTTTTGAATTTCTCGGACTGGACAGGTCGGAAGATGAGATCTATGACGTTGTGCTCGGCATGGAGCAGATCATGAGCACAGGAGGCGGCTGGCAGGATCAGGTCGGCGGTCTGACAGACGGGATAAAGTTCATTACGACCAATCCGGGAATTGATCAGCACCTGAGAGTGGAGAAGGTTGAGATGCCGGAAGAAGCGAAACGTGAGCTGAAGGACCGGTTTGCCCTGATCTACACAGGGCAGAGGCGTCTGGCGCGTAATCTGCTGCGCGACGTGGTCGGAGGATATATCGGAAGCCGTCCGGAGTCATTGGAAGCCTTGAACGAGATGAAAGCAGTGGCAGTACTTATGAAACTTGCGCTGGAACAGGGCGATATTGATGAGTTTGCACGTTTGCTGAACCGCCATTGGGAGCTGTCATGCCAGCTGGACAGCGGTACAACGAATACGTGTATTGACCAGATCCTGCTCGTCTGTGAGGAACTGACTGACGGTAAGTTTATCTCCGGCGCCGGTGGGGGCGGTTTTATCCAGGTGATCTTGAAAAAAGGCGTGACGAAGGAGCAGCTGCACGAACATCTGAGGGCCGTGTTCCAGGACAGCGGTGTGGATGTATGGGA
>DWWO01000028.1 GCA_019119675.1 Candidatus Mediterraneibacter faecipullorum | reverse complement strand
GCGATTTCTAAGTGCGCGATCAGGGGTTCGAACCCTGGACACCCTGATTAAGAGTCAGGTGCTCTGCCAGCTGAGCTAATCGCGCATCTCTTATGTGCTTTACTAACAGCGCAAGTAGTATTATAAACGACAGTTTATGAAAATGCAAGCATTTTTTTACATTTTTCATCTGTTTTTTATCTGCAGCCACGCTTTTTATTTAAATCTGTAGAAAAAAGAACGGCGTCCTTACGCTAAAACAACCTCTCCAGGACTTCCCGCGATACGACTCCCGTCACCGCCCCCGTCACTTTTCCTTTGATGAAAGCCAGAAAGGACGGCACTCTGTCGATTCCGTACTGCTCCATGAGCAGGACCGCATCCGCTTCATCGATCTGACAGACTTTGATTCCGCCCCTGTTTTCCGATGCAAATTCTTCTACTACATCCTCCATCATCGCACATCTCGGGCACCATGAAGCATAGAACTCAAGCAGGACAGGCTGCTGTGAATTTTTCACCTCTGTTTCGAACTGCCCAGGTCTGATTTTCCTGATCATTTCCGACACCTGCCTTCCCGGTCATTTTTATCACACCCATGACAGATGCCCGAATTCAGTATCTTACACACATCCAACATAGAACTGCGGATACATAGCAGCTGTCTGTTAAGCCGCGGTCTGCAGTAGAACATCTCCCTGACACATGATTTCCAGCACTTTTTCTTCATCTATATACACCTGCCTCCCGAGCGGTCATAAACCATTATATGCAGGGTAAATCAAAATGTGCTTTACTTCCTCACAGCAATCAGCTTATTGATAGGATTTCCCTTACTGGAAAATTTCTCTTCATATTCTGTCATGATATTTCCCTGGTTCATTTCTTCATTATGATGCAGGTCATAGGTAAAGTTCTGAAGTGTCCAGCCCGCTTCTTTTATCTGTTCCAGCGAGAACTTAAACAATTCCGTATTGTCTGTCTTGAATTCCAGCTTTCCGTACGGCTTCAGTACTTTCTCATATCTCTCAAGGAATTCCACTGACGTCAGCCGTCTTTTTGCATGTCTTGCTTTCGGCCACGGATCAGAAAAATTCAGATAAATGCGTTCCACCTCATCCTTGGCAAATACCTCCTCGATCCTTCTTGCATCAATGCATATAAAGCGGACATTCTGCAGATCTTTAAACTCGTCTGTGTCATACTTCTCCACAGCGCGAAGCAGCACGCTGGAATACCGCTCGATCCCTACAAAATTGATATCCGGGTTTGCCTTTGCCTTATTTAAGATAAATCGGCCTTTTCCCGTTCCGATTTCAATGTGGACAGGCTGTTTATTGCCAAATACCTGTCTCCAGCAGCCTTTCTGGTCTTCCGGTCTCTTTATTACTATGTTATGGGCCTGAAGCGTTCCTTCTGCCCTTGGTATATTTCTCAGCCTCATGCATTATCCTCCCCTGAATCTGACAGACTATTACCGGCACTTT
This sequence comes from Candidatus Mediterraneibacter faecipullorum, assembly GCA_019119675.1. Classification (GTDB taxonomy): domain Bacteria; phylum Bacillota; class Clostridia; order Lachnospirales; family Lachnospiraceae; genus Mediterraneibacter; species Mediterraneibacter faecipullorum. The sequence continues at coordinate 6,266 of DWWO01000028.1, read as the reverse complement.
TTGTGCCAATACCATAATAACACGCAGGCGAAAAGAGGTCAAAACGTTGTTGGAACTTAACGATTTTACACATATTTTCCGGTTTCTGCGCTAACAATTCTTAACTTGCATTTTTCACCAAATGGTGTATGATAAAGTATATTATGATTTTCTTACAAACAGGAGGCTTTATATGGACTCTATTGTAAACAAATTGACGGAAATCGAGGATGCAGCTTCAGCGATCGTCAAACACGCCGAAGAACAAAAAGAAGTTCTGAACCGTGAATATGACGAAAAGAAAAGGGCATTTGATCATGACCTGGACGAAAAGACCAATGCACGCCTCAATGAGATCCGCTCAGATCTTGAGACAAAGACCTCTCAGATTCTTGAAAGCCAGAGCGGCTCAAGTACAGAGCTGATCCGCTCTCTGCGGAAAGAATATGAGGAAAAACACACGGAATACGCCCGCGAAATATTGCGCAGGATCACCGAGGTGTAGCCTATGGGGAACTTACTTGAATACAGCGGGATCGTGACGAAAGTCCGGGCAATGGAAGCCAGACTGCTGAAACCGGAACAGTTTGTCGAGATCGCCAATCTGTCCAGTGTCCCTGAGATTGCAGATTATCTAAGGAAAAACACTGCATATGCAGCTGTTCTTGACACACTGACCGAGGATCAGATCCACCGCGGAAATATCGAAAAGGTACTGACCCAGTCCCTTTATCATGATTACACAAAATTATACCGGTTCTGCGGACAAAAACAGCGCCAGTTTATGAAACTGATCTTGAAGAATTATGAAATCGACCTGATCAATTATTGTCTGCGGATTGTGATCAATCACTATAAGCAGCCATTTGACCTGAATTACAAGCGTGCTTTTTTTGACCGGTATTCACAGATCTCCATTGAGAAACTTATCACATCCCGGACGACGGATGAGCTCGTCGAGAACCTGAAAGATACCGAATATTATACTCCCCTGCGGAAATTAAAAGACGCTCAGGATGTCACCCTTTATGACTATAACCTGACACTGGACCTTTATTATTTTACTTCCACATGGAAGGAACAAAAAAAGGTCTTAAAGAAAGCTGATCTGGAACTGTTCATGCGTGACAGAGGTTCTAAGATCGATCTTCTGAATCTGCAGTGGATCTACCGGGCAAAGAAATACTATAATATGAAGCCCGCCGACATTTATCTGCTGCTCATCCCGATCCATTACAAACTCTCCACCGATCAGGTCAAGGAGATGGTCGATGCACCGGGACTGGAAGAATTTGAGAATTCGGTTGCGCGGACTTACTATGCGCGTCATTATAATTTCCGGCAGAATCTTACCATGGAACAGATGTATGCGGACTGTCTGCATCATTTGTACACGATAGACCGCAGACGCAATCCTTATTCGATTGCCGCGATCAACACTTATCTCTTCCTGAAAGAAGAAGAAATCAATAAGCTGACGACCGCCATGGAATGTGTACGCTACGGCCTCACACCCGGCGAGACGCTGGCATACGTTGGAGGTAAAACCCAATGATCGTTAAAATGAAATTCATCAACATATCCGGTCCGAGGAATGACATCGACCGCGTGACCGACCTGTACCTCTCCCGCTATGAGATACAGCTTGAATCCGCCCTGTCAGAACTGAAGACCGTAGACAACTTAAGACCTTTCGTCGAGATCAACCCGTATCGTGACGCACTTGCCAAGGCAAACCAGTTTGTTGGATATCTGCCCAACGCCGACGATGTTGAACCGGCATCGGATATGGGACTTGACGATATGTTTGAACTCGTGCGAAAGGCAAACGAAGACTACCAGACACTTCAGGAGAAGAAGGAAAAGTTAAAGAAAAAGATAGACGAGCTTCGCGCAAAACAGCAGGTTATTGCTCCTTTCCGCCCTGTGGACTGCGACCTCCACAAAGTGCTGAATTACCGGTATATAACCTACCGGTTCGGACGCATTGCCGTGGAATTCTACCACAAGATGCAGAAATATCTCATGGAAGATCTAAAAGCCATCTTCGTTGAGGGTGAGCGGGATGAAAGTTTTGTGTACGGGGCTTATTTTGTTTCCCCTGCAGAGGCACAGAAAGTCGACGCTGTCTTCCGTTCCCTGCATTTTGAACGGATCGAAATAAAAGACGAGTTTGAAGGTACTCCGGCATATGCGTACCAGTCACTCGAAGCAGAAATTGCCCGGGTAAACCTTGAGATAGAGGATCTGGATAAACAGGCCGGTGAAATGCTCTCCGACCGTGCTCCCCAGCTCATCGCGGCAAGAAACCGTCTTGAGGAGCTCTCCAACAACTTCGATGTCCGCAAGCTTGCGGCACGGATGGAGGACAACAAAGAAGACTACTACATTCTCTGCGGCTGGATGGCGGAAGACGATGTAGAAAAATTCTTAAAGGAAGTGGAGGACGACGACAAAGTATTCGTTGTGGTCGAAGATGACCATGACGCCTACTTCGGAGAGCCCCCCACTAAGCTGGAGAATCCGAAACTGTTCAAACCTTTTGAAATGTTTGTCCAGATGTACGGCCTGCCGGCACACAATGAAATGGATCCGACCATCTTCGTGGGCATTACGTATTCCTTTATTTTCGGCGTGATGTTCGGTGATGTGGGACAGGGGCTTCTGCTCCTCATTGGCGGGGCACTCATCTACCACTTTAAAAAAGCACCGCTTGCGGGGATCATCGCCTCGGCCGGAGTATTCTCCACTATATTCGGATTCCTGTTCGGCAGTATCTTCGGATTTGAGGACGTACTGCCTGCCCTGTGGATACGGCCCATCGACCATATGACTACGCTCCCCTTCCTCGGGAAGCTGAACACGGTATTTATTGTCGCAGTGGCGTTTGGCATGTTCCTTATCATTGTGGCAATGATCCTTCATATTATCAATGCTGCCAAGAGCAAAGATATCGAAGCTGCATGGTTTGAGCCCAATGGTGCAGCCGGTCTTGTCTTCTATGTCGCGGTCGTAATAACGATCGTACTCTTCATGACTGGCAATCCGCTTCCGGGCGGGATCGTTATGGCAATAATGTTCGGCGTACCGCTGATCGTGATGTTATTCCGTGAACCAATCACAAGAGCCATACAGAAACGTGCAGATAAAATGGAGACCGGCAAGGCAATGTTTATCGTACAGGGATTTTTCGAGATGTTCGAGACACTCCTGAGCTACTTCTCCAATACGATTTCCTTCATCCGTATCGGCGCATTCGCAGTCAGCCATGCGGCGATCATGGAAGTAGTCCTGCAGCTTGCAGGTGCGGAGAGCGGAAATCCGAACTGGATCGGCGTGATCTTCGGCAACCTGTTCGTCTGCGGATTCGAGGGACTCATCGTCGGTATACAGGTGCTCCGTCTCGAATATTATGAGATGTTCAGCCGCTTCTATAAAGGCAGCGGACACGCATTTGATCCATACACGAAAAAGAATGCAAAGAAAGCGAAAAAATAAAATCTAAAGAAATCAGGAGGATTCAACCATGACTTCAGCAACCAAAATCATCTTTATCATCGCTTTGATCGTAAGCATCATCGTACCTTTCGGCTACTATCTGCTGGGAGAGAAATCAAAGAAGCGCTATAAACGCGCCATCGGGACCAATGCATTTTTCTTCTTCGGTGCATTCGCCATCGCCACGATCATGCTTCTGGGCGGGCCGGACGTACAGGCGGCTGAGGCTGTAACTGCTGACAGCGGTTTCGCGACCGGACTTGGTTATCTGGCAGCTGCTCTTGTTACAGGGCTCTCCTGTATCGGCGGCGGTATCGCAGTCGCAAGCGCGGCAAGCGCCGCTCTGGGAGCGATCAGTGAAGATTCCAGTGTACTCGGTAAATCCCTGATCTTCGTAGGTCTGGCAGAAGGTGTCTGCCTCTACGGACTGATCATCTCTTTCATGATCCTGGGAAACCTGTAAACATCGTTCACCCGCGCCATTCACAAAGCCGCTCTCCCGTGCTTACCGCGGCTGCGCCGCAGCTTTGTTCATGAACAGGCGCTCTCTCCGTACGATGCAGAAGCGCGCTCCTTATGCAAGCATAAAGCACCCTTCTGCATCGTACGGGTGAACTGGAGGCAAATCATGAAAATGTTTCTAATAAGCGATAATGTTGACACCTACACAGGTATGCGTCTCGCAGGTGTAGACGGCGTTGTCGTACATGAACGGGAAGAACTTCGAAAAGCGCTCGAAGACGTGCTCACCGACAAAAATGTGGGCATTGTACTCCTGACTGAAAAATTCGGAAGAGAATTTCCGGACATCATCGACACATTCCGGCTGGAGCGGAAGATGCCGCTCTTAGTCGAGATTCCCGATCGTCACGGTACAGGACGCAAGAAAGATTTCATCACGTCATACATTACCGAGGCCATCGGATTAAAACTATAAAGGAGGGATTCCTCTTGACTCTTGAAGAAAAACTTGCACAGATGCAGTCTGCATCCATGGAGCAGGCCCGCGCTGAAGGGAATGCCATCATCGATTCTCACCGTGAAGCGCTGGAAAAAGTATTTGAAGACCATAAAGCCGAAGCACTGCGCCAGGCGGAAACCCGGATCAAGGCAGAAACGACTAATGCCAGATTATCCCTGAATCAGGCTGCGGCAAAATCACAGCTTGAGATCAAACGCCGCCAGGGCAAAGTCCAGCAGGAATTAAAGGATAAGATTTTTGAGGAGGCGGCAAGCCTCGTAAATGATTATATGAAAACGGAAGCCTACAATGATTTTCTCATTCGCTGTATCCGGCAGGCAGTACATTTTGCCGGCGAAGATCCTGTCGTGATCTATATCAATCCCTCAGATGAGAAAAAGCGTTCCGATCTCGAGGATGCCACAAGAGTCCGTCTGACAATCAGCGCAGAGGATTTTATAGGCGGTGTGCGCGCGGTCATCCGCTCGCGCAATATACTTATAGATAATTCATTTAAGACACAGCTGCGCAATGAATACGACAAATTTATGTTTTTAGGAGGTGACGGCATTGCTTAATACCGGAAAGATCTATGGCATAAACGGCCCCGTCATTTACCTGAAGGGAAATACAGGTTTCCGCATGTCCGAGATGGTCTATGTGGGTGAACAGCAGCTTGTAGGCGAGGTCATCGCCCTTGACAAGGACAGAACAACAATCCAGGTATATGAGGAGACATCAGGCCTGCGCCCCGGCGAGGAAGTCGTGGCAAGCGGCAGCCCTGTCTCCGTCACTCTTGCCCCCGGCATCCTGAACAATATCTTCGACGGTATCGAGCGTCCGCTCGAGCGTATAGCAGACTCCGCCGGAGCATTTATCACCAGAGGTGTCAGCGTTGATTTCCTTGACAAAGAGAAGAAATGGCAGACACATATCACCGTAGAAAAGGGGCAGTATCTCCACGGCGGCGACATCATCGCCGAGGTGCCCGAGACTCACGCTATTGTACACAAATGTATGGTTCCCCCTGATGTAGAGGGTACTGTGACAGATGTTGTTCCTGACGGCGAATATACGATTGATGAAGTTCTTGTCACACTGGAACTCTCAAACGGCACTAAAAGAGAACTCACAATGACACAGCGGTGGCCTATCCGTGTGCCAAGACCGACGCACCACCGTTTTCAGGCGTCTGTGCCGCTGATCACCGGACAGCGTATCATCGATACTATGTTCCCCATCGCAAAAGGTGGAACTGCAGCTATCCCTGGCGGTTTCGGTACCGGAAAGACCATGACGCAGCATCAGATCGCAAAATGGGCGGATGCTGATATCATCATCTACATCGGCTGCGGCGAGCGCGGCAATGAGATGACACAGGTACTGGAAGAGTTCGGTGAACTGACCGATCCGAGGACAGGCAATCCTCTGATGGACCGTACCACACTTATCGCCAATACTTCAAACATGCCTGTGGCAGCCCGTGAGGCAAGTATCTACACCGGCCTGACACTGGCAGAATATTACCGAGATATGGGATACGACGTGGCAATCATGGCGGATTCAACGTCCAGATGGGCAGAGGCTCTCCGCGAGCTCTCCGGCCGTCTTGAGGAGATGCCTGCCGAGGAAGGCTTCCCCGCATATCTGGCGTCGAGACTGTCCGCATTTTATGAACGTGCGGGCATGATGCACAACCTGAACGGCACCGACGGCTCTGTCACTATCATCGGAGCGGTCTCCCCGCAGGGAGGCGATTTCTCCGAGCCCGTCACTCAGAACACAAAGCGTTTTGTCCGCTGTTTCTGGGGACTGGACAAGAGCCTTG
>DWWO01000027.1 GCA_019119675.1 Candidatus Mediterraneibacter faecipullorum | reverse complement strand
ATGGAGAAACGTACAGAGCTGTACGGAAACGGCGACTTTGAGGGCATCAAGGAACTGGAAAAAGAGCTTCTGGCACAGAACGCGCAGCACAAAGACTGGGCTTGTACAGAGGAACTGATGAAGACAACCAAAGACGGCAAAGCGCTCTATATGCACTGCCTGCCGGCGGACATCACAGGCGTAAGCTGCGAGGAAGGCGAGGTTGACGCAAGCGTATTTGACCGCTACAGAGATCCGCTGTACAAAGAAGCAAGCTACAAACCGTACATCATCGCGGCTATGATCTTCCTCGCAAAATTCGCAGATCCGGCTGACATCCTTAAGAAACTTGAAGAAAAAGGAACACCGAGGGTGTTTAAATAATAGTTCAGCCATCTGGCGTCAGTCAACAGATTTATGCTCGCATAGGAATCTGTTGACTGGCAGACAGATGTGTTGAGCGCCTGTATATGAGCAAAGCAGCGACAACGTCGCAGTAAGCACGTAAGTGCGGCTTTGCGAATGGCGCGGGCTGAACGGACTGAACAGTTACTAACCTAAAAAAGAATCATCAGGAGGTATTTACATCATGTTAAAATATGTTGACACAAAAAACGCACCTGCAGCTATCGGACCGTATTCACAGGGAATCATCCTGAACGGGATCGCATTCTTCTCAGGACAGATCCCGCTCTCACCAGAGACAGGTGAGGTCGTAGGTTCCGACATCACAGAGCAGGCTGAGCAGGTCATGAAGAATGTAGGCGCTCTCCTGGAGAGCCAGGGCGCATCTTTCACAGATGTAGTCAAAACAACCTGCTTCCTCGCAGACATGGCTGACTTCGCTGCATTCAACGAAGTATACGCTAAATACTTCACAGGCAATCCGGCACGCTCCTGCGTTGCTGTAAAGGCACTTCCGAAAGGAGTCCTCTGTGAAGTAGAGACGATCGCCGCTGTAAAAGAAGGCTGATTCCGGGAGGCAGCTTATGGAAAAGAAAAAACGTATCGTCATTGCCCTGGGCGGAAACGCCCTCGGCAATACTCTGCCGGAGCAGATGAAAGCCGTTAAGATCACTTCACGCGCTATCGTGGATCTCATCCAGGAAGGCTGCGAAGTCGTCGTTGCACACGGCAACGGCCCTCAGGTGGGCATGGTAAATAACGCTATGATCGCACTTACCCACGAAGATCCGCAGCAGCCGAACACGCCGCTGTCTGTCTGCGTTGCCATGAGTCAGGCATATATCGGGTACGATCTTCAGAACGCGCTCCGCGAAGAGCTCTTAAACAGAGGGATCACGGATATTCCGGTAGCGACCATGATCACACAGGTGCGCGTGGATCCCGATGATCCGGCATTTGAGCATCCGTCCAAACCGATCGGCCGTTTCATGTCAAAAGAGCAGGCTGATATAATGGCAGAAAAATATGATTATATCATGAAGGAAGATGCAGGACGCGGTTACCGCCGTGTGGTAGCATCCCCGAAACCGCAGGAGATCATCGAGATCGGAACGATCCGCAATATGGTGGACTCCGGCGACGTTGTCATTGCCTGCGGAGGCGGCGGTATCCCTGTCACACGTCAGGGCAACCACTTAAAAGGCGCCAGTGCAGTAATCGATAAAGACTTTGCAAGCTGCCTGATGGCAAAAGAACTGGATGCTGATTTCCTCATCATCCTGACTGCTGTCGAGAAAGCAGCTATCAATTACGGGAAACCGGACGAGAAATGGCTCGGCGACATTACCGTGGCCGAGGCAAAACAGTACATAGATGAGGGACATTTTGCACCGGGCTCTATGCTCCCGAAAGTACAGGCGGCTGTAGATTTCGCCGAGTCCAAACCGGGAAGACAGGCGCTCATCACACTGCTTGAAAAAGCAAAAGACGGGATCCTCGGCAAGACCGGCACAAGGATCCACCTGTAATTATCTCTTCTCTGCCGAAGAGTATAATGAATAACTCACAAACTCCTAAAATATAAACGGGGACATCCGACAGTTATGCCATGTACTGAACGGATGTCCTCATTTATTTGTGTCGCCTTCACCTCTATTTGTATTGTCTTCATCTGTCGAAGTTTCCCCGAAATCCGTTCCCGAAGGCTGTTCCCAGAGACTCCCCGTAGATCATCTCTCCCAGATCATCTCCATTTCCGGGCTGGCGAGCATCGATGCATAGTCGTAGTCTGGAGAAAGCGGTGTGGCACCGTTGTTCTCAAACTCTCCGTAATAGATCCTGTCTATCTCATCCTTCTGCCCCACATATACGATCCGCTCCTGTGTCTTCTCTGTCTCACCATCAAAAATCGGCTCGATATACTCAGACCAGAGAGTTGTATAGCAATAGAAAGTGAACACGTTCTGTTCTTTCCCGTCAATCGTCACTTCTGTCGGGTCGAAGCTGACTGTACCGCCCAGGTCATCCCCCTGATAGACTGCATACAATGCCCCGTCTTCCTCTTGTATCTGTACCTTTCCGCTGTCATAAGCCACACATCTTTTCGTCAGCGCCATGTAGGAATAGATGCCTGACAGAACAGCGATCGTCAGGATGACAGATACTACTGATACGAGGAACTTCTTCCTGAAAAGCTTCCTTTTCAGTCCTTTCACCACTTCTGTCTCAGCCAGACGGACACTCTTGCTGGCAGGCAGGCCGACATCCCGCTTTAACTTTACTGCCTCATTTCTGCACTGACCGCACTCTTTCAGATGCTCTTCCACCATCTGTTTCGTGTCTTCGCTCACTACTCCGTCCAGATAGAGCGGCAGTATGTCTCTTATAATATTACAGCTTATCTTCTTCATGCTCTGTCACCTCCATATAATCAACGATCTGCTTCTTGGCACGGTAGAACGTCACTCTCGCCCAGCCGGAGCTCTTTCCGAATATTGCACCGATCTTCTCAAAGGGCAGTTCCCCGAACACCCTCAGGCTGAACACCTCTTTATAGGGTTCGTCCATGCCATGCAGAAACCGGTGGATCTGAAAGGCGCTCTCTTCGTCCGCAAACCGCTCGGTAAAATCCGGCTGTATATCCGGCTCATTTTCGGGCAGCTCCTCATCCGCGTACCGGGACTGACGCCTACAGTATGTGTAATATGTATTTCTTGCGATCGTAAACAGCCACGCCCTGATGTCCTTTGAGCCGTCAAACGAGTCGATCGACCGAAGCGCCTTTACAAATGTCTCCTGCGTGATCTCTTCCGCCGTATCCGTACTTGCAGACATCGCCCGGAGATACAGGAACACATCCTTGAAATAGAGCCGGTATATACGTTCAAAGTCCATGCCTTTCATCCCCCTTTTCACCCTATTAACTCACGAGATACGGAAATGTTACAAAACTTTATACTAATTTCAGCACTATAAAAAAGCAATAATAAATTGCATTTTCTTATTTTCTTGTCTGCTTCTGTTATAGTATATATAACAATTTAAAACTTTTACCCACCTTACTTCTCCTCCGTTTTTATACGTATATAATATATACGTATTGAATTATTAGGTGCTATATTTTATAATATGAAAGGAGGATTCATACTTGCCGATAAAACCTGCTGATATGGAAAAATATTAATTCGATCCGCAAACAGGCGGGACTCAAATGATCATATACGAGGAGGAATGTTTTATGTTATCCGCATACCCTGCTTGCTTTTTCAAAGAAGAGAATGGCTATTCAGTAGTATTCCCTGATCTCAACTGGCTTTCTACCTGCGGTGATACTCTGGATAAAGCATTAGAAATCGCAATCGACTGTCTGGCCGGTTATCTCTATATTTCTCAGAAAGAGAACGAACAGATACCCGCACCTTCTTCTCTGAAGGGTATCGATATTAACCAAATCGCCGCAGAACTGGAAACGGATCCTTCAGAGGGTTTTGTCAATCTTGTCACCGTAGATGTACAGGAATATGCAAAAACTCATTTTGAAAAGTCAGTTAAAAAGACGCTTTCCATCCCTGCATGGCTCAATGCGGCGGCTCTTGAGAAAAATATCAATTTTTCTCAGGTTTTGCAGGAAGCTCTGCTGCAAAAGATAAAGCTATAAAAAATCCCCCTGCCTTTCATCAGTACATACAGTACGATTCCGGCAGGGGAATTTTTTGAATTGATATAGAATAAAATGTCTGTTCACTTGAAATATGTACCCGGTATGTTACAGTTTCCCAAGCCGTTTCTTCATCGTCTTCTCCACGGCATTTAAAATATTTTCATACCCCGTACACCTGCACAGGTGTCCCGAGAGCAGCTTTCTCAGTTCATCCCTCGTATATTCTTTCCCGCTCTCAAGGATCTCCACAGCGCTCATGATCACGCCCGGCGTACAGAATCCGCACTGTACCGCCGCCTCGTCGATAAACACCTGTTGGATGTCTGAGAGCTCGCCGTCCGGTCCCATCAGCCCTTCAAGGGTGCGGATCTCTTTGCCGTCCGCCCACACGGCGAGATAGATACAGGAATTATAGCACTCCCCGTCGATCATCACATTGCAGGCACCGCACTCTCCGACTTCACAGCCTTTCTTCACACTAGTCAGGGAGTAATCGTTCCGCAGCACATCCGTAAGGGAAGCCCGTACATCCACCATCGTCTCACGCTCCACGCCGTTGATGCGGCAGCGGACGAGTTTATACTGCTTTCCGCTCTCAGCGTCTGTCATAATCGTATGCTTCGCAGTTCCTGAGACCTCTGAAGCTCCCGATATCGACGCCGGTGCTTCTTTCTTCTCACCCGTCGCGGTATTCTCATGATCCGGAGCATTCGCAGCCACAGACGCCGAACCGTCTTCCGCAGTCATGCTCATGCCGCCCGCTCTTCTGACCGCTTCTTTCAGCGCTCTCTTGCACAGAAGTTTGGAAATATGCTCCCGGAATGCCTTGCTCGCTCTCCAACTGTCGCGGGGTGTCACATCCTCAAGTACCGTATCTCCGATCTTCCCGATATTCCCCTTCGTCACTTCAAGTCCTCTTCCTTCTGCCTCTGCATGGACGGCACGCATGGGAACAGGTCCGGCAACACCATAGGCAATGCGGATATCTGTAAATGTTTTCTTGTCATCTGAAAGTTTTACATTTACTGAGCATCCCAGAGTTGCGATATCCATCGCTTTTCGCATCGCGTATTTGATATAGTGTCCCTGATATCCTTCGTAGGCTTCTTTCGGGATCAGGATTGCGGTCTGTATCTCGCCCGGCCGTAAATCCACTTTTCCTGCCTTGATATAGAACTCTTTGATCGGAATCCGTCTGACCCCCTCCGGTCCTGTCAGCTCGATCACCGCGTCCCACGCAAACAGGGTGGACGCCGAATCCGCCGATGTCACTCCGTTACAGGTGTTGCCGCCGATGGTCCCGATATTCCGTATCTGGGGTCCGCCTACCATGTCCACAGCCTCGCCGAGAACATTGATATATTTCTGAATGACCGGGTCTTTCGTAATGTGTGAGAAACTGGTCAGTGAGCCGATCCGGATCGTTCCGTCCTCTTCCATGGTCACGCCGCGCAGTTCATCCAGCCCGTAAATGCTTATCAGTTCCGCGCCCGCACGTTTTCCTTCCCGCATCTGGACAAGCACGTCGCTTCCTCCTGCGATGATCTGCGCCTGCGGATATTCCTGAAGCAGTCTGACCGCATCGGCCACACTCTTCGCCTCATGCAATGCTTTCATATCATACATAGTCTTCCACCTCTTTTCCAGTGTCCGTTCAGACACCCGAATCCGTCGTATATCAGATCGCAACAGTTCAGATCAGTCCCGCCTCTGTAAATTTTTCAAACAGCAGATGGGGTCTCATCGGTATCTCGTTCAGCGCCACTCCGGTCGCCTGCAGGATCGCATTGCGGATCGCCGGAGCCGGTGAACAGGTCGGCGGCTCTCCCAGCGCTTTCGTCCCGTATGCGCTTGTAGGTTCATAATTCTCGACAAACGAGGCATGAAGATCGGGGTGATCCATAAATGTAGAAAGCTTATAATCCAGAAGATTATTGTTGAGAGGTCTTCCCGTTTTCCCGTCATACAGCATCTTCTCTGACAGTGCATATCCGATCGCCATGCTCATACCGCCGTGCACCTGGGCTTCAGCAAGCGCCGGATTGATCAGGCGTCCGCAGTCGTGGACATTCAGGATATCTGTCACCTGAGCCCTGCAGCCCGGTATATCTACCTCGACTTCTACAAAAGTACATCCGAATGAATATGCATTATTCTTGATCTGGTAACTGCTCTCTGCTGTGAGATGTCCGTTATTTGTCAGACTGTACAGCTTTTCCGTTGCCAGTTCTCCCAGTGACATAAGGATTTGTCCGTCTGTCGTTCTGACAATATTTCCATTTACAATATCAAGATTTTCTTTCATTTGTCTTGTTAATTCATGCGCTGTCTCGATAATCTTTTCCTTTAGGAGTTCTCCTGTCTGCCGGATGGAGAATCCTGCCATGTAGGTCTGTCTGGATGCATAGGCTCCGGTTCCGAACGGCGTCACATCTGTATCCTGGGATGATACTACATGGACCATCTCAAAAGGAATCCCGAGTGTCTCCGCCGCCATCTGGGCAAAGGCAGTGTCCGCTCCCTGTCCGATCTCCGTCTCGCCTACCTGCACCTGAATGCTCCCGTCCTGATTGAGCACCATGCGGCAGGCGGACGTCTCAAGAGAGATCGGCCACACGCCGGTATTATACCAGAAGACCGCCATTCCCACGCCGCGCCGGATATCGCCGGTCTGACGGGCGTACTTTTCTTTCCGTTTGTCGTAATCAAATTCTTTGCGTCCTTTTTCCATACACTCACGGAAAGAATCATAATAATTTACATTCTTTGAAAATCCATCCGTAAATCCTTTCGGCATCACATTTTTCATGCGGAACTCATAAGGATCCATGCCGATGGCCCTTGCCACATCTTCTGTATGGCTCTCCATCGCGAACATTGCCTGAGGGATCCCATACCCCCTCATGGCGCCGGAGACGGATTTATTGGTAAATACCGTATATGTATCGGCTTCGATATTCGGACACGGATACAGCTGCGGGAAGCATCCCATTCCTTTTGCCGCAATGCTGTGTCCGTGGGATGCATACGCCCCCTGATCCGACCAGCTCTCGAACTTGCGCGCCGCGTAAGTTCCGTCCGGACGCACATAAGAAATAATATGGAAATGAATGGCATGGCGCACGCGTGTCGACACGAACGTCTCTTCTCTTGACGTGTCTATCTTCACTGTCCTGCCGCCCACCTGCGTACACAGATATGCGCAGAGAGGCTCATACAGGATATCCTGCTTGTTGCCGAAACCGCCGCCGATGTATGGCTTGATCACTCTTACCTTCCCCCACGGAATCCCCAGTGCCTGACCCACAACACGCCGGCAGATATGGGGAAGCTGCGTGGAAGTCACAACCACGATCCTCCCCTGTTCCATATAGGCATAGCAGACCGGATTCTCGATATGGCAGTGCTGGACAGTCGGCGTCTGATACCAACCCTCTACTTTCACAAGTCCCCGTTCTTTCGCCGCGCTTTCATAGTCGCCGTTGCGGATCGACGTATGGTTGAGGATATTGTGCGGATACTTTTCATGCAGCTGCGGCGCTCCGTCTTCCATAGCCTTATGTACATCTAGTACGAAAGGCAGTTCTTCATATTCTACTCTGATCGCCCTGACAGCCTGAGCGGCCGCCACCTCATTTTCCGCGATCACGGCTGCCACATCATCCCCGTAAAATCTCACGTGCTCCACCAGCAGCAGGCGGTCTGCCACATCCTGATGTGCTTCTTCTGTGGACCACGGATGTCCTGCCGTGGGATAATAATTTTTCGGCACATCGAAGCAGGTGACGATCTTTACCACTCCCGGGATCTTTTCCGCCTCGGATGTATCGATCGACTTCACATATCCGTGGGCGATGGTCGAGTGCAGCACCCTTGCTACATATGCATTTTTATCACACAGGTCGTCCGTGTACTTTGCCCTGCCGGTGACTTTTTCAAATGCGTCTACTCGCTTTACGCTTTTTCCGACTACGTGTTCTCTCCCTCCCGTATAGTTTTTTCCAGTTACATGAGCTTTCTCCTCCATACATTTCACCTCCGTTACACTTACGGCAGACTGATTTCTGTTCCTTTTACATATTTTGCCCTGATCTCCCGCTCATCCGCCAGATAGATCATGCGCTCCAGTCGGCTCCTGATGTCAAGCGGCTGGGGGTGCTTTAAGCGGCTGTCGTCCAGGACCACGGCGTCAAACTCATATCCCGGCTCAAAGCTTCCCACTTTTCCGAAGAACTCTCCGCCGCCTTTTGTCGCCATATAGAAAACTTCCTCCGCTGTTAATGCATCCAGGCTGTCATCCTGAAGCCTCCAGCGCAGCTTTGACGACTGGACGGCATGTGCCATAGCCCGGAAAAGGTTTTCCGTAGAGCCGCCCGCCACATCACTTCCGATTCCCACATGAAGCCCTTCTTCAAGGAATTTTCTGACCGGAGCGATGCCCGACGACACATTCATATTCGACTCCGGGCAGTGGGCGATATACACTCCGTTTTCCTTCATACGCGCAATCTCTTCATCCCCGCTGTAAACACAATGCGCCATAACGGTCGGACAGTCCGCCCCGAACAGTCCGAACCTGTCATATACATCGCCATAGAATTCCGACCACGGGCAGAGTTCCTTCACCCACTGGATCTCGCCCGGATTTTCCGACAGATGGGACTGCAGCGGCAGATGATAGCGCATCTGCAGTTTCTTCAGCTCTTCCATCAGTTCATCCGTGCAGCTCGGTGTGAACCGCGGCGTCAGGATCGGCTTAGTATTCTTATATTTCCGGTGGTTTACATCCTTGATCCACTCCAGCGTCTCGTCCGCCGATTCTTTCGTCTCCTCGCAGATATAATCCGGGCAGTTGCGGTCCATATTTACTTTGCCCACATAGGTGTCAAGCCCGCTCTTCTCAAGCATATCCATGAGAAGGAGCGTCGCCGGACGGTGCACCGTGGCAAAGATGCAGGCTCTCGTCGTAGCGCTGTTCTTCAGGTTTTCCACAAAGATCCGGTAGGACTTCTCGGCATAATCCGTCTCTTCGAACTTCGCCTCCTCCGGGAACGTATTCACTTCAAGCCAGTCTAAAAGCTCCATGTCCATCCCGAGTCCCCGATAGGAATACTGGGGCGCATGGACGTGAAGATCCACGAGTCCCGGAATGATCAGGCAGTCGCCGTAATCCCGGATCGGATTCCCGCCGAGGCGGAACGGCAGCGTCCGGTAGATCCCGTCAACCTTCCCGTCCCTGCACACAAGATAGCCGTGCTCACATATGGCAAACTCCGTCTGGCTCTTGCTGTAAACAATATTTCCTTTCAAAATAAAAATAGATCCATTCATCAGTTCTGTCTCCTCTCTTTCTAACATACCGGATGATAAGCCCATCTCTCCGGCATACTTATAGTCAGCCGTTTCCGGCGGCTGGTAGAGACGTTCATCCGATTATGAACCTATATAAGTACGCAATATTTTCTCTATGTAAATATGGTAACACCGGGGGAAATATGTGTCAATCAATTGTTGAAAATTGAGCCGGTTTTTACGAATGGCGCGAGCTGAACTGTTGCGGTTTTCCGAATGACTCCGGCTAAACCGTCACTCTCTCCAGCATCACTTCCACAACGCCGCCGCAGACCATGCCCTCATCCTCCGCCTGCCCGGCTGTCATATCCACCGTACAGACCTGAAATGCCGGTGTATCCATCCGCATCATAAGCATAGCTTTCTGAATGATCTCACTCTCGATACATCCTCCGCCGATCGTATCCACAGTCGTTCCGTCTTCGAGAATGAGCATCTTCGTGCCCACACCGCGGGGTGCGGAGCCTTTGCGGGAAATGATCGTCGCCAGAACTTTCTTCCGGCTCCCAATACTTTTTTCATCGGTTTTTCTACCGAAGATACAGGAAAGCATCTCATCCGAATAGCCGCCTGCTTTTGCGCCATTCTCTTCACTTTGGGCATTCTTGGTCTGTATGATCTCAGCCATGATGGAAACGGCGATCTCCTCAGGCGTCTCCGCCCCGATTTTCAGACCGATTGGCGTGTGTACCGCGTCTAACACTTCACGGCTGATCCCTTTTTCTTCAAGCTGATCCTTTACGATCGCGACCCGGCGTCTGCTGCCCATCATCCCCACGTATGCATACCGTTTCTGCAGAATGGCTTCGAGGCACTCTGCATCATACCGGTGTCCTCTCGTCACGATCACAAACCATGAGTCAGAATCGCCGTCTATCTTCGCCAATCCCTCCTGGAACGGCACACAGAATACATGATCCGCCCCTGCTGCTCTTGCATTGTCCGCGAACTTCGGACGGTCTTCTATGACAGTGACAGCAAATCCGAGCATCTTTCCCATGCGGATAATAGGCATAGACACATGTCCCGCACCGCAGATGAACAGTTTCGGCGTGCGTCCGATCCGTTCTCTGAAAATCCTGTCATGCCCCAAAGTATTCTCACAGCTTTCCATCCCGTCTTTCCCGGGATTTACAAGCAGCCTCTTTTCTCCGGCGTGCTCTCCTGTCAGGACTGTCTCCGCCCATATATCGCCTTCCGAACTTTCCAGAACATTTTTAAGTTTCGAATAAAATTGATTCATTTCTTTTTCTCCCTGATATCAAGCAGCGGTCCCGCCTGTCTCGTGCCCAGATCAATGCGGCCCACCTCTGATTTTACAAACAGACGGCACCCTTTCGGGATGCCGCCTGTATCTGCCCGCCGCGCTAAGCGGAAAACTGTTCCTCATGCTTCTTTATGCAGCCAGTCTTGCAAGTACATCTTTGAGCAGTTCATAGAACCGTTCAAAGGAATCCAACGGTACGTTTTCATCCGGAGTGTGTACATTATAGAGTGTCGGTCCTACTGCAATCGCATCCAGTCCCGGCAGTGCTTCTGAGAAGAGGCCGCACTCAAGTCCCGCATGCAGCGCTTCCAGTCTCAGCTCTGTTCCGAAGAGTTCGCGGTAGCTCTCTACAAATACCTCGCGGATCCTGGAGTCTTCTTTGTAATCCCAGCCCGGATATTCTCCGCTGTAGTCAATTGCAAATCCGAATGTCTCTGCCAGAAGGGCGAATCTCTCTTTCGTATCCTCCTGAAGCGAAGCCACGGAAGAACGCGGGGATACAACGATCACCAGTTCATTCTCGTCAGCTCTTACCACGCCCATGTTAGAGGATACGACTACGAAGCCGTCCATCTTGATGTTGCGTCTGTACACTCCGTTCGGAGCAAGGCGGATCGCGCTTACAAATGCTTTCGCATCCTCGTCTTTCAGTGCAGATACGCTCTGACCTTCTTCCAGTGAAATCTCGCATCCGAAGTCAGGCTCGAAGGATGAGATCTCCTCTGAAAATGTCTCTGCCAGCATGCACGCGAGCTTCTCTGCTTTCTCCGCCTCTGCCTTCTCTGCATAGATCAGGGACGCCTCACACTCTCTCGTGATCGCGTTGTCCTTTGTTCCGCCAGCAAATGCAACAAGCTTACCGTCTGTATTTTTCATCAGATGTTCTGCCATGCGGGCCATCAGGATATTTGCATTCTGGCGCTCTTTGTCGATATCTGTGCCGGAATGTCCGCCCAGCAGTCCTTCGATCTTGATCTGCACCAGAGTTCCCTCTGCCGCAATCCTCTCTACAGGTCTTGTAAGCTGTACTCTTAATCCTCCTGCACAGCTTATGGTAGCGACGCCCTCTTCCTCTGAATCCATATTGATCATCGTGCGGGCGGTGATCTGGGATTTGTCCAGCGCCTGCGCGCCGTTCAGCCCGACTTCCTCTTCTGTCGTAAACACGCACTCTACCGGCGGATGCTTGATATCTTCATCATCCAACACCATCATCATGAGTGCGATCGCCACGCCGTTATCTGCTCCGAGAGTTGTTCCGTTTGCTGAGAGCACACCGTCTTTGAGAACAAGGTCGATCCCCTCTTTCTCAAAATCATGCTCTACTCCGGCGCGTTTGTCGCACACCATATCAATGTGTCCCTGAAGCATGACAGGAGCTTTATCTTCCGCGCCTTTACTTCCGCCTTTTTTGATGATCACATTATAGCTGTCATCCTGATATACCCACAGATTTCTGTCCTTTGCGAACTTTACAAGGAAGTCGCTGATGCCTTTCTCATTGCCTGATCCTCTCGGCACAGCACAGACCTCTTCAAAAAAATGAAATAACTTTTCCGGCTTATATCCGGTGATCTTGTACTCCATGATAAATTCCTCTTTTCTTTGCTCTTTTTTCAGCAGGATAAAACCCGCTTTTTTATTATAACAGATTCTGCTCTGCTTTTCACATGTTTCCACTACATTTTCACACGCAATAGCCTTCTTTTTTCAGTTTCCTTCCCGTCACCATATAGTGCAGGCTGTTATCATACAGCTTTCTGCGTTCTTCTTCCGTAAGCTGTCTTTTTACTTTTGCGGGATTCCCCACTGCAAGGCTGCCGTCCGGTATGACCGTATCCTCCAGTACCACGCTCCCTGCTCCGATCAGGCATTCCTTTCCGATCCGGGCACGGTTTAATATAACCGCTCCCATTCCGATCAGGCTTCCCGTACCGACTGTACATCCATGTACAACCGCATTATGCCCCACTGTTACATAGTCGCCAAGGACTGCCGGGCACCCTTTGTCTGTGTGGACGGTGCAGTTATCCTGAATGTTGCTGCATTTTCCTACTTTGATCTCCGCACAGTCGCCGCGCAGGACCGCATGGAAAAGAATCGTAGAGTCCTCTCCGATGGATACGTCGCCGAGGATCACTGACTGTTTCACAATATTTGCTGAAGATGCGATTTTATTGGTCTTTATCATAATATCTGACCTGCCACCTTTCTTTACCATTTCTATTGATTTATCTAAGTTCCAATAACAGGTTGATAATATCTAATAAAGTATACGCTTTTCCAGTATAAATAACAAGAAAAACAAACGGCTGAGCAGAGCCTGATTCTATACCCGCAGCAAACCGTTTGTCTTTTAATTCTTTATATTTCGCATGTCAAATTTGTACACCAGCGTGTACGATGGAAGTGGCAGCCCCCGTACACCTTCAAGCCAAAGCTAAATTTGAGTGTTTCTGTTCTTCTGAGCAGTTTTAGTATAATCTCATTTTTCCCTTTGTGAAGGTGGATCAGTTCATAGTTATTATAAGGTGTCCATAGACGGATTTCATCTCGTTCCATGCAGATATCTCCGTTTATCCACAGTCGGAATCCGTCATTATTTCCTATCACCACCCATACAGTCTGATCTTTATCTGCAATTATTGTCTGTTTCAAATAAATGCAGCCCTGTCCCTGAAATGAAAAGTGTTTATCCAGCGGCAGAAGATCTTCACTGCTGCTGATCTTCTGTGTTTCTTCTTTATTAAAAGACTTGATAAGTTCATCTTCATTCAGATAATCAGTTGACAGATATACCGCATTATTCACAAGACATTCCGGTGATGGAAGACTACAACCTTCCCCATGAGGAGATGGGTATCCATCCGGTTCCTTTTTGTCGAGAGGCTCAAAAAACGGGCCTGCTGCAATCCATTCCTGAGCGCCTGCTATGCCAAATTTCTTTTCATATTGTCCATATTGTACATTCAGGATATTCTTATTTCTGAGCAATTTTGTATCAGGAAGGAGCATGGCTTTGAATTCCACTTCTTGTTCTTTCCCAGGCTCCACTGTCAGAGGGATATTATCCGGCAGGACTCTCCAGCCTTCGGGAATTTCTACTATACGCATAATGCTGCTATACGTTTTATCAGAATAATTTCTGACCTTTATTCCAAAAACACATTGCCCCGCAGAACCTAGAACCGGCTTTTCCAAATATTCTATTTTCATAGTGACCGGCAGATTTACAATGTTTTGGTTTTCCAATTTTTCTGCAAGAAGACAAGTGTCTTCCGACAACTGTTTTATAGAATTGTCCTTGCGCTTCACAATAATACCTACTACAAATTTATCATTGATCAAGGCTTTCAATGAGTCAGGTATCTTTGAAGAACCATATAGAATCCCCCATATAGCTCCCGCTGTCGCACACGTACAATCTGTATCGAATCCGCTGGAAAACGCAATTCGTATAACTTTATCAAGATCTTCTTTTCCATAAAGCAATGCCAAGACTACGATGCCAAGATTAATCACTGCATTTGTAAAATCATTATGTAGATATTTTCTTGTTAACTTTTTCCAAGACATAATCCAATTTTCAGGATATTCCTGTTCCCATTTTATTACATCTTCCAGGCATTCCCTGGCTTTTGAATTCTCGGGAAGATATTTCTTTTGTCCGAGCAGGAGTTTTCTCATATCTTCTGCTTTAAAAGCTTCTGCTTCCAAAGCTGCATAATACATTTCAATCCATATTGCATTTCCCGTATGATCCAGACTTCCGTCCATCTGTGCGAATCCTGCTGCTTTATCCGGTTTTCCCGGGAACAACATTCCCCATATTTCCGAACGTATCGGACACCCTTCACTCTCTGCAAAAAAATGGTTATTAAAGCTGCCACTGTACGGCGGCATAATAGCCCGTTCGTAATTTTTAAGAAAATATCCATATTCGTTAAAAGGATACCAACATTTCCGATTCCACGCATCTGCCAAATCTTCTGCTGTTGTTGACAGTCCTTTTTCTTCCATAACTTCCAGCCACAGAAGTTGGAGATCAAGATCATCATTCGGCAGATCCGGCCGTATCACATCCCTGTAGTCTATATCCGTAATCAGTCTTTTGATACCTTCAACCGGAGCTCCTGCTGCCCCTCCAAGACATTTTCCGAGCCATCCCCCGTAAACTTTATCATAAAACTTTCTGTATTTTTCTTTTTCCATTTGTTTGCCGCTCCTTGTCTGATCACTTCAAAATAGATCCCGCTGAAAAAGTTTTTTCGACCTGATTACTGAAAAATATAAACAGCAGAATTGGCAGAATACTTGTTATGATCATCGCCGCGAACATTCCGCCATAATCTGTACCATATTTTCCTGATGAGTAATTCATCAGCGCAATAGGAAGAGTTTTATATTTGTCATCACTGATCAGTACGAGTGCATAGATAAATTCATTCCAACTATTAATAAACGTATTGATTACCATTGTTGCGATTGCAGGCTTGATAATGGGAACTATGACCCTGAATAAAATTGAAAATATGCCTGCACCATCCATTACTGCCGCTTCTTCCATCTCGTATGGAATACTTGACAAAAAGCTGCTGCACATAATTACAGCCATTGGAATATTAAATGCCGAAATAGTAAGTACAAGCGACAGCGGATTATTGATCAGATTTAGTTCCCTTAACATCATAAATATCGGAACGATGACAATCTGTGATGGAAGCAGTATTCCCAAGGTAACCATCTTACTGACTTTATGCGACAGTTTCCATTTCATACGTACAAGCGCATAAGACAGCATGATTGCCGCCACAGTGGTAAGTATCAATGTCAGCCCGGTAATAAATACACTATTAAGAAAATATTTTAATATATCCCTGTTAAATATAGCATCTGTATAATTCTCTATTTTCCAGAAAGACGGAAGGCCGAAAGATTCTCCTGTCATGATCTCGTTCGTATCTTTAAACGAGTTGAGCAGCAGCCAGAATAAAGGATAAACGGACGTAACGGCAATAATCCCGAATACTGTTGTCATAACTATACGAACCCATCTTTGTCTTATCCTCATATCTTACACCTCCTCACTATATTTGCCCCGCTTAAAGAGCCAGCCTATAATTCCCAATATGATGCATGTCTCTACGATCGCTACGACCCCTACTGCTGCTGCCTGTCCATATCTCATATTGGAAAAAGCCTGCTTGTACATATACATCATGATTGTGGTAGTCATATCCCCGGGGCCGCCTCCTGTCATAATATAGACCTGAGGGAAAGTATACAGTCCGCCTACTGCTGAAACTGTAACACATGTTTTTGCTACATTTTTCAGAAGAGGCAGTGTAATATACCGCACAGTTGCCGGGAAGCTGGCTCCGTCAAGCTGTGCTGCCTCAAAATAGCTCTCAGGAATTGCTCTGATTCCCGAATAAGACAGAAGAAGATCCAGACCGAACGACCACCACATCCCTACAATTGCAATACATATCATAGCTGTATCAGAATTACTCAGCCAGTCATTTCTTAAAAATCCGAGTCCAATCTTATCCAGTAATGAATTAAGCAAGCCCCAATCAGCATGATATATAGCAAGCCACAGTTGTGATACAACCGAAATGGAGAGGACAAGCGGAATAATAAAAGCTGTCCGCAATATCTTCTGAGCTCTCGAACTTAATGTACTCAGCAAAATGGAGACCGCTATTGCAAGGATCGCATTAAATATAACTGCCAGCAGGCACAGGCCGATCGACCAGATATTTGCCTTTAAAAACGAACTATCCTGAAAAATCTTGACAAAATTCTCAAATCCGACAAATACAGCCGGCGTCAACCCGTTTGTCTCCTGCAGGGACATAATTACAATGTTAATAAGGGGATATAGAACAAACGCAGCCATTAAAATAAGGGCCGGAGCAGAAAGGATCAAAATATATCGTTTATTTCCAAGAACTTTCTTCATGATGTCTGTCTCCTTTCATGACAGAGGCAGTGCAGTTTTATCTGCACTGCCTCTGTACTGTCTTTATTGCTTTTTCTACTCTTCCTGTACTGCTTTGTCCATATCTGACAGATAGTCATTTATCGTGTACCCATCGTCATTTGTCATAAACTTGCTCGTCGCATCCTGGATGCCTGAAGTTGCTGCCGCAGTCGGCATTACATCCTGGATCAGACCAAAACTGTATTCAAAACTCTGCATATCTGATGCAAGCTGAGCTACCGGCTCTGCGAAATCACCGTTGTATGTCCAACCCATTGTATCCGCTTTATACACAGTAAACGGATTCCCGTTCGTCTCATATACATACTGGCAACGCAGTTCTGCTATCGCCTCGCAAAGGGCTGCCGCTTCGTCAGGATGCTCCGTTCCGGCGTATACCATCATTCCACTGTTCTGCTTTACTCCGCCGGCAACATTTTTGCCATAAGAATCTGTGTCTGAATCATTAATGACCGGGAAATAGAAATATCCAAAATCCTCTCCCATTTTTTCTGCACATGACGCTACTGCCCATGAACCATTTACCATCATTGCAGCTTTTCCGGATTCGAATAACGGCAGTGCTTCATCTATTCCTGTTAACGCTACATTTTCTGAAAACGCTCCCTTATCCATAAGGTTTTTTACAACTTCCGCAGCTTGTGTATATGCTTCATCTGTAAAAGAAGCCGCGCCATTCACAATTTTCTCGGTACACTCGGGATCTACCGAATAAGCGAATCCCTCCACCATCATCGCTGCCGGCCACCCATCCTTTGCCCCGACAGAAATGGGCACGATATCTGTAGCTGCAAGTGTTTCTACAACGGAATATAGTTCTGAAACAGTCTGTGGTGTCTTCAGACCATATTCTTCAAAAATAGCTTTGTTATACAGTACTATTTCATAAGAAATATCTTCAAATGGTACACCGTACATATGACCGTCATCTGCTTTTGCATTATCCGCTGACGGGATCACCTTATCCCAGTATCCACTTTCTTCGAGATAGTCATCTAAGGCAAGCGCACTTCCAGATTCAAGAATAGGAGTTGCCCAGCTTCCGCCTCTCTCCCACCATACGTCGATTCCATCTCCGCCCGCAGAGATCATTGTTCGAACTTTTGTCTCATACGTCTCTGCATCTCCAGACACCATTTCAAGCTTGACATCCACATTCGGAAGTACTTCTGAAATATGATCCATCACATACTCCATCTCCGCTTCTACATTCTCATCCGTATCGTTAAACAATACGTTGAGCGTAACTTTTTCCTCCGATGTGTCATCTTCTGCTTTATCAGAGTTCCCACCGTTTCCGCATGCCGACAGGGACATTATCATCGCTCCTGCCAAAAGCATTGAAATCCATTTCTTTTTCATGTTCATCCTCCTTTGCTTTTGCATTTTGTATTTCGTTGAATTAATCATAAAATTTTGTTCATAATAATCAAATGGAAAATTATGACCTTGCATGGAAAAAACAAAAATCCTTTTTTTACATACTACTCATTATACCTTCTCTGTTATATAATTAAACTCGCAAAATTAACAGGATTCAAAAAGGGAGTGGACACAAATATGAAGTTAAAAAGCATCTGGGAATCTCTGTCTTTAAAACGAAAAATACTCACTGTTTTCCTGCCTCTGATCCTGATACCGTTCCTTCTTGTCCTTATCGTATCCGGAACCATTATTGTAAGAAGCGGGAAAGCCGAGGCAGTAAAAAATGCTGAAGACAAACTGATGCTCGTCTCTGATCAGATTGATCAGATTCTGTCAAACATCCAGTACAACATTAAAGCATTTTCTACCAGCTCGGCACTTCAGGATGCGATATCTGAAGATTATCCTGATTCCACCTATGGAAATTATTTATTTACAACATCCATGCATTCTGCTGTCTACAATATCATGGATATTCAAAGCTATATATCCAGCGGATATATACACACCTATGATGACAAAATATATGATATCAATACAGATTCTATCCGGACTCCGGATGCTGAAATGGATACCTACTATGACTATGTTGTAGCACAGAAAGGTCGTATCATACTCGGCTCTCCTTCGGTCAAAGATACAGACAGCGCCTTTAACATATCAAAATCTCTGATCGATATCAATACAGGAGAATGCCTGGGCATCCTCTCATTTGATATTAAGGAATCATTGTTTTATGATTCCTATCGTTCAGTTATCGACAAAAATGAAGAGCAGCTCTATCTGATCGATAATAACAGGTGCATCCTTTCATCCGAAGATCGGGAACTACTTCATCAGACAGTTTCAAATGACCTGTGGAAAACCGTCCAGGAAATATCGTACGCGAAAGACCGCCTCTTCCTGTCTTCGAACGATTCCCTTGTTCTTGCTACTACATCCGAAATCGGTGAATACCATATTGTATATGTGCTGGAGTACTATAGTATATATCGTGAAGTACTGGGGCTCACTCTGATACTCGTATGCATCGGCATATTTGCCCTGATCGTCACCATAATCCTTACTACGGTCCTCGCTCAGAGTGTCACAAAACCTCTTGCCCTTTTAACTACATATGCAGACAGGACAGGTCATGGAGATTTCTCTGCCGATATACAAATCAACTCTAAGGACGAGATCGGTTTTTTAGCAGAGCGGTTCAAAAAAATGAACCACAATATCAGGAATCTTACCATTCGCATCTATGATGAGCAGACACAAAAAAAAGAATATGCACTGAATCTGCTGCAGGCTCAGATCAATCCTCATTTTCTCTATAATTGCCTGGATAATATAAGCAGTCTTATTACAGATCATAAAAATGATCCGGCATTATCTATGCTTTATCACCTCGGCAGATATTATCGTGCTGTTTAAGCAAGGGGAGAAATATTATAACAATTCGGGAGGAACTTGCACTTGTGCGCGATTATCTTGAGATTCAATTAATAAAAGCGCCGCAGCTTTTCACGTATACTATAACCATCGCAGAGGATATTCTGGATCTTAAAATTATGAAAATGCTGCTCCAGCCCATTGTTGAGAACGCGGTAATACATGGCTTTACCGGGTATAAGGAAGGCCGTCATCTTCACATTGAAGGACAGTTGGCCGGTTCCGCAGTGCTTATTTCAATCTCAGATGATGGCAGAGGGATTCCTGAGCAGGCTGTTCAATCAATCTTCAATGAAGGGACATCCATGATTCCCCGCCATTTCGGTCTGAGGAATATCAGAGAACGTATCCGATTGAAATACGGCTCTTCCTTTGGCGTAACAGTGAAATCTGTTCCGGGACAGGGCACAAAAGTTATTGTTTCTTTTCCTAAGATTCTGTAATTATCAGGAGGATTTTATATGTACAAAATTATGTTTATCGATGATGATCCGCTGATAGTGCGGCGGCTGCACCAGATAATGAACTGGACTTCCATGGGGTTTGAAATACCGGGAGATGCTTCTGACGGCAATGAAGCTTTAGACAAGATCAGCCAGAACCCGCCTGACATTATCATATGCGATATTAATATGCCAAATATGGACGGACTTACTCTTGCCGAAAAAATCAAATCATCTTTCCCGCATATTGAGTTCATTATACTGACGGTGAACGACAGCTTCGGGTGTGCGCAGCAGGCCCTTAACACAGGGGTAGACCACTATCTGCTCAAACCGATAGATCCTGAAGAGCTGGGCTTAATTATCAAAAAGATCCTAAAAGGACTGGAATCGTCCCAGCAGGAGAGGCAGTATCTTGACACTCTTAAGGATAAGGCACTCCTCAGCGAACATATGATCCGAGAAAAATTTCTGAATTGGCTCGTAAGCGGACGTCAGCCTCTCAGCGAAGAACAGATCAGAGAGCGTTTTGCTTTCTATCAGATTCCGGTCAGCGGTCAGGAATTTCAGGTTCTTTCAGTCCATATTAATTCTTTCACGGACGAAATGACAGGGGCAAGCAGCGTAGAAGATCTGATAGAGAAAGCTAAAAATACCATAGAAGACTCCCTCTATGATTATCAGAACTGGGTTGTTTTCTCTGATTCATTTTATAACCTGATCGTTATATTCGGATTTCAGGACGACAGGAGTTTTAATAATCCAAGCATTGAACTGATCGGGCAGATGATCCGCAATAATCTTCTATTTCACCTGAATCTGCCCGTTACCGTATTTTACAGCAGGAAGTATCAGGGAGCCAGCAATCTTTACTGCTGTTACTATGATACCAAATTTTTATACCAGTACACACCATCTGTTATTAACAAAGGGGTGCTTTCATTTGATGAGTATATACGTTCGTCACTGGATTCGTCATTCAACTTTGACACTCTGCGTTCTGATACATTGAAATATCTGAGAATTGGCAGCTCTGACGACTTGCTGGGACTGATTTCCTCTACATTGATATATGCCCTCGAAATCGGTTCTATTGAAAGTTTCAATATGCTTCGGATTGATTTTATTATGACAGGTGTCATGTTCCTTCAAGAAAACAGGATTGCGATGCAGGATGTATTTCAAAAACATTTTTCTCCTCTGGCCGAGATACTGGAATATAATGACGCCGAAAGCTGTATTGCTTTCCTGAAAGGCTATTTTGGCAGAATCCTTGAATATATTGATGCAAATAAGATTTCCTCACAAAATAAAATCACAGAAAAATGCATGGAACTTATAGCAGAAAATATCTCATATCAGCATATGTCTGTGAAATGGCTGGCTTCACAGCTCTATATAAATGAGAATTACCTTAGCAGGCTCTTTAAATCAGAGACTGGTCTGTCCCTGAACAGATACATTACAAAACAGCGCATGCAGTCCGCAAAAAATTATCTTGATCAAGGCTGTACAAACCTGCAGCAGGTGTCCTCCACTGTCGGCTTCTCTGATCCTTTTTATTTCAGTAAATGTTTTAAGAAGGAATATGGCGTGGCCCCTTCGAAATATTTACAAAAAGCTGATAAATAAAAGATGTATGCCCCAGGGCTAAAGTATTTCCGTCCGCTTGACTTTAGGCTGTACCCTGACTATAATTCTGGATAATCACTGCTGTGATTTACTCAAAATACACTCTGTAAAATAACATCTATAGTAAAAAGAAAAGAGGATGGATATGCAGTACGATTTTACCAGTATTCTGGACAGAAAAGGAAAAGATGCGATCGCCGTAGACGCCCCTGATATGGAGAGTGGTTTCGGTGCAGACTATTTCGCAAAAGCAAAGCTGAAACCGGGATTTGACCGTATCCCCATGTGGGTGGCAGATATGAACTTTCCCACGGTCCCCACGATCCCGGAAGCGATCATTGAGAGGGTGAAACATCCTGCCTACGGCTATTTTGTACCGAGGGATGAATATTATGAAGAAATTATACAGTGGCATGAGAAACGAAATGGCGTCACCGGACTGAAAAAGGAGCACATCGGCTATGAAAACGGAGTGCTGGGCGGTGTAGTAAGCGCGCTCAACGTACTCTGCTCCAAAGGCAACTCCGTACTCCTCCACTCGCCCACATATATCGGATTTACCGGTGCTCTCACTAACAATGGTTACAACATAGTTCTCAGCCCGCTTGTACAGGATGACGAAGGCATGTGGCGCATGGATCTCGAAGATATGGAAAGAAAGATCATCGAGAACAAGATCCATGCGGCCATCCTCTGCTCCCCTCATAATCCGACCGGAAGAGTATGGGAAAGGGAAGAACTTGAAAAGATGATGGAGCTCTATCGAAAGCACGATGTCTATGTCGTCTCCGATGAGATCTGGTCTGATCTGATCCTTACAGGTCATAAACATATACCGGCCCAGAGTGTTTCCGAAGATGCGAAACAGCGGACGATCGCGCTCTATGCACCGTCCAAGACTTTCAACCTTGCCGGGCTGATCGGGAGCTATCATATCATATATAACAAATGGCTCAGAGACCGAATGGACAAGGAAACCTCCCTGCCGCATTATAACAATATGAACGTATTGTCCATGTATGCCCTGATCGGCGCATATAAGCCGGAGGGATACGAATGGGTTGATCAGCTCTGCGAAGTACTCACGGGAAATATAGATTATGCGTACCAATTCATCCAGGATCATTTTGAGGGAGTGAAAGTCATAAAGCCACAGGGCACTTATATGCTCCTTCTGGACTGTGAAGAATGGTGCAAGAAACATGACCGGACGATCGATGAACTCCAGACTGCAGGGCTGGAAGTCGGCGTACTCTGGCAGGACGGCCGCCCGTTCCACTGCCCGTTCGGCATCCGTATGAATCTGGCGCTTCCGCTCTCAAGAGTGAAGGAAGCGTTTGACCGGCTTGATAAATACGTATTTAATGCAAATGTCGCGAACTGAACTGTTACATGTTCAAGCCGCGGAATGCTGCAGAATTTTCTCTTGACATCGGCATTTCATTGAACTACAATGTACACGTATAAAAACAGAATACATCATTCGGTAGGTGAGGTTACCACAGGGATTGGGATATGCCCGAAGATTGCTGCCGCGAGATCGTGGAGACACGATAAGATGGTCAGCAGGCTGTGTCGTGAAGGTGCAGCCTAATGCAATTGATATGCCCTGTGATACTAAAGCTTGAACGATGCATCCCGGTCATGGTTATTTTCATGGGTTATTATGACTCCGTCATTGTTCAGGCAGTGACGGAGTTTTCTGTTTGAGATTTTTATTTGTAATTTTCGTTCACACTTGTCATCGCCCGCATGCGCGCACGTTGCGCTGATGCGGCACGGTGTGGACTGCTGTCAAAGGAGGTGAGGTTATGGACTCTGGTGCCAGTTGCCATTTATGCGGCTTAATGACAAAAAACAACATAAAGAGAGGTACTTACTATGAACAAAGATATTTTTGTAAAACTTCTCCAGCAGCGTCAGTACAAAGCTGTGAGGAGTATTCTGGATGTAATGAACGAGGTGGACATAGCCTCACTGCTCTCCGAACTGGATGACAAAGAACTGGCTCTGGCTTTCCGCCTGATCCCGAAGGACAAGGCTGCGGAAGTATTTGCCAACATGGAAAGCTCCATGCAGACCTATCTGGTCGAAATGTTTTCCGAAAAAGAGTTAAAAGAACTTCTGGACGATCTGTATATGGACGATACTGTAGACCTTCTCGAGGAGCTGCCGGCAAATCTGGTCAACCGCATCCTCGATACTGTCAGCACATCAGACAGGGCGCTCATCAATCAGCTCCTGAACTATCCGGAAGACAGTGCCGGAAGCATTATGACTACAGAATACGTAGACATCAGGGAAAATATGACTGTCGCACAGTCTATGGCACATATCAAGGAAACAGGGATACACAAAGAAACAATCTATACCTGCTATGTGACTGAACGGCGCAGACTGACCGGTATCGTCAGCGCCAAAGACCTGATGACCACAGACGATGATGTTCTGATCAGGGATCTCATGGAGACTGAGATCATCTCGGTAAAAACACATACAGATAAAGAAGAAGTAGCAAAGCTTTTCACAAAATATGATTTTCTCGCCATCCCGGTCCTGGATACGGACGGGCTGATGGTCGGTATTGTCACATTCGATGACGCCATGGACGTTATGGTAGAGGAAGCGACTGAAGATATCACTAAAATGGCGGCTATCAATCCCAGCGAAAAGACTTATTTCGAAACATCGGTATTCGCCCATGCCAGGAACCGTATCCCGTGGCTCCTGATCCTGATGTTCACATCGATCATCACAGGTACGATCATCACGAAATATGAAAATGCATTCGCCGCTATTCCGCTCCTTGTATCGTTTATCCCGATGCTGATGGACACCGGAGGGAACTGCGGTTCCCAGAGCTCGACCCTGATCATCCGCGGTCTTGCACTCTCGCAGATCCGTTTTAAAGATATCTTCCGTGTGATCTTCAAGGAGTTCCGCATTTCCCTGATCGTGGGGGCCGTACTCGCTCTGACAAACGGTGTCCGCATCATGATCCAGTACAATGACGCAGGGCTCGCTCTCGTCATCGCATTGTCACTGATCGGGACTGTTGTCATTTCCAAAATGGTCGGATGCATGCTGCCTCTGCTTGCAAGCAAGATACACCTCGACCCTGCGATAATGGCATCCCCGCTTATCACTACGCTGGTGGATATCTTCTCAATACTCATCTACTTCAATGTCGCAACTATGCTGTTTAACTTATAGACACAGAAACAGGAACAACCCGCATGAATAACTGCCGGTTGTTCCTGTTCTTATCTGCAGTGAAACGGTCCTGTCTCTTATTTATGCCAGATCCTTCCACTGTATTCCGCTTCCAGTGCGTGGTTAAATTCAGGTCCCCCGTCAATATTAGCACTTTTGTATACCGGAGGAACATACCCTTTTTCTACCATATCCCTGATAGCTTCATACATTGTCTGCTGTAGCAGCAGACATCCCGCAAAAGAAGATGTTCCGCACACTTTACAGTCGAGACCTCTGATATCCAGGGCCGCATCTCCGAACTGAGACTGATTATCCAGCACTACATCTGCAAATTCATAGAGGAGCTTACCCGAGGAATGGCGGGATACAGACGCTTTCGACACATCCAGCGCGGTAACTACGATCAGCGGATTTCCTTTCTTCTTAATGTAATCCGCCATCTCGATAGTCATCGGGTTCCGCCCGGAATTGGAGATCAGAATAAAAATATCGTCCGGGCGTATATCTACCTTCCTCATGAGATAAAACGCATTTCCTTCTACAGCTTCGAACTCCCCGAACTGCGGTTCTCCGATCAGCTTGGACGGGATCAGACCTCCCGCACGTCCGCACACCTCTATGGCCGCTGCGTAAGAATGCCCGCTTCCATACGCCTGAAGGATGCCGCCGCTTCGGATAGACTCAGATATCAGGAGCGCCGCCCTGTGTATATTGTCCCGCTGGGTATTCTCCAGCTTTTCCATTATTTCTCTTGCCTTGTCAAAAAATTCAAGTTCCATATAAACCTTTCATCCCTGCTGTCATTATCCAAGAATACCGACAACATGGAGAAGAATCGCAAGCACCATCACGAGGATGATCGCTTTTGTTGAGCTCATCTTCTTTCTTCCGAGCAGCCAGTAGATAAAACCGACAAATGCAGCCGGGATCAGGCACGGCATGATCTGGTTGAGGATGTCCTGTCCGTTTACACTGATCTCGCCGCTTGTAAATGTAGCTGTCACATTTGCCTTTACCACTGTTGCGACCAGCGCGCCGACTACGGTAATACCAAGAAGCGTAGCTGCCGCTGTGAGTGCATCCAGTTTGTCTTTCGCTGATGTAATGATCTTTGATCCCTCGCGGTATCCGATCCCTGTCGTAAATGTACGCAGGATGAGGATCGCGATATTGACAAGCAGCCAGATGACCGCGCCTACCATGCTGCCTTCCTGTCCCATGTATGCGGCAATAGAGCCGAAGATCGTCGGGAACAGTACGCCGAACAGTGTATCGCCAACACCTGCGAACGGTCCCATCAGACCTGTCTTTAAGCCTCTTACCGTCTCTTTGGCCTTAAAGCCCTCATGTTCCTCTGTCGCAGCGTCGATACCGCAGATAAAACCTCCCATATGGGGCGTTGTGTTAAAGAACTGGATGTGTGTCTTTAACATTTCTTTCTGCTGTTCCGGATCTTTGTAAAGCTTGCGGATGATCGGGAGCATTGCCCAGAGATATCCGACCGCCATCTGTTTCTCATAGTTCCATGTGATCTGGGAACCCATGATCCAACGTCTGCTGACACTGTTTATATCTTTTTTTGTAAGCTTTGTTTCATTTGTGTTAGTCTTCATATTCTCCATCTAACAGTCCCTCCTGTGAACTACCTGTGTTTGCTGCAGCTACAACCTGATTTCCCGCAATATTCTTTTTGAATTCGATGACCGCCATAGCGACTCCGAAGATTGCAACGCCTACCATCGGCACTGACAGATATGCTGCCAGGAAGAATCCGAGAAGCAGGAATGAAATGTACTTTTTAACCGGCAGGTAACGGAGCAGGATCGCGATACCTACTGCCGGGAGCAGTCCGCCTGCCACGCTCAAGCCGCCTGTCAGCCACTCAGGCATATGATTTACGATCGCATTTACGATATCCTCGCCGAAGATCAGCATGATGAATACCGGAAGCGCTCTGGAAAGCGCCCACGGGATCATGCCGAACCAGATATTCCGTTTGATCGCCGGATAATCCAGTCTGTCGATCGCCACCTCCACTCTCTTTGCGAAGAACACGTTGCAGAATCTGGCAAGTACATCCAGGTTGACCATCAGAAGTCCTACCGGAACGGCTAGGCCGATCCCGAATTCAACGCCCTGTCCGGATGTCACTGCAAAAACGGTTCCCACGATAGCTCCTGTCAGGTAATCCGGCATAGACGATCCGCCGTATGTCCCGACACCGAGCACCATCAGCTGAAGTGTCGCGCCGACTGCCAGACCTGTTGTAATGTCTCCCATGATGATCCCGGCAAGGATACCTGCAAACATCGGCTTGCCGTCGAAGATCGCCGTTGATAAGCTGTCCCAGATCAGGATCATTGATAAAATCGTAAGTGCAATAATCTGCCATACCTGTATTTCCATACTTTAAAAACCCTCCTTCGTTTCATTCAGTTTCCATCAGTCCAGATAAGAACGGAATGTCTTTTTCTCGTCGTTCGGAACCATCTGGGCGTAGACCTGCACGCCTTTTTTCTCCACAGCTTCAATATCCGCGATCTCTTCCGGCGTACAGTAAACAGACTTCTTGATCTGCTTTCTTCCCTCTTTTTCTCCCATGTTTCCGATATTTACTTCTTTTACTTTCAGTCCGTTATCCAGCAGTCTGCAGATCGTCTTTGTCTTATTGACGATAAGGAATACTCTCTGTCCGCTGTATCTGCCTTCGTTCAGACGTTTTGCCGCATTGTCGACCGTCAGCACGCTCAGATGGACTCCTGACGGAACGGCAGCTTTCAGTGCGCTCATGCCGATCTCGTCTTTTAACACATCGTCGTCTGCGATGATGATACGATCCGCCTGGAGAGTACGTGTCCAGTAGGTCGCCACCTGTCCGTGGATCAGCCTCTCATCCAGACGCAGGTTTACGATGCCGTTCTTTTCTACCGGCTCTTTCGGGGCGTCCGCCTTAACAGCCTTGTCCCCGCCTTTTACGGAAATGCCGGCAAATATCTCGCCTGTCTGGGCAATTGCGTCTCCGAGGCTCTCACCGGAATTTAAAAGCACGAGGAGCTGTTGGCACAGTCCCGGTACAAGCTGTATGTTCTTATGTTCCGAAACGATCCTCATCGCAGCGTTATACGGGGTGCCGCCCGGAAGATCTACGATGATCGCCGCACAGTCGTCCGCGCCTTTCTCAGCGAGGATCTCTTCGTATTTCTTTTCCACGGTCTCTTTTGTCATATCCTCCGTAAATGCAAAATCCACGAAAGACGGCGCCGCGCCTGTGATCATCTCACAGCTTACCTTGCATGCCTGCGCGTAAGTACCGTGTGAAGCAATGATATAGTACATAGATTAGTCCTCCTGTTCTTTCAGGATAAACTCGATGACCGGCACCGTCACGTCCGGTTTCTGGACCGGGAGCGTCAGAAGAAGCGCTTTGTCCTCGAACTTATCCTTGATATGAATTTCAGTTACCTCCAGATTCAGGTCTTTATGAGATTTTCTCTTGCCCGACAGACCTTCATCCTGGATATATTTGATCTCGGAATGATCGTTTAAGAACTGGGCGTACTCTACTTCTCCTCCCAGTCCGTTGATCAGAAGCGAACGGTACGGCCACGAAAACAGGTGAAGATACAGATGGTTGCCTCTCTGTGTAAATCTCGCGTCCGCCGGAGCCTCGTACTCGCTCGGTCCGCATCCATAGATGGATTCTTTGTTCAGCCGCATCCATTCTCTGACCTCATCCATGATCTTCATCGTGCGCTTATCGATCTCGCCGCGGCCATTTGGCCCGATATTGAGCAGCATATTTCCGCCCTTGGAGACCGTATCGATCAGAAGCTTGATAACCATTTCCGGTGATTTCCAGTTCAGGTTATCCCTGTCGTATCCCCAACTGTTGTTCAGTGTCTGGCATGCCTCCCATATGATCGGTCTGCCGTCCTTGTCTGCTTTGGA
Source organism: Candidatus Mediterraneibacter faecipullorum (assembly GCA_019119675.1). GTDB lineage: Bacteria > Bacillota > Clostridia > Lachnospirales > Lachnospiraceae > Mediterraneibacter > Mediterraneibacter faecipullorum. The sequence continues at coordinate 17,254 of DWWO01000027.1, read as the reverse complement.
ACTTCTCTGATACTGTTCCGGGGTCCCTACTCCCCTGCCCAGTCCGAGCCTGTCGTTGATGATGATGTCCGGCTGCAGGGAAAGGATCATCTTCTCCAGTTCCTCAGAGCCCCAGTCGTCTTTTCCTTTGCCTACAGAGTCACCCCAGTCACGCTGCGGATAAGAGAAATCAAACCAGAGATAATCAATCGTTCCATAATTCGTCAGGAGCTCTCTTACCTGTCCGTGCATAAATTTTCTGTAGGATTCCATATCGCCGGGATGGCTTTCAATATACTCTTTGTTATTTCTCTCCGGGTGATATCCGTCCACGAGGAAATCCGGATGATACCAGTCAAGGAGCGAGAAATATATTCCGACCTTCAGTCCCTCTTCGCGGAAAGCGTCGATATATTCCCTGACGAGGTCGCGGCCGAATTTCGTATTCGTGATCTTGTAGTCCGAGAGCTGTGTATCCCACAGTGCGAATCCTTCATGGTGTTTCGCTGTCAGTACCGCGTACTTAAATCCGGCCTCCTTCGCCATTTTTGCCCATTTCCGTGCGTCAAACAGATCCGGGTTAAAGTTGTCGAAGTATTTCTTATATCCCTCTGCACCGATCTGCTCCAGAGTCATGACCCATTCGTGCCTTGCAGCCACGGAAAACAGCCCGAAATGGATGAACAGCCCGAAACGGTCATGGATAAACCAGTCCGGATCCCCGTAATTTTCCGGCCACTCATAAATGTCTTTACATTTCATCCTCTTTATTCTCCTTTCGATTTTGTTTGCTATGCATAACAACTATCTTGATTATAGTTTTTTTATTTTTTGATCCTGAAAATTTTACTTTTTGGAAACTTTTTTATGCAATTTTCCTATTATCTTCTGATATATTTTGTTAAAAATACATTATTTTAAATATTTTGTCCATTCCCGATACAATATTGTGATATACTCTTTGTTCAGACAGGCGCAGTACGCCAATAAAATGTGAGGTGAAAGAAAATGGAAAATTATATTCTTGAAACATGTGTAGATTGTGTAGAATCGGCTCTTGCCGCGCAGGAAGGCGGCGCCAGCCGTGTCGAGCTGTGCAGCGATCTCGTGATCGGAGGCGTATCTCCGTCGCTTCCGCTGTTCCGCCAGATCAGAAAATATACGGACCTGAAAGTCAGGGTACTCCTTCGTCCCCGCTATGGTGACTACTGCTTCAGTGCTTATGAATGTGATGAATTGAACGAAGAGATAGAGATGTTCCGGGAAGCCGGCGCCGAAGGAGTCGTTGTAGGTATCCTGACTCCTGACGGCACGCTGGATACAGAGCAGCTCGCCCGTTTCAAACAGACCGCCGGTACAATGGAGATCGCACTTCACCGTGCATTCGATGTGTGCCTTGATCCGATGAAAGCAATGGAACAGGTAATTGAACTCGGATACGATACGATCCTCACAAGCGGTCAGGAACCGACTGCCTGGGAAGGCCGGGACATGCTGAAAAAACTGCATGAAGAAAGCCGGGGCAGGATCGAGATCCTTGCCGCCGGCGGCATCGGCCGTAATGTGATAGAGAAACTCGTGCCGTACACGGGGATTTCCTCATACCATATGTCAGGAAAGATCGAAGCAGACAGCGCCATGACATTCCGCATGCCGGGAGCAAGTTTCGGGCTCCCCGAGCGTGATGAGTATAAGCTGCTGAGGACAGACAGCCGGAATGTAAAAGAAGCAGTTGAATATCTTGGCAGGACATTTCAATAGTCCTGCACTCTGATTACAGCAGCTTCTTATACTCCGAGATGATCATTTCCATGACCAGACGCTCCATGAGCATCTGACTGTGTACATTGGTGGAAAAGGAATAGAGGATCGGATATTTCACGATCGGATCCATCGCTGCATCCTCATTGGAGGTGATAAGCGCAATCTCTCCTTTCGTCCGTTTCAGGTAACTTTTGAAATACCCGATCTTCCTCATTCCGTCTCCGTACAGGTACTGCCCGGAATTGGAAAAAATGATCACAAGCGTATCTTCATCCATGTTTCTCATGTATTCTTCCTGCTCCAGGTCATACGTGTATGTCCGGATATATTTTCCCTCTTCTGCCATGCGGTACATAAAATCAACGGCCGCAGTCTGTGAATAAACGCTGCCGAAGGTCGCCACTTCTTCATGTTCGTACAGGGCTTTTGCAAGACGCCGGATCATATTCTGATCTGTCTTTTCCGTAAAACAGTCAAGATCCTGATGAAGGATCTTCAGGTAAGGTTCCCATCCTTCTTTTGCGATATAGCGCCCCATGGGAAGTTTGTCTTCATACCCGTAGTAGCCGGATCTGTATTTCTCATTCTTTACCAGATCGCGGAATTCCTTGTAGTCGTTAAAGCCGATCTTTTTTACAAACTTCGAAAGTTTTGACTTGGATATGTTACATAATTCCGCAACACTGTCTATAGGCAGCTTATCAATCTCATTGATATTTGCCAGAAGAGTCTCCGCGATATAGGAATCCGTTGAATCTCTTCGGGAGTTATTCCTGAGATTGATCAGCCGGTACGCCACAATAAACATAGTATCTCACCTTTTCTCTGAAAATCACTGTCAACAAGTTGTGCTCTATAATAATATCCTGATTCCTGATTGTCAAACAAAAGATGAAACCGGAATCTACCCGCTGTTCCGCCGGAATGCTTACCGGTATCCCGTCTTATTCAGGATCTGATCCACCGTATCAGCCAGATCTGTGCTGAATTTCTCCGTCACATACGGAGTCTCTTCCCCGCATATACAGCGGCCAAACTGTTCAACTTCCAGACAGTAATTGTTCGGCACTTCCACTCTCCTCAGTTCTTCCTTGCCGTCATATGTCCGGATCTTGTATGACAATGTTCCCGGCGCATTGAATCCGAAATCCACAGATACTAAAGAGCCTTTCGAGCCATGGATCTGAAAACGGTCAAGAGAACAGTTCTTCTCTGTTTCGAGGACCATTCCGCAGTCTATGTGCGCTTTCATGCCGCTTTCATATTCAAATACAGCAGTAGTAAAGGTGTCGATCTTCTCTTCCGAGAAGCTGCTCACCGCATCGATTCTTCCCGGTTCTTTTCCCGTCATCCGTTGTACAAAGCTCGCCGCATAAACGCCCAGATCATACATACACCCGCCGAGCGTTTCTTTCCTCATTCGAATGTTGCTGTGGTCATAATCTGAAGTGATCAATGCAGCCTCAATATATCTGAGTTCACCGATCTCACCGGAATCAATCACTTCTTTTATCTCTTTAATGTAAGGGCTGTGCTGATAGGCAAAAGCCTCCATAAGAAATACATTATTTTCCTTTGCAACCTGAAACATTTCTTTTGCTTCCTCTGCACTTGGCGCCAGAGGCTTCTCGCAGAGGACATGTTTTCCATGATGAAGCGCCCGGATCGTCCACTCATAGTGCATTGTATTCGGAAGAGGAATATAAACAGCCTCCACTTCGGGATCATTGAGTAATTCTTCGTAATTACCATATGCTCTTTTAAATCCATATCGTTTCTGAAATTCTTTCGCTTTTTCCACACTGCGCCCTGCTATGGCAGTCAGTTCACAGTTCTCTGCAAGCTCCATTCCTCTTGCCGTGTCGCGTTCAAAAATGTAGGCAGTCCCCATAACGCCCCATTTTATTTTCCGCATCGTTCACACCTCACTTTTCTGACAATATTATCGATTTATCGCTTCAAAGTACACTTTGCGCAATCATTATAATTAATTCATTCTACCACATTTTACCTGAAAACAAAGAGAAGCTCCGCATAGGGGGCTTCTCTGCCGAATAATCCAGTCTTCTCTGTATATAAATTATTCGATTACTTTGATCCATCCTTCCGGAGCCTCGATGTGTCCCATCTGGATACCCGTCAATGTATCGTAAAGTTTCTGGGTAACCGGCCCCATCTTCTCCATGCCGCTCGGCAGACAGATCTCTTCGCCATGGTTTACGATCTTTCCTACCGGGGAGATAACAGCTGCCGTTCCGCACAGTCCGCACTCTGCGAAATCTTTCACTTCATCAAAGTATACATCCCTCTCCTCTACTTCCAGTCCGAGATAATGCTCTGCCACGTACATGATAGATCTTCTCGTGATGGACGGAAGGATCGTATCGGAATGAGGTGTTACGACTTTATTGTCTTTTGTGACAAAGATAAAGTTAGCTCCTCCTGTCTCCTCCACCTTTGTCCTTGTAGCAGAGTCAAGATACATGTTCTCGTCAAAGCCGTTTGCATGGGCTGTCACGATCGCATGAAGGCTCATCGCATAGTTGAGTCCTGCTTTGATATGTCCTGTCCCGTGCGGCGCCGCGCGGTCAAAGTCTGATACACAGATCGTAATCGGCTTTGCGCCGCCCTTGAAGTACGGGCCTACCGGAGTCGTAAAGATCCTGAACTGGTACTCATCGGCAGGTTTTACACCGATAACCGGGTTGATCCCGAACATGTATGGTCTGATATATAATGTAGCGCCTGAGCCGTACGGCGGAACATACGCTGCATTTGCTTTAACAACCTGCTCTACAGCGTCTACGAAACGCTCCTCCGGGAACGGCGGCATTTCGAGACGTTTTGCGGAATCTACCATGCGGGAAGCATTCAGATCCGGCCGGAATGTAACAATATGTCCGTCCTCTGTTGTATACGCTTTCAGTCCCTCAAAAACAGACTGTGAATACTGAAGAACTCCCGCACATTCGTTCATCACGATATTCGGATCATCGATCAGAGCACCGTCATCCCATTTGCCGTCTTTATAGTTTGCCACATACCGTTTGTCAGTCTGCATGTAGCTGAATCCCATATTTTCCCAGTCAAGATTTTTCTTCTCCATTGTATTTCCTCCTCTGCTTGGAAAAGTCTGTCATTACTCTACGGTGACCATTATAATACTGTGATTAATAAAAATCAAGAGTGCGCTCTATTTTCTGAACTATCGTTCCATCATACTGATAGACTCAATCCCCACGCTTCCTCCTCTGACCACTTCGATGGTCTTAAACTCTTCTTTCATCAGCTTCACCACTGCATCGTTCTTGGTCGCCGTCTGCACGAATTCCACAAGCACACTGTCTCTTCCGTAATCGATCACTTTCGCCTTGAACGTCTCCGCGATCTGGAATACTTCTACCTTATCGGCTACGGAACACTTCATGACCTTTACATATAAGATTTCTTTCATCCTGACAAATATATCAGTAAAATCAATCACCTTGATCACTTCTATCATACGGTTGAGCTGTTTCTTGATCTGCTCGAATGTCTCGTCATCGCTGACTGTTGCGATCGTCATCCTCGACACAGTAGGGTCTTCCGTTGTTCCTACGGTGAGACTGTCCAGATTGTAGGACTTTCCGGAGAAAAGCCCGGAAATCTTGGAGAGCACGCCTACCTGATTTTCAACATAAAGGGAAATCCATCTTTTTTTCATTGTGTTATCCATTCTCATGCACCCCTTCCTCTAACAATCCATGATCATCTCTTCCAGAGTTCCGCCCGGCTGGATCATCGGGTAGACCATTTCTTCCGGATCGATGATAAATTCGATCAATGTCGGTGTCTTTGTATTTTTCTTAGCTTCTTCAAACGCTGCCGCAATATCTTCTTTCTTCATGACACGGATTCCTTTCGCGCCATAACTCTCTGCCAGCTTCACGAAATCCGGCGTGTACTCCGGCATCTCCTCTCCGTTCGTCCTGCGGTACAAAGCGCCTGCACGCAAGTTTGTCATACCGTAACGCTTACCATAGAAGAGCTTCTGCCACTGGCGCACCATGCCGAGATACTCGTTATTGAACACACAAAGGATAAGAGGCAGCTCCTCAAGCACTGCTGTAGCAAACTCCTGAATATTCATCTGCATACCGCCGTCTCCTGAGATAGCAATAACGGTCTTGTCAGGGTTTCCGATCTTCGCGCCGATCGCCGCAGGGAAGCCATATCCCATAGTTCCCAGTCCTCCGGATGTGACAAGCTGTTTCTTCTCTGTGATCTCCGCATACTGAGTGACAAACATCTGATGTTGCCCTACATCCGTCGTGATGATAGCGTCATCAAACTGGCAGTTCATTTCCTGGATAATATCCATCGGGCTCATATGTCCCCTGTCTTTCATCGTCAGCGGATGTTCTTCTTTCCATGCTTTGATCTGTTCCAGCCATTCTTTTGTCTCACATTTCTCCACATACTCATTCATCTTAGTCACAGCCTCAAGAGCATCCGCAACGATCGGTACATGGACATGGATATTTCTGGAAATCGACGCTGTATCAATATCAATATGGACAATCTGTGCATTAGGTGCAAAAGCATGGAGCTTTCCTGTAATACGGTCATTAAATCTCGTTCCGATCGAAAACAGAAGATCACACTCGCCTACCGCCATATTTGCCGCATACTGCCCGTGCATGCCCAGGTTTCCGATATACAGCGGATGACTGGTCGGAACTGCTCCACGTCCCATGATCGTTGTTACCACAGGAACATTCGTCTTATTTACAATTTCTGTAAATATCTTGTTCGCCCGGGCAATATTCACACCTCCGCCTGCAAGGAAAAGAGGCTTCTTCGCTTTTTTGAGCATTTTGAGGGCACGCTTCAGCTGCCCCATATGCACGCTTGTATTCGGCTTGTATCCGCGGATGTTTACAGTGTCAGGGTAGTCCGCGCTTCCCAGCTCGCACATTACGTCTTTCGGAAGGTCGATGAGCACCGGTCCCGGGCGCCCTGTCCGCGCAATATAAAATGCCTCTTTAATAATACGTCCGAGATCCTCACGGTTTCTCACAGTCACTCCGTATTTTGTAATGCTGCGCGTGATACCTACGATATCCACTTCCTGAAATGCGTCATTTCCGATCAGGTGTCTTGCCACCTGTCCCGTAAAACAGACAAGAGGGACGCTGTCATAGTTTGCGGTTGCAAGTCCTGTCACCAGATTTGTCGCGCCCGGTCCGCTCGTCACCAGACACACACCCACTTTTCCTGTCGTCCTTGCATATGCATCAGCCTCATGTACAAGTGCCTGCTCATGGCGTGGGAGAATAACTCTGATGTCATCCTGTTTGTACAGCTCATCGCTGATATCAATGGTGCACGCTCCCGGATAGCCGAAGATCGTGTCCACTCCTTCCTCTTTTAACGCTCTTACCAGTAACTTGTTTCCTGTGATCTGTCTCAATTTCATACCTCCTCTTTGCAAAACGGGTGCTCCGGACTTATTTAGCAGGGAACAAAATCCGCTGGTAAATAAAAAAAGCCCTGAGCATCATATGCTCAGGGCGAATCCTTCATCCGTGTTACCACCTGAATTCAGAGAATAATCTCTGCTCTCTGCCGGTACGGGAATCAATCTGATCAGCCATTTTCTCTGATCGCCGCTGTCATCCGATACCGCCTCCCTGTAACGTGGGAAAACGTTGAAGCCTACTTGTACTGTCCGCGTCAGCCCGCCTGTATCAACGCTGATGATTCAATACTCCGCTGCCATGCAATAAGTACGTTCAGTCCACTGCTCGAAGGCTACTTCCATAATCTCTTCACGAAGATTTACACCATCCATCTTCTCTCTGTGCATCCGAAGATCATGTACTCCTCCCTGTCACTGCATTTCTGATAGTTAAAAATTTAAATACATTATAGTGTGTATTTTTAACTATGTCAATCACATTTTCTTGATCTTTTTTAATCAGGCATATTTGATTTTTCTTTCTTCTTCATCACATTCTGCTCGTAATCTTTAAGCGACGCCAGTGCTTTCGGCGCCAGCGGGATGAGCGCGATCATATTGAACACGGTCATGAGCCCTACTCCGAAATCTCCCAGATCCCACACAAACTGGTACGCTGCCAGGCCGCCGACGAAGAGCATGACGAGAGCCAGCACTTTGTATAACGTCTGGGAGATCCAGTTGTCACCGAAGAGATACGCCACATTTGATCTGGCATAGAACAGGATGCCGAGAAATGTGGAAAAACTGAACAGCCACAGGATCACCGCGATAAAGATAACGCCGAACTCCCCGAGATGATACTGCATTGCTGCCTGGAGCAGATCCATCCCCTCAAGCCCTTTCGTCATGGGCTCCGGTGTCAGAAGCATGATCATAGCGGAGCAGGTACAGATCACAAGGGTGTCAATAAAGACCCCCAGCGCCTGCAAAAGCCCTTCTTTTGCAGGATGGCTGATATCTGCCGCAGCAGCTGCACAGGGTGCAGAGCCCGATCCGGCTTCATTAGAGAAAAGGCCTCTCTTGGCTCCGTTCATGATCACGGCGCCGATCCCGCCGCCCACAACCTGGCGGATGCCGAATGCTTCCGAAAAGATCCTTCCGAATACTGCCGGAAGCTGACCCGCATTTGTCACGATGATGAAGATCGTGATAAAGAAGTAGCACGCCGCCATGATCGGAACTATGATATCCAGTACTTTCACCGTTGCATTTTTTCTCAGGACAATGACTGCCGCGATCACCACAAGAACAACGGTCGAATAGACCGGCGGGACCTGAAATGCATTTTCAAAAGATGACGAGATAGAGTTACTGATCACCTGACCGATGCCGCACCAGCAGATCAGACCGGATACAGCGAATAGTACAGCCAGTATGGATTTCTTTCTTTTACTTCCTTTTTTAATAAACAGGGCATGGATATAATAAGCCGGGCCGCCCCTGTATCCGCCGTAGAGCGGGTCTTTCTCCTTATAGATCTGTGCAAGGGTCGCCTCTATAAAGGCCGTCGAAGAACCGACCAGCGCGATCACCCACATCCAGAATACAGCGCCTGCGCCTCCTGCAGAAATTGCAGCCACCACGCCGACCAGGTTGCCCATCCCCACACGGCATGCGGTAGATACGATCAGCGCCTGTACACCTGAGATACCCTCCCGCTCTTCCTCTTCGATCTTCTTATTATTCTCCAGCGTCACCTTCACCATTTCGGGGAAAAGCCGGAAGGGGAGAAATCTGGTACGTATCGTGAAATAAATTCCCGCAGGAACAAGGATCAGCACGAGCAGGGATAGTCCCAGTGTGCTGCCTCCCGGCAGGGGGATCGTGATCAGATCACCCCATAGTATATTATAAATCGCATGAAACAATGCCATATCTTTATCCTTTCAATATTATCATTCAAATCCACAGCCGCATGGCAAAAAGATACACCGCCGCATAATACAGGATCAGTACAAAAGCGCCGCACACCGCACTCCTGCGCTTTCCCAGCCGGTTCCTGCCCAGAAGCACGTCAGATACCGCAAAACAAAGACCGCCCGCCGCCGGGATCAATCCGCCTGCCGTCACGGCAAGGGCTGCCATCAGACTCAGGATCAGGACATAAGCCAGAAGGGGATAAAACAGTTTCTTTTTCTTCAGCGAATGGAAATATCTATGGAGTGCTGCGCATGCGGATGCCATGAGTGCCGCGAAGACAGCCAGCGCCAGACAGAACAGGCCGGTGTCGACAGTATAGCCGCCGTTTTTCTCCGGATGCAGCACAGACTCTCCGCTTAATAAGAAGCCTGCCGCCATGCATATATGCCCGATGCCAAAGCACACCGCTCCCCATATAAATCTGCACTCCAGCAGCACATCCGCAGCCATATAGAATACGATCGCCGCGAGGGTGCCCGCAAATGCGGCCTCAAGGATCACTCCGTCCGCCCATCCGGACAGAACTCCGCCGGCAGATTCCCCTGTACGCGCCCCATACAGATATCCAAGCAGAAGAAGACCTGAAACAGATGTAGCAAGTGCCTTACAGAAAAGTGCCGTTTTTCTGTGTCTTTTCTTATTCCGAAAATAATAGGTGCCCAAAACCGCCATCAGAACGACGCCGAAAATCCCTGCCATTACCATCATCATTTTCCTCTGTTCCTGATCAGGCCGATCAGGGTATAGATCAGCAGAGCCGCGATATTTACCATGACCACACTGGCCCCCGCCGGCGTGCCCCACACATAGGAGACCGTAATCCCCGTCACCAGACACACCACAGAGATCAGCGCTGAATTGATGACCACACTCTTAAAAGTCTTGCACACACGCATGGATGTAAGAGCAGGAAATATGATCAGGCTGGAGATGAGAAGCGCTCCCATCATACGCATGCCTAGCACGATCGTCACTGCTGTCAGTATGGCGATCAAAGTATTATACAGATCTGCTTTCACTCCCGTTGCCTGCGCAAATGTCTCATCAAATGTAATGGCGAAGATCTTGTGATAAAAAAACACAAACAGCACAAGAACGATCACTGCCATGACCACGCTCAGCCGCACATCCTCCTCACTCATGGCAAGAATACTTCCGAACATATAGTTATACACATCCGTGTTCATCCCTGTCGTCATGGAGATCACCATCACGCCCACCGCAAGCGAACCGGTAGAGATCAGCGCGATCGCTGCATCGCCTTTGATCCGGCTGTTTCCACGGATACGGAGAAGAAGTACAGCCGCCACGATAACGACCGGGATCGCTACAGCCAGCGGCGCCACATTCAGGGACGCCGCGATCGCAAGGGCACCAAATCCCACATGGGAGAGACCGTCACCGATCATGGAATACCTCTTCAGCACAAGGCTGACTCCGAGAAGGGCGGAACACAGCGCAACCAGCGCTCCCACGGTAAAGGCGCGCACCATGAAAGGATAAGAGAACATCTCAATGATCATTTCCATCATGCACACCTCCCAGAAATGTTTTGCCGATCCGGCTCTTCCTGTAGTCTTCTGTCGTTCCGAAGAAAAGGGCTGTCTCCTGAAGATGGAGGATATGTGTCGCATCTTCCACGGCGCTCTCGATATCATGGGAAACCATCACTACAGCAATGCCCGACTCCCGGTTGATCCTGCGGATCAGCCCGTAGAATTCACCGGTCACGATAGGATCCAGTCCGGTCACCGGCTCGTCAAGCAGGAGCAGGCTCTTGGTAGCGCACAGAGCCCGTGCAAGGAGTACCCTCTGCTTCTGTCCGCCCGAGAGATCCCGGAAGCACTGCCGCTCCAGATCCCGTATCCCGAGAAGTTCCATTTTCTCCAGCGCCTGTTTCCGGTCCATCGCAGTATAAAAAGGATGGAAACCACGGCTGTTCAGCCGCCCGGAGAGGACTACCTCATAGACGCTGGCAGGGAAGTCCTTCTGCGCATCTGTCTGCTGGGGCAGATAACCGATCTCGTTCTGCTTCAGCCCGTCTCCATAGGCGATCCGTCCTTTTTCTACACTTTTCAGTCCGAGAAGACTTTTTACAAGCGTACTTTTGCCGGAACCGTTTTCTCCGACAATACACAGATAATCGCCTTTTTCTATTGCAAAATCCAGATCTTTAACCACCGTCTGCCCTTCGTAGCCGATGGAGACATTTTCACATTTTATCAGGGGCATCAGTTTAGTACCTCCTTCAGAGTCTCTACGTTTTTCTGCATCATGGAAAGGTATGTTTCCCCGTTTTCAAGATCATCTGCGGACAGATTGTGGCAGCTGTAGAGCACTTTCACCTCGGTTCCCGTCGCCTCTGCGACCGCATTAGCAATGTCATCGTTGCTCAGTTCCATCTTCAGGACTGCCGGCACCTGCTCTTCTCTCACCTTCTCGATCAGAAATGCCATGGTCGCGGCACTGGGTTCCGTATCACCCGCACATCCAGGAAACGCCGCATAGTATTTCAGTCCGTACTCGTCGGCAAAATACCGGAACGGGAAACGGTCACCGAAGATCATAATGTTCCTCTTTGCATGATCCACAACCTCGCGGAACTGCCCATCCAGCTCTGAGAGCTGTTCCTGATAGGCGAGTGTGTTTTCTGCATACATCTCACTATGATCCGGATCTGCCTGTGAGAGAACATTTTTGATCTGTTCCGCGATCAGAGAGGCATTGACCGGAGATGTCCAGACATGCTCATCCACCTCGTGCGGAGACTCTTTCGCGTCTTCCCCGCTGTCTGCTCCATCCGTATGCCTATTGTGTACATCGTCATAATCCGCTTCATCATGATCGTGCCCGGCACTTCCCTTCATTCCTTCCACCTGTTCCTCTTCCACTGTATCCACACAGTCCACAAGGCGCAGCGTCACCATATCCGAATCCGGCATGGAGCTCAGGATATCTTCCACCCATACGTCATTTTCCCCTCCGGTATAAATAAAGACATCGCTGTTCTGTATGGCGATGATATCCTGCGGTGTCGGCTCGTAAGAATGAGTCTCCTCACCGGGTTTCAGGAGCATTTTAACATCTGCCTGATCTCCTGCGATCTGCCGGACAAAATCGTAAGGCGGAAAGATCGTTGTCACGACACTGACCTTCCCGACATCAGCATTTTCTGCCGGATCACCGGAACTGCCGGGCGCTGTTATACTGCCGCCTGTTCCCGCGCATCCTGCCGCCATAAATACCATGCACCCGGCGAGCAGTATGGCAGTAAATGATCTGCTCCCTGCTCCTGAGGTCACATTTCTTCTACTCTCTTTCCTTCTATTTCTATCTGCGTTCATATTTTGTAAAACAGAATTCCAGATCAAAACAGGTCTGCTCCTCGCTTTCTTCTGTCATCACCCACTCATCCATCTCATCCAGATCCGGGAAGAACGTATCTGCCTGAAACGCGCGGTCGATCTTTGTCACATAAACGGTATCGCAGTGTGGCAGCATCATCCGGTAGACACTCTCTCCGCCGATCACAAAAATATCGTCTGTGTCATATTTCTCCAGTTCCTCCATCAGTTCATCTTCAGAATGGACAACAACAGCATCTTTTACCTGATAATTCTGATTGCCGCTCAGTACTATATTTGTCCGGTTTTTCAGCGGCATCCCGTTCGGAAAACTTTCCAGTGTCTTTCGTCCCATAACAACAACTTTTCCGGTAGTTGTCTGACGGAAGAATTTCATATCAGAAGGGATGCTCACGAGCAGATGGTTGTTGTACCCGATCCCCCAGTTCTTGTCTGCTGCTAATATTGCTTTCATATATCTCTGCCTTTCTGCGTTACATCTTTTTCAGGTGCCATACTTATACCGCAACGGGAATATCCTTCATCTGCGGATGTGTCTGATAATTATCCAGCCTCACATCATCCGGAGTGAACTCATAGAAATCTTTCACCTCAGGGTTAAGCCAGAAATCCGGTGCCGGATATGGTTCTCTTTTGATCAGTTCCTCAACCATAGGTATATGCCGGTCATAAATATGTGCGTCAGCAATGACATGGACCAGCTCCCCTGCCTTCATGCCGCACACCTGGGCCAGCATATGGAGCAGTACCGCATACTGGCACACATTCCAGTTGTTGGCTGTCAGCACATCCTGCGAGCGCTGGTTGAGGATGCCGTTCAGGGTCAGCACATCACTGTCTTTCTCTTTGGTCACATTAAAAGTCATGCTGTATGCGCACGGATACAGATTCATCTCATGAAGATCCTGATGCACATAGATGTTCGTCATGATACGCCGGCTGTACGGATTATTCTTCAGATCGTAGATCACACGGTCCGTCTGATCCATCATTCCTTCTTTATACTGATGTTTTACCCCCATCTGGTAGCCGTATGCTTTTCCGATCGATCCGGTCTCATCCGCCCAGCTGTCCCAGATATGGCTTTTCAGTTCATGCACATTGTTAGACTTTTTCTGCCAGATCCACAGCATTTCGTCTACACAGCTCTTGATAGCCGTGCGCCGGAGCGTGAGCGCCGGAAACTCTTTTGAAAGGTCATACCGGTTGATGACTCCGAATTTCTTGATCGTATAAGCGGAAGTGCCGTCCTCCCATACCGGGCGCACCTTCTCCCCTTCTGTACTTGTACCGTTATCAATGATATCCCGGCACATATCGATAAACACTTTATCTGCGTAACTCATAGTCTCCTCCTTTATCATGGATCTGCAATATTATACAGAAGCTTCTCCAGATTTTTCCTCAATGCATTAACCTCTCTTTTGGTCATCCCTCGCGTCAGCTCCCGATCCAGTTTTCTCCGGTCAATATCCATTCTCCTCTGGATGTCATATGCCTTTTCCGTAAGATAAATATTTTTCTTTCTCCTGTCATGCGCATTCGGCACGCATAGAATATAGCCTTTTTCATCCAGGCGCTTCAGGATCCCTGTCACGGTCGGATTTTTGAGATTCAGATTCTTCTCCACATCGCGCTGGCTGACCTCTTCCTTACTCGTACGGAAAAGATAATCCAGAACCGCACACTGCGATGATGTGATACCGAGCTTCTTTAACCGTTCATTAAGATCTTTCTCGTATACATTGTTGATCTGTTTTATCAGAAATCCGATCGGCTGGCTTCTTTTCTCCATCTGGGTACCTCACCTTGTCTGCTTTTCATTTACGGCAGCACATCTGCGGATCAACGCATCGTTTTTGTCCCGCATCGTCCTTAAAGCTGCGCCGGATCTGTCAATACTCGCGGATCACACTGCTGATCTCATAGATACTCTCCATCTGCTTCAGTTCCTCTGTGGCATCTTTCATATGCCGTTCTTTTACTTTCTCTGTCACGATGACCAGTTCCGCGCGGTCCGAATGTGCATTTTTCTGGACAACTCTTGCTATGCTCACTTTATGCTCTCCGAACACCTGAGCAATCCGGGCCAGCACACCCGGACGGTTCTCCACCTGCATGCGCAGGAAGAATTTATTCTGAACCTCTCCAAAATTTTTCACCGGAATCTGCCGGTAACAGGTGCAGCTGATCCTTCCGGTACAATTATACATAAGATCTCTTGCCACGTCGATCACATCTCCGACCACCGCGCTGGCTGTAGGCATCTCACCGGCTCCCCTTCCGTAGAACATGGCATCGTCCACCGCATCACCGTGGATAAACACTGCATTGAAAGACTCTCTTACAGATGCAAGCGGATGATCCTTTGACAGCATCACCGGATATACGCCCACTTCAATCCCGTCCACTGCATTACGTGCGACACCGAGCAGCTTGATCACACTGTCAAACTCTTTCGCATAGGCAATATCCGCCGCTGTGATCTTTGTAATGCCTTCTGTGTAAACATCCGAAAACACGACTCTCGAGTGAAATGCGATGGATGCCATGATCGCTACCTTGCGCCCTGCGTCAAGTCCTTCCACATCCGCTGTGGGATCAGCCTCGGCATATCCCAGCTCCTGCGCCTGCTTTAACGCGTCACCGAATTCCATTCCGTCCTCAAACATCTTCGTCAGGATATAGTTGGTCGTGCCGTTTACGATGCCAAGCACGTCTGAAATCTCATTGGCTGCCAGGCACTGTTTCAGAGGACGGATAATAGGAATACCGCCTGCCACTGCAGCCTCAAAAAGGAAATCTTTCCCATGTTCCCTGGCAGCGTCGAACAGCTCCCTTCCCTCCTCTGCGATCAGATCTTTATTGGCAGAGACTACATTTTTCCCGGCGCGCAGCGCCTCCATGATCATCGTCTTAGCCGGTTCCATACCGCCGATCACTTCAATGATGATCTGGATTTCTTCATCCTCAAGGATTTCTTTCCAGTCATCGGTCAGCAGACTTTCGTCCACTCCTTCTCTTTTTTTATTCTTATTATGGACAAGTATCTTCTTGATCTCCAGCTGCGTGCCGACTGTCTGTTCCATTACATCCGAGCGCATCCTGATCAGTTTGTATACACCGGTTCCGACTGTTCCAAGGCCAAGCAGGCCGATCTTGATCTTTTTCATCCAAACTCCTCTTTTCTGCATCCTGTTTCCGTTCAGTATCCACAGTATAGCATAGCGGTACTGTTCACCGCAATGAAAATCATTATCAAAGGTCGGATTTATGACTGCATAAAAATCCGACGATAAATCCTGCCAGCGCCGGACATACCCAGCCAAACCCCTGCTCTGAAAACGGAAGCAGCAAAGCAGCCGTCTCCGTGATCCTTTCGATCACCGGCAGCGAACTGATGTCATCCGGGAGCGCACGCAGGAAATCAAAAACAGCTCCAAATGCCGTAAAAGCCATCACACACTGATACACACCCTTTTTCCCATGGAAAAGCCGGTCTGAAAATGTCAGGGCGATAAGCACGATCGCCAGCGGATACAGGAACATCAGCACAGGCATGGAATATGCAATGATCGTATTGAGCCCCAGATTAGCGATCAGAAAGGACAGCACGCAGAATGCAGCCGCCCAGATCCGGTAAGAGGGGCCGCCGGGGAACAGCTTGACAAAAGTCCTGCCACAGCTTGTGATCAGACCTACCGCCGTCTTTAAGCATGCTACCGTAACTGTAACTGCAAGTATCAGCGCTCCGGCTGTTCCGAAATAATAACCGGCAATCTTTGCAAGAGCCTCTCCGCCGTTCTCCGAAGCAGGAAATACTCCCCGGCTCTGCGCGCCCATCACAGTGACCATCACATAGATCAGTGCCATCAGGAGAGAGCTGAAGAGACCGGCCTTCACCGTACTTTTCGCGATCTCTCCCGGTTCTTCCGCACCCAGCCCCCGTATAGCATCCACGACCACGATGCCAAATGCAAGTCCCGCAAGAACATCCATTGTATTGTATCCTTCCAGCAGTCCGGTAAAGAAAGCGCCATGTACATATCCGCCTTCCGGCGCCACATCACGGATCGCTCCTGCCGGCGATGCCAGTGCTCTGACAAGCAGAATCCCCAAAAAGAGAAGGAACAGAGGATTGAGCACTTTTCCGATCCATGTCATGATCTCCCCCGGCCGCAGCGAGAAAAACAGGACAAGCGCAAAAAAAAGAAACGAAAAGACCGCAAGTCCCGCTGTGTGGGAAGCACCTGCCGTGATTCCCTCCACTCCTACCGTGTATGACACAGTGGCACATCTGGGAATGGCAAAAAAAGGGCCTATCGTCAGATACAGTGCACACGTGAAGAAAAGGCCGTACCTTCTGCCCACCCGGCTGCTCAGCTCCAGCAGCCCGTCCTGACGGCTGATCCCCAGTGCAGCAACGCCCAGGAGCGGCAGGCCCACGCCGGGGATCAGGAATCCTGCTGCTGCCTGCCACATATTACTTCCGGAAAGCTGTCCCATAGAGACCGGAAAGATCAGATTTCCCGCTCCAAAGAACATCCCGAACAACATGCTCGCAACTACTATGATTTCTCTTATTGTCAGCTTTTTCATGAACCTATTCTCCTGTACAGCGGGTATTGTCTGATAAAAGAAAAAGCACCTGAACCCCATTCCGGAATCTCAAGTGCTTAATTCAGAGCGACAGACGGGGTTCGAACCCGCGACCCCGACCTTG